>JAJRTK010000174.1 GCA_024278345.1 bacterium | reverse complement strand
GGAGGCTCTGGATATCGCCTACGGCGATTATCTCCGCTGCGCTTACGCTCCGCTCCGGTTCCGGCACCTCCGCTGGGAGCGCCGCTCCCAGACCCACGCCAGGGAGCCAGCTCTCTGGACCCACATCTTTGTGCGCTGCGTGCTTTTTTCGGGTGGCCGGTACCATGACCGAGGCCTCGTTCCCCTCACGCCGCCACGGCGGGAATGATGCCCCAGGACCCATGAAAAGGCGAGTGGCGGTGGCCGGATGGACGCCGATGCGAGCAGACCCAACCCCAAAAAAAAGGGACAATCGACAGGCTCGATCCATGCCCTGCACCTGGGCACCACCAAGATTTCGGTCCACACTAGCGCAGGAGACGAGATCTCCCAAAGGCCGTATCCCATAGCCCTGAAGCTGAGGTTTCCGGCGTGGATCATGCACCTCCAAGATGGACTTTTTTCCGGCATGGAACCGCAGAGCTGATGAATGGCCTCTAGAAAATGGCGGCCCGGAACGATTCAAGAATCTGGGTTTGACGATGGGGTGGCGTTTGATAGACCTTCTTTCCTATGGTGTGCATGATGAGGGAAACCTTCCGCGGAGGGGAGTCATGGAAAAGAGTTTGATAGACCTTCTTTCCTATGGTGTGCATGATGAGGGAAACCTTCCGCGGAGGGGAGTCATGGAAAAGAAAATGGGAAGAGGCTTCCTGCTCGGCGTCTACCGCTTGGAGAAGCCGCTGGAGGGATTGGCTGGAGGCCACCTTTGGAGCGCCATTGATACGTCAAAGAATCGCGCTGTCGCTCTTAGATTTCTTCCTCGCCATCTGGTGGAAGATGAGGATCGCCGAGCGCAGCTCCGCCAGGAAGCCCAAGTCATGATTGCCTTGGAACATCCGGGGGTCGTTCCCATCGATACCGTGGAAGAGGCGGATGGCTTTTGGTTTGCCACAATGGAGCTCGTGGAAGGAACGTTTCTTGGTGGGCTCATCCCGGCCACGGGAATGGAACCGGATCGCTTCCTTGACGTCGCCATGGAGCTCACCGAAACCCTGGCCGCCGCCCACGAGCGTGGGATCGTCCACCGCGATCTCAAGCCATCCGACATCGTTGTGGATGGGGAGGGTGGGATCCGGATCCTGGGTTGTGGACTCGCCGACTTGGAGTTCGATTCCGGCACCAGGGAGCCTTCCGGGAAAGACCCGTTGGCCGCTAGCTTAGGCCAGGGCTTGCAAGAACAAATCTCGCGCCTGGCGCAGCCCAATTGTCCACGGGAACAACTGCTGTTAGATAGCCTCTCCTCTTGGGGGGTCTCGGTCTCTCAGGCGTTGGAATGTAAAGCGGAAAGCCTTTTTGAGTCGGCCTCTTACATGGCGCCAGAGCAACTGCGAGGCCGGCCGGCCGATGCCCGGTCAGACGTTTTTGCTCTGGGGGTCGTCCTTTATCAGATGGCCACGGGCCACCATCCCTTTGAGGGGGAAACAACCGCCCATTGCTTGACCACTGTCCTTGAGAAAACACCGCCGCCGGTGTCGGAGCTGAATCCCAAGCTGCCGAAGGGGCTCGATCCCCTCATCAGCCGGTGTCTGGAAAAAAAGTCATGGAAGCGGCCCTGGTCGGCGTTCGAGGTATTGGAGGAGCTCGCGGTCCTCCCCAGAGCTGGCAGGATGAAAAAGAACCGCCAAACCCGGCGATCCCGCGGAAAGGGTTCAGGGGGCGCGGGGCCGGGGGGCACCGGCAAGATATCCCATGGGCTGACCGAAAGCGAAGCTCGCGCTGTCCGCCGCTCCGAAACGACCGCCACAGTTGTTCGTTTGGGGGTCGCCATGGCGGTGGCCGCGGCTTGCGGTTGGTTCCTATGGACGGGTTTTAGGGAGGCCGTTTCGAACACCGACGGTGAAAAAACAGGATTCCGGCCACTCTTCGTCCTGAGTGCTTCGATCCCAGAGCGTCCCCGGATCACCCCTGACGGTCGGTTTATCGTGTATGACTCTTGGACCGCGGGAGCCCACGATCTCTTTCGTCTCCCCATCGGCCGCGGCCAGCCATTGAATTTGACCCGGACCTTACCCGGGATTCAGGCCTCGGGGAGCGTTTCGCCCGACGGACGCCAGGTGGCTTTTTACTCGTCTGGCGATGCCGCGCACTGGTGGGAAGGAGCGCTTTATGCCATGCCCCTTGAGTTGGAACAGCCCAAAAAACTCACTTCCGCCCCGGCGTGGCATCCTTCTTGGTCCCCCACGGGGCAAGAGATCGCCTTTTCCACCGGGATGTCGGACCCGGAGGGGTTCGCGTTTATCCCATCGTCAAGCCGCGTCGAGGCTGTCAACCTGCAAAATGGGAAGACTCGGGTTCTTGCGAAAAACGGGCTGGAACCCGACTGGTCGCCCCACGGGCAACGAATCGCCTATTGGCTAAGAAATCGCAAGACAGGCACAGCGGAGATCTGGACTGTTTCCTCCATGGGCAAGAATGCCAGGCGTCTTCCTCTTGCGGGTTTTTCAGCGGTTTGGAGGCCGATCTGGTCTCACGGGGGGCGCTACCTCTATTTCAGCGGTATCCGATCAGTGGGAAAACTCGCCACGACGATCTGGAGGATGGCTATCGATGAAAAGACAGGACGCATAGAATCCGGCCCCAAGCCCGTGCGCTTGAAGGGATATGCCCTGTCGCCAAGTTTCTCCCGTGGAGGCCGGCGAATGGTTTCACTTGTGCGTCAGAAGTCGAATAGGTTGAAAAGATTGGGCATTGACCTGGGCCGCGAAGCGGTGATGGGCACCCCAACCGGCCTCTATCCGGGCGATAAGCGCCTGGACATTGTGGACGTCGAGCTTTCCCCAGCCGGACAGCACTTGGCGCTGACCCGCTACAACGCCAAGAGGGCACACTTTTCGATCCAGGTGCGAGGCTTGCGGGGAAAGGTCGCCGCCTCCATTCCTGGAGCTGGCTATCCGGCTTGGGCCCCAGACGGAAGCAAGTTGGCTTTCGTGGCAAATCGCGATGGGCAATTGGCCTTGTGGGTTGTGAAGGCCAACGGTGCGAGTTTTGACAAACTGACTGAATCTACGGCTCCCATTCCGGAGTGGGGCTACCAGTCTTCCTTGCTCTGGTCGCCCGATGGAGAAGAAATCGCGTACTCGGTGGATCATCGGGGAACGGTTCTTCTGAACGTGGAAAGAAGGATCCACCGTTTCCTGCCTCTCACCGGCTTGGGCCAGTTCTACGCCGAAGACTGGTCTCGTGACGGAAAACATATCCTTGGCTGGGTCCGGGCGAACGGTGGACCCATGGCCGGCGGATGGGGTCCAGACGCTTGGTTTCTTTACGAGGTGGAGACGGGTCGGTACCGGCGATTGGATTTTGGTTCCCTTGGTGCCATCGTCCGGCCTCGCTGGTTGCCTGACGGGAAACGGTTGATCTTTTTTGTCCCCACCGGGGCGAAGTCGGCGGTCCTTACGATCTGGAATCTTCTTGAAAACAAAGGCACCGAGGTTTTCTCAGTTCCCTTTGCCGCACCCAGGGAGATCGAGGTATCCCTGGACGGCAGGTTCCTATATTTTTGCTATGCGGAGACAAAGACCAATCTTAGTATCACTGAAATCAAGCCTCCCACCGCGGTAAAAAAACGCCGGGCCCGGGCCTGGGCGCCGGGGAAACGAAAGAAGCAGAAGCGGACTCGGCCGAGGGCCACGTGATTCCGGGGGAGCCGACATGGAAGGCCGAATTGGCGAGACCTGAAGGAGCAAATAAAATGACTAAGAAGCAGAAGACCATCGGCATCTTGACAGGCGGCGGCGATGTTCCGGGCCTCAACCCCGCCATTCGAGCCGTGACCTATCGTGCCCTTCGCGAGGGGTACCGAGTTCTTGGAATCCGCCGCGGATGGGCCGGCCTGGTAGATTTTATTCCCGACAAGAACGCCGATAACAGCGACTGCGTGCAATTGCTGACGGAAAACCTGGTGAACCGCGCCGGTCGCACCGGCGGCACTTTTTTGCACACTTCGCGAACCCGGCCAAGCCACCTTCCACGACGAATCGTCCCGCCCCATCTCCGAGACCGCTATACGGACGAGATCAACGACGTCACTCCTATTATTCTTCAGAATCTGGAATTCCTGGGGATCGACTACATGATCCCCATTGGCGGCGACGATACCCTGAGCTACGGCAGACGCCTTCACGAGGAAGGCGTCAAGATCATCGCCATCCCAAAGACCATGGACAACGACGTGCCCGGCACCGACTACTGCATCGGCTTCAGCACTTGCGTCACACGGACCCTGGAGCTGACGCGAAAGCTGCGGACATCGGCCGGGTCCCACGAACGTTTCCTAGTGGTGGAAGTCTTTGGGCGATATGCCGGATTCACGGCCATGCTTCCCACACTGGCGGGGGCCGGCGACCGATGTGTCATTCCAGAGCACCCCTTTGAAATCGAATGCCTCGCGGAGCTGCTTTCCGAGGATCGACGACGCCATCCGAGCAACTACTCCGTGGTGCTGGTTTCCGAGGGCGCCACGATGAAGCAAGCGGAGGGAATGAGTTTCGAAAGTATTGAAAAAGACCAGTACGGCCACCGCAAGCTTGGCGGAATCGGCGACAAGGTGGCGAGGCTTCTCAAGGAGATCTCGCCGAAATACAATGGTGGGATTCGCGTCAACGTCATTAGCCAGCGGCTGGGTTATCTGGTCCGGTGCGGAGAACCCGATGCCATGGACTCCATCGTCCCCATGGCTTTCGGGAATCTAGCCCTCGACCTGATCCTGGACGGTGTATCGGGACGGTTGGTTTCGCTACGGAACGGCTGTTACGACAACGTGCCCATCGATGTGGTGAGCCGCTACAAGAAGGTCGTAGACATTCGGAAATACTACAGTGCAGATCGGCTCCGCCCCCTCTACGACACCTTTAATCGAAGGCCGCTCTTCATTATGACCAGTGATCTTTGAACAAACAGGCCCCGCTGGGGCGGGGGCATCGCCCTGCCCCAGAAAAAAAATCAGAATGAATATCTGACTCGGGCATAGGCGTTGGTGTTCTTTTCGAGCTGGCCGAACGGCGTGGTGGCATCGCCCCACATGATGTTGGCGCCAGCGGTAAGGCGCACGGAATCGCTCAGGTCATAGCTGATGGATGGGCGCAGGTGGCCATCCTTGTCATCAGGTGAATAGAACCCGAAGAATCCAATGCGTACGGTCTGGCGCCTGGCCAACTTGGTGAGACGTAGCGTGAGCTGGGTCCTGGAATCGCCTTCCCGCGGAGCATCCACCTGCACCTGGACTCCCACGGTAAAATCCTTGGCCATTTCCCGCTCGAAGCCCGCAAAGGCGTGTCCGGCGTCCTCTGGAACGGTCTCGTTGGGATCGCCCTCGGTGGCGCCCCAGGCTCCTTCAAGCCAGAAAATCCCGCCGAAGAGAGGGCGCCGGATGCTTGCGCCTGCCTGCCAAAGGCGAGGGAAAAAGGGCATCCCGCTTTCGTCAATCCCCATGGGCTGCGGTAGCCGGCCATAGTAGCCGTAGGCGGCAAGCTCCGTGGAGCCGGCGGTGCGGGCGATCCGGCCAGCGAACTCGCCCTCGCCAAGTCTCTTCGGGGGAGCCTTGGCCTCCAAGACCATGCCTTCCGGAAGACCTATGCTCAGAACTTCACCCGTGGGAAAGACATCCGACGTGTAGATGGGCGTCCACACAAGACTGAAGGTGGTATCTCCGGCAAAGAGGTCGAGCTTTACGGAATTGGATGGCGCCTTGAGATACTCATCATCCTGGCCAACGAAGAAGGCTATGTAGTCTTTCGGGAAGAGATCGTTGAGGAATAGCAGATCACCTGTCCCCCAAGTCAGGATTTGCCGACCAGCCCGCAACTCAACCGATTCGCCCAGGGTCGCGGTTACATAAGCTTCCCGAACTTCGATGCGAGTTTCACCAAGTAGCTCGTCACGGACAAAGTCGAGCTTGACATGGGCTTCCGCCAGGTCGCCGAATGCCTCCAGTTTGAGCTGGGCTCTCGCTTCCTGCAGTGTGAAGTCCGATTCCATAGCCGGGTCATCCTGGAGGCGGGCAGCAGTATCCAGCTCCGCGAAGCCGTGGACCTCGACCTGGGCCTGGAGGCTCGTTGGTGCTCCGGCGGCAATCACCGCCAGTACGGCGAAGATAACGCTTTGGAGATTGAGCTTGCGCATCATTGACATCGTTCCATTCTCCCTCATGGGTAAGTTTGCCGGGATTCGCGCGAGACTTATTTCATTGGGGTTGGCGTGAAACGCCAGACCGGAGTCATCATCACGGATCGCCGCGAGGCAGCGGGCGCGTTTCCGCCAGGGAGGAGGAGAGTCGGACACCAGGTGTCGTCATGCTCTTCGCTGAGGCTCCTCCTGACGGAGACGCCGGTGGATACGCTGGATCAGCCGATGCAGCGGATCCGTGATGAGATTCCCTGGTTCAGGGGGGTGCTACCGCAGGTATTTCCTTGGCGGGCGGCGTAGATACCGCTCGGAGAAGATCTTGTCGGGCAGCCCGACGTCATACTTGACACCGGTAAACTCCAGGATCGTCGTGGTTCCTCGGCCTACATCGGCGATCTTGCTCTTCGTGACCGTGGGATTGCCCTGGATGGTCTCCACCGCCTGGACTTCCATGGTGCGGTACACTTTGCCGGATCTATCGAGGTACTGGCCCTTCATGGGGATGAAGGTCTCGGGGTCGATCCAAACCTTGTAACTTGCGAACTCGACGGAGCCCGGTTTTTTGGGAGTGTTCTCGATGACATAGAGGCCATCCTCATCGGGAAGGCGCTTGTGCTCGTCTTCCTGGAGACCGCGACCGGAGACGTCCTCGTAAAAGAAATCCGAGCCGGCGAAGCTGGTTCGCTCATCCCCGGCGGCGATCCGTTTCACAAGGTCAAGGGCAGGCAAATAGAGCCAGCGGTCATCGTCGCCCTTGGCGCGTTTCCAGACCAGGAAAACCATTCCCCGGACGTCGGCGGGGCGGTGGAAGACCACCAGATATTTCTGGTCCGATCCCTTCCCGGCTTCCGGCCCCACCACGGAGTTGAGGCGGAGAATTGTTAGTTCGCGCCTTCTTTCCCGCCCCTGAGAATCTGTGATGGTCATCTTGACCTTGGAACGGCCGTCCTTCCCCGAATAGTAGGAAGAATAGTTGGCGCGTTGGACGATCTGCTGTGCGGTGAGGTTTGCATCGGGCTTTGCCATGGCAGGCATGGGGGCAGCCAGGGCGAAAAGTGCCAAGACCGCGATAAGGCCAAATATCCGGGTCTTCTGGGACCCGTGGAGTCTTGTCGGTTTCATGGATCGTTCCTCCTGTCTTCTAGCTTTCGTTCCGATATGTCGAATGAGTCACTTCCGCCTTCTCCAGCAGTTTTTCACCGAAGACGGCCAACAGAGCAGGCAAGATCATCAGCGTTGCGACTCCTGAGATCAACATGATGGCGAGCAGGAAGAAGCCCACCGTCTGATAGGGAACCAGGGTCGCCGCCAGGAGCGGCACGAAGCCTATGGCGATGACGATGACGTTCCGGCTGATGGCTCTGGCCGGTTCGCGGAACATCTCTTCGATGGCCCTATTGAAATCTCCCACCTCTGCGTAGACTGATCGGATCCGCTCCAGGAAATGGATGGCAAAATCAACACTGAGCCCCAGCGTCAGCGAGCTCAGGACAGCCACCGGCATGTCGTAGTCCTTTCCCACGATGCCGATGATGCCGTAGATCAGCGCGATGGTGAGGGTGAGGGGAACCATGGTGAGAAAGCCCCACCAGAACGAGCGGAAAAGAAGGACCATCATGAAGAAAACCACGACGAAGCTCCCCAGGAGCGACCAGACCATCCCGCCTACCATCCGGGCCTGCCAAACAACGTTGAGGTAGCTCAGGCCAGCCCATTTTCGCTGTACCGGCATGGGAAATGGCTCTTCGTCCAACAGCTTTTCTACTTGTCCGACGATCCTTGTCACGTCGATGTTGTCCCCTGAACGGAGCATCACCCACACGTTGATTGCCCGGCGATCAGGCGTCACGTAGTGATCGAGCCATTCGGGATGGTGGCTGCTTTGGAAGGTCAGAAGAGACTGTTCCACCGCGGAACTCGTAGGTGGGATGACCGAGTGTTTCGGATCACCGCCACGCAGCTCTTGATAGACCTTCCGAACGACATCGGTAATGGCCAGGGCCTTGCCAACGCCGTCAAGTTTCTCGATCTGGCGCTGGAGCTTTTCAAGGCGCCTCAAGGCCGCGGGATCCGACCATGGTTTGGTTTTTCCGGCCTCGTCTCCCAGCCAACGCAGGACTTCCTCCATGGCGGTGCCTTGGTCATCGTCAACTTCATAGAGTTTATCCTCCAGGGCGCTCATGGCCTGGAGAAGAACTGCCTCACGGGGGTTTTCAGAATTGGCTGCTTCTGGGAACGCCTTCTTGACAAGGGCAAGGGCTTCCTGTCCCGATGCCTGGAATTCGTCCGCGCCGTCCTCCAACTTCTTGGACCACTCCGTGAGCCGGGTTTCCAGCTCCGACAGGTAAGCACCGTCTGCATCGAGGTTTTTCGCTTCTAAAACCAGATAGGCCAGGTAGGAGCCACTGAGCCGCTCGTTCAGAACCTTTTCCGCGACCCGGATGGGATGGCCCGCGTGGAACCAGCGGGTGGGATTGTCGTTGATGCGGATCATGGAAATCCCCACCGCGGAGATGATGGCGACGAGGACGGTTCCCGCCACAAGAAGCCTGGAACGCCGTACGGTCCATGGTCCCAGCCGCTCCAACCAGCGGGCTATCCTGCCGTGATCCACTTCTCCTTCGGAGTCGGTCGAGGCAGCAAGACGCTGGAGACCCTTTTGGGGAAGGAGCATCACGTATGCGGGCAGGAAGGTCATGGTCAAGAACCAGGCCGCGGCAATCCCGAACGCCACAAACCCGCCGTAGACCTGCACCGGGGGAATAGGCGTGAGGATAAGAGAGGCGAATCCCGCACCCGACGTGAGGGATGTGTAGAGCATGGGCCAGAAAAGCTCTTCATAGGTGGCGGCTAGAGCTGCCTTCCGCTCTTCGCCGTGGCGTAGACGGTCGAACATCACGCTCAGAACGTGAATCGAATCCACCACCGCGATGGGCATGAGAAAAATTGGAATCATGGAGCTCATGATATGAACCGTGAACCCTGTTCCAATAAGAAGGCCCATGGCCCAGCCGATGCTCATCATGGCAACGAGCATGGGGGCCACAACCATGCCAAATCGCCTGAAGAAAAAGAGCATCAAAAGGAAGACCACCAGGCCAGCCAAGGGCGCGGTCACCGCCATCTGCTCGAACATCTCCACGCCGAAGGTGTCTTCAGCCACTGGCAAGCCGGTGATATAGTATTTTTCCGGCCCGGCCAGCTCGGCAATCACCTTCTTGATTCCCGTGGCCACCGAGTGTCCGTATTCCTTCCCCTCGATGGCGACGTACATCGTCATCGCCTTTTTGTCCAGCGACACCACCGTTCCGGCCAGCATGGGGTTGGCCAGGGCACGGTCCCGGATATGCCGGGCCGCTTCTCGCGTCTTTGGCGGCTCCGCCATAAGCCAACGGAAACGAACCGTGCCCTCCGACACCTGCTCGATGTCATCCACCGTGGAGGCAGCCACGATATTCACCGGCCGCACACCTTCCATCCGTTCAATCTTTTTGACGAGCTTGTGGACGCGCGCCAGGGTATCCGGATTCCAAACTCCGTCCGGATCATCGTCGTTCACGACCGCCACAAGGACTCGGTCGTACGCGGAGAAACGCTTCTTCGATTGCTGATGGAAAACCCGGATCGGCTCGCTCTTATCCAGCATGTTCTCCGGGTCGGTATCGATCTTGATCCTTGGAATGAACGAAACCATCAAAGCCGTGATGATCACGCTCAAGACAACGGTTAGCCATGGATGATCCGCGGACCAATCCGACAAGAAAGTTGCACGCATCTTATCCCCCTATTCCGTTTTGGAAATAAGGCTGTTCATTTGTTCCGCGGCCAGTTGCCGCACGTTCTATTAGACATCGCCACAGATAGCAAGCTTCGTGCCACCTTGAGTCAAATGCCGGGAACGCTGAGGGTCGATTACAACTGGGCCGGCCCACAACCGGCTTCAGAAGCGCTGAGTTCCTCCATGTTGAGTGGGATCGCCTTGTAGGATCGGACCCGTGCCGCTTCAGGACCGCCTCGTGGCCCCCAGCAAAGACACACTACCGGGAAAAAACGCAACATTCGTGCATCAATTGCAGCGCAACATGATGCAGCAATTCATGGTACAGACGGAGCAACAGATGCGATAACAAGGATCTTGGTTTTGTCCGGATGTGCAAAAAAGACGATGCTTGCGGCTGTCAGGCTCGCTTTTTCCACCTCGCGCCTGATTTTGGCGCGACAATTGCTGGTTTATTTTACCATTCTACCTCAGCGGGAGGCATCGCTGAAAGGGCAAACCTTCCGAATGAAGTTTCATTGAGGCACACCTCAAGTCTGGAGAATCGATTATGTCCCAGAAATCCATGACCGTAGACGATGCCCTGCGCATGATCGCGGGTTTTTTCATCATGCTCTCCGTGGTACTCGCCCTCACGATCAACCTGAACATCCTGTGGTTCACGGCCTTCGTGGGCCTCAACCTCTTTCAGTCGGCCTTCACCAAGTGGTGTCCCATGATGGTGATCCTAAAGAAGCTGGGCTTGAAGAGTTCCTGTTCAACTTGATGTTTGCTCTGCTGACACCAGTGGTTTGCGAACTGCTCGTGGGGATTTCCCCAAGGATCCGCTGCGCTCGCTACGGTTTGTGAACCAACCGTAAGACCGCATTGGACAAGAGCGGATCAGCGTGTGCGCCGGGATCGCCCGCGCCTCCGGTTGTGGCAAGTTCAGTCTTGCTTGGCGGGAACGAGGGCTTGGAAGAAGGGCTCCGGCGTCGCGTAGCGGGTATGGTAACGCAGCCAATCGCCGGGATAACGCCTAAAGACTGGCTCGGCTTCCAAGGAGGCGGGCATGGAGTCGTATTGGGGCCAGTCGTGGGATGGCAGTGGCCGAACGGTCTTGGAAAATGCGGTGTTGTAGTCGCCGTCCTTGACCCAACCGTCAGCGACGAGGACGAAGTCCCTGCGCCACCCGGAGGGAGGCGGGTCGGGGGCAGCAAACTTCAGGAGTAGTTCATCGCCGGCATTCATGATGACCGTTCGGTCATCGGTCGTTTCCAGGAGCTCCAAGACGTCGCCGTACCGCGTGTAGAAACCCTCCAGATCGAGCCAGCGTTGCCCGATTCCCTGCAATGTTCCGTAGCGGGGGAGTTCCGGAGCTGAACGGGAGGCTCTTTCCACGACGGAGTAGCCGCGATGGTGGAGTGTGGCTTTGCTGGCCGGAAGCCGCGTCATCTGGATCGATGCGCCAGAGGGAGCTTCCACCCAGGAAATCCGATCCCAGTAGATTTCGAGATTCGTTCTGAGCCTGAGCCTGCGGGGTCCGAAAGGTTCGAACAGCCCCTTGAGGGGGATGAGCATCCTCTTGTTCTTCCCTGCGGGCAAGCCGATGTTTTTCCTGGCGATCCGCCAATGGCCGTCGGGCCCATAGGTTTCCAGCGAGAGTGGGGTGGGCCGGGAATGGCGGCCCTGGCCCATGGCCACGTTGAGAGAGCTGTCGGTGGGCTGGACCCATCCCTCGGCCACGAGGTAGCCGTGGCCATCCGCCGCTTGTGGAAGCTCCAGCTCTACGAAATGTTCGTTGGCGATTCCCTGGTAGCGGCCCAGCCCGAAGGAGGCAAGGTACTGGCCATCCTTTTCCCGGATCAGGGTTGTCACGTCGTTCCCGCCCTGGGCAAGAGCGCGGAGGATCGGCCTGAGAGGCGAGGTCAAGACGGGGTCAAGGGAGGGCGGCGGGATGGAGAACCGTTCGTCGATAGAAATCTCGGTGTCGGCTGGATGGTCGATCACCATGAGAGAGAGATGATCGAAGAAATGGGTCTCCCAAAGCTCGGCGGTAATCCGGAGATCGTACTGGCCATCGACGGGAAAGAGCATGAAACCTGGAATTTTGACGCGATCCTCGGTCTGGACCACGCCAGCCGTCTCCTGTGCGTTGATACGGAGCCCAAGGGGAGATCGCCAGATAAGATCGGTGACGAACCGAACCTCTTGTCCATCGAAGGCGAAGAGCCAAGGGCAGGAGCCCTTCAGGCGCTGCTCGGCCACGGCCACGGCGTTGGAATCTAGATCGAATTCGGCCTGGACGGTGCCGTTGGGCCAGAGGATCCGAACGACATCCGATTTCCGCGCACGCCCAAGGCCAATGTGGAGCAGCGGTCCCTCCACGAGGAGCTTCTGGTACTGGAGGCCGGCCCGAAACTCCACGACGGAACCGAGGCCGAACGAATTGATCCGCTGGTCTCCGGCAACCTGCTGGGCACGAAGGCGAAGGACTTGCCATCGATAGTCCAGTGTTCCCCGGGACCTGGCTAGGACTGCCTCCCCATCTTTCGTCAGGCCCATCACCTCTAGCCTGCCATCCCCGTCGATGTCGGCTAGGGCCGTAGCCCCGAAATCAAGCACCTTTTCCAGCTTTGAAAAGTCCCCGCCGGTTCCAAGCCAGATTCCGGTTCGACTTGGCCCCGCAAGAGCCAAATCGAGAGCGCCGTTGTTGTCCAGGTCTCCCAAGAGCAGCTTTTCCGGTAAATCCCTTTCCACTGGCGGATCAATGAGAGTGGCGCAGCTCCAACCTTGGTGGCCGGGAAGCAGCGTGCAGGCTTTGACGCCGCCCTTCCGGGTCAGAAGCAATAGTTCCAAGTGGCCGTCTCCGTCTGTATCGGCCATAACCAAGTCCCGGCCAATTTGATCGGGGAGGCCGGAAAGTGACCGGAACCTGCCCCCGCGTTCGTTGGCGTAGATCCTCAGGCGGCCAGCCCCATCCAGAAAGACCGCGTCAGGATCGCCGTCCAGGTCAAGATCCCCCCAGGCGAATGCCCGGGCGCCGTCCAAGCCTTGAAACGGGTCTAAGAGAATCGCCGACCCGTCGGCGTTGTTTTGCAAGGCTCGAACGGCAGAGCCACCTGTAACCATTAGAAGATCGAGGTCTCCGTCCATCTCTAGGTCCACGGCCCAGACCGCTCCACAGCCAGCCTTGGAAAGGGACTCCGGGACAATCTTTTCCTGGACTTCGAACTTGCTGTTGTTCCCCTGAAGTGCCAGCTTCAACCCCCCGGAACCGCAGACGGCGAGATCCATTCTAAAATCGGAGTTCCAATCCAAAGGAAGGAGGCTCCTCCGTTTCTTGTCCCGCAATGGGAGCAACGACTTGCCCGGGGGAAGTTGAACGATGCCCGAGAAACCGCCAGCCACGAGAAGAGGCTGACCTTCGCCCTTCAGCCAGAGCGGTAAGAAAGAGGTCCAGCGCCCTTACGAGGCTTCCTTGGAGACGGTGACAGGTCTCCCTGCTTGTTTCGGAGCCTCTCTGGAGCCGCCGGAAGGTTTTTCCGGCGTTTCCGGGGTTCCTCCAGATCCGGTCTTAGATCTCCCCGCCTCATCCGTAACTCTTCCAGCGCCGGCTCCCGAGTTTTGTCGGTTTTGCGCCGTGGCGGCGGGCTCAGGAAAAAGTTCTATCTGAAAACCCAAGGCCATGTCCGGCTCGGCGGTTTCCACCGGTGGAGTGGCCAGAATGATGAACCTTTCCAGCGGTGCGCCGGGGTTCTCTGGAGGCGTGTGGACCTCCGCCAGGTCCCGCCGGAATTCGTAGGTTCGGACCAACAGGTTTCGGAGGACCAAGGCCCGGACCCGGGCCGCCGTAACATCTTTGTCTCCGGCGGCCTTCTCCAGCATTTCAAAGGCCTTTTGCGCCTGGTCCGGCCAGTTTTTCGCCTGTTTGGAGAGGCCTAGGACGGCACGGTCAAGCCTCTGCCGGTGACCGGTTTCCGCGGCCTGGCGTGCCATTTCCAGAAGAATGGCAAGGTTCGCCGGCCGCAGTTCCAGCATTTCTTCCCAAAGCCTGCTGATCTCGTCGTTTTTGCCTTCTTCGCCACGTCTCTGGATCTCCTTCACGATGGAGTACCGCCCTTGGAGATGGCCGGGATTGAGACGAATCACGTCCCCAAAGTGGCGGATGGCCTCCGCCGGATTGCCTTTTCGGCTTTCCAGGAGGCCCTGGAAAAACCGCACTTCCCCGTGGGTTGGGGCCAGGCTCGCAGCCTGAGCCAGGTCTTTTCCGGCACCTTCCATCTGGCCGGCCCGGAGCTCGGCCAGCCCGAGATTCGCCCAGATAGCTGGTTCTTCCGGAGCCAGCGCCACCGCCCGCCGAAACTGATCGATTGCCAGTTCTCTTTCATCAACGGCAAGAGCGGCCAATCCTGAATAGAAGGCTGCCACCGCTTCTTCCGGGGCCTCCAGCCGCGGCTCCGGTCTGCCGGGCCTCCACCAGTACCAGGCCGCCAGAACCAGGAGCAAGAGGCAAGCTAGAGTGCCGATCCATGGAAGGGCGCTGGCGGAAGAGGGTCTTCTTGACACAGGAAAACTCCTTGGCGGGGAGGCCTCAGATGCTGGCAGAAATCTGATCTGCCCGGAACTCTCATCACGGCGCGGCGGCGGCGTGAAAGGCGAAGCAGCGCGCAACGGATGTGAGCGATGGGAGCGGAACTCAACCCTGAGAAAAGGGGTGGCGATGATCGAGATTGTTTCAAAAAGTGAGTTGGAATTCCAGCTCGGCCTTGCCGATGCCAAACCGATCACCTTCCTGCAACGAGATACCTTCCGGCGGCACGGGATCGACCCGCTCGTCTCCGCGGCGCCACCAAAGAGAGATTCCGGGGCCAAGCGGTCTGAGGCAGGCTCCCGGATCGGCCGATTCGATCTCGGCGAAGAGGGCACCGGGTTGCAAATCTCGATGCACGAGGGTTGCGCAAGAACCTGGCCCACCGATGGTGATCCGGGGCGCCTCGAAAAGATGAAAGCTCGCTTCCGGCGAAACGGGGAAGGCGGGCTCCTCCAGCCCCAGCATTTCGAATTCCTCCTGAATCTCGAATCGACCGGCGCTGGTCCAGCGAGCCTTTTTCCAAGAAGTGACGGGAGCGGGAATCCGCAACACCCATTCATCGGGATCGGGCAGCTCCGCCTCCAGGCCGGCGATCCAACCCGTCCTCCCTGAAGCCAGAGTCACCAACAAGATGTCGAGTTCGAGCTCCATGCCCTGGACCCCTTCGACTTCCGACACTTGAAACGTCACGGGAGGGCAGACGAGCAGGTCGCCCGGCCGCAGCTCCGCATTCGGCGAGATCTCCCCATCCCGGAGATGGGCCAAGGGTGCGGATTTGTCGGCTCTGGAGAGGGGCGCCCCCCAACTACCGGGCTGGCAGACAGGCTCCTTCGTCTCTGGATCCAAGGCTATCTCGAAAAACAGAGGGCTCGGCTCCCATTCCGTGCCTTCTTCGTAGAGCCGAAGATCGACTCCGGGAAGGTCCCGTGTCCGGCTCCAGTTGAGGCCAACGGCCAGGGTCTCAGCCTCTGGGTAAAGGGGTCCTCCTTGAACCCGGGTGAGGCGCTTTTGCTGACTGTAAAGGAGTTTTCCCGCATCCGACCTCCCGAATCTGAGGAGAGGAATGCGATTGGAATCGAACCGCAGACGGATTCCCGCATCGTCGGATTCACAATGAATGAGGTAGGTGCCGAAACGATAACCGGTGCCATCGGGGGGGGCATCTCCTTCCGTGAGCTGGCAACCGGCTTGGAAGCGGATCCGAGCCTGAGCTTGGGCTGCCTGGTCTTCTCCGGTGGTGGCGACTCCGGGGCCGGAGGCCATGGAGACCTCGGCGGGCGCTTCCGGTGCATCGGTCGGGGGAAAGGTTGGTAGCCCGACGCTGTCCGCCAGAAGCGGACCTAAGAAAAGCTCCTCGTCAGAGCTCTCCAGCAGGGCTCCAGCCAGCAGAACCTCCCAGGCTTCGGCGGTGGGATGGCGTTGAAGCTTCAGCAGGAGGTTGCCCAGAACCAGCCAATCTCCATCCTTGAGCAGGGCCCGATCCTGGGGCTCTTCCAGGACCAATTGGAAGTTGACGACCACTCTATCGCCTTCGAAACGGTTCTCCCGCCACGGAGCCACAATCAATTCTCCCTCTTGGAGAAAGAAGCGGGCTGCTCTGGAGGAAACAGAATAGTTGGCCCGGGGAAAGAGGAGTTCCGCCGCGCCTCCCGCTGCCGCCGGTGGGCGAAACATGCGCTCATCGGGTTCATGCTCCGTCTCCGACGGCGAATAGCGGCCCAGATGAAGCTCAGGAGCCATGACGGATTCGCCTCCAGCACCGGAAGTGAGGCGGAGCTTCTCAGACTCTTGTTCGATGGTGCAAAGGAGGGTCGGCTGGCAGCAAAGGATGAGTGCGGGATAATCTTCCGGCTGCGGCACCTCCTGTCTGGCCAGCCGCTGGCGCTCCAGGAACCAAAAGTCCGAGGCACCCACACGAAAACGGCGGCCATGCACGAGGTTCTGGCAGGCTCTCTCCCGTTGGCGCTCCAATCCATCGAGAGCGCATTTTAGGCGCTCGGCAAGAATCGACGCCTCGTGGTAGTCTTTGACATCGAGAAGGCGCTGGAGATCGTCTGCCTGACTCTCCACTTCCGGCCCCCGTGACATCTCCCGGGCCTTGCTCAGAACCTTACGGCACTTCTCCAGGACGAATTGCTGGTTGACCACGGCCTCACCAGAGGCCGTGCGAGACCTCGCCGGGAGCTCAGACTCTGAAGCCCGGGGAGAAACCTCCGTTTTCGGGCGCTCTCCAGAAGAAGACGGCGCCACGGAAGTCTCTGCGTCCATCGAGCTGGCGGCCATCCAGCCACGCAAGAACTCGTTGAGCTCCTCCAGATCGGTTCCAGAGTCGGATGCGCGGCCCATGGACGAAAAGACCGCGGCCCCGTCCACTCGGCAATTCAAGGCCTCGAACCAGAGCGTATAAAGCGGTTGATCCCCCCCCGACACGGGAGAACCTCTTCCCAGTCCCTCCCAGTGGAGCTTTACGGTGCAATCGTCCGAAAAGCCCAAGGTGACACAGTGGAGATCTGGTTGCAGCACAAAACCGATGGTCGCCAGCCGAAAGTCAGCTTGCACCTTGGTCGCTCTTGGCAGCACGACCTCGTACAGAACATCGTCCGCCAAGAAACAGGCGCGCCTCGTGCTTCCGCTCTCCAGCTCTTTTGCGGAAAAAAGCAAGAGGTCATCACCCGTTACAGGGCGCGTGGCCTGCTCATCGGAGGTCAACATCCGGAGGCCGCCTCCAGCACATGGAACAGCCACAACTCCGCCATCCCGCGCCCTCAAAACAAAAGCCTTCTCCCTGGTGGAAAAGGCTTTTGGCACCCAATAATCGACGCTCCAAATGTTCGAGCCAACCAGAATATCACCTTGCCGCACACCGCTCTCAGGGAACTCCGTTCGGCGAGGAGCGAACTGCTCGTACACCGAAGTGTGAGCGCTCTTGAAAACCAGATTGTCCCCCTGAACCCGACCCAAGAACTGCTGGTGGCCCGTGGCATCCCGAAAACCCAGAAGAAAACGCTTCTTCCCCCCATGCTCCAGGGCTTGTAGCCGAAACGACAGAGGTTTCCCGTTGAAGGCGCCATCGATCCAATCCCCCACCTGGTAAGCGTGGACCTCGTTCGACTCCCGCCGCTGAAGATAGAAACGCCGTGACATACCTCACTCCTTCGTCAGAACCAAGCTCCGAACATCATGGGCGGCAATCGTGATGGAACTCAGATCCCCGTCCGCCACATCCCCGGAAGTCAGGCGTATTCCGACACTCAGGGCGTCGCTCGAAAGATAATGCCCAAGAAGAGCCAGCTCCAAGCTACCTTCGCCAAACTCCACTCCGAAGAGGGCGTTTCCGGCCACCAACAGACTGCGCCCAGAAGGCAGGGAAGTCACGGACTCCAGCGGCTGAAAGTTCAGGGAAACGTTGTGAACTCGACCGGCCGCTTTCAAGATCCGGACACCGCCAACCCCGTCGGACTCGATAAACATGTAGGAATCACGCCCCAGGGCCGCAATGGACACGAGCTTCTCCCCCTCCATCGGTACTCTGCCTTTCCAATCCGCACCGATGACCACGCGCTGGATAGTCTGGTCACCTTCCACGGCGAACGACTCCCTCAAGACTTCGAACCGCCGAGGCAACCTTGGAGAAGAGCGCCACAGGAAATAGGGATACGCCTCCGGATCGGGGAAAACAACTTTCCACGTGGGAGACCATCGAACCAGACGGAGACGTTCGTCCCCAAACAATAGCTCTTCCCCCGAAAAGAGGAAATTGTCGCGGCCGAAAAGCGGCCGAGCACCGGGAGGAATCGGATAAATGGGAAGGGAAAGCAATGGCGAATCACGCCCGTTCCCCTCCAAGGTCAGCGGCAGCTCGTGAAGCCTGGACGCAACCCAAAAGGAGAGCGGCTCATCGAGCCCACTTTCTAAGGGAGACACCGAAAAACGCACCTGCCCTTGGCGGACCCGACCGCTCCCGACTTCGAGGATCTCATTGTCCTGGCGACAGATGAGCTTGACCTCCCCTCCTTGGAACTGGCTTCCCCTCAAGAGGAACTCTAGATCGAATCCCCTGGCCAAGAGCTCCGGCGTCAAGAATCCAGGCGCCGCCACAGGCTCAGGCCTTTCCAACGAAAGGACTTCCGTCTCCACAATGCCTCTGCCCGTCGATTCCAGGCTAAATCCGGTCCGACTCCTTCCCGACAACCGCAAATCGACGACGACGCCGGGCGCAAGCGCCGGGGTGAGGCCGTCCACGCCTCCCCGAAAGATCTGGAGCGAGCCCTTCCGGTCCACGAGGCAAAGCTCCACACAGGCCTCCGCCGCGGGACCATGCCTGGGGTTCACAAAAGCCAGGACCTTCGAATCTTGAAGCTCGAACGGATCACGGATACAGGCTGCCACTTCGAGTCTGCCGTGGGAAGCCACGGCGACCCAGCAATTCTTTACCTCCGGCGGGCTAAGCTCCTGGCCTCGCGGCAGAACGATGAAACTCAGCTTCCGGTTGGCCTCGACTTCGCAGATCTCAACCCGTTCCCCCAAACGAACCCGCTGGCGCCGGCCGACGGGCTCGATCTCGACCTCCAGACCGCCGCTTCCATGAAGCTCGACCCGAACCTCAAGTACATCCAGTGCTTCCAGTTGCGACGGGGGCAGACGACCTTCGTAAATATTGCGAATCTCCCCATACTTTTGCTCGATAATCCGCTTCAATACCCACGACCGAGTCACCTTGCCCGGCGCCAGATGGAGCTCTCCTTCGAAAAGCTGAGAATAGACCTCCGTGTCGCCATCCAGAAAATGGGCCACGAGATCCCCGGCAGCACTGCCGCCCTCCACAAACCTGTAATCTCCCGGACCCAGGCCCAACTCCCGGGAGCCAAGCCCCATACCGGCACGGCCAACCACGTGGATCCGAACTCTTCCGCCACCCGATCCCAGCAACCGTGAAGCCACCATACCGCAAACCCGTTCCACCTCTACTCCAGCCGTCCGCAGCTCAGCCAGAAAACTCGGATCCAGCGTGACCTCCAGCAACTCAACCGGGTGGTGGCGAAGATAGTGCTTCACCGAAATCTCCAGGATGTACGCGAACTGCCCCGGCTCGAAAAAGGACTGGCTCTGCAGAAGATCATCGCGGACCAAACGGCCCAAGGATTCGGGATAGATCTCCATGTTCATCCTCTCCAGGCAAAGAAAAAGGTCCAGCTCATCTTACAGGAGCTCCGCCAACATGTCTCCACCAAAATTATCCTTTTTTGAGTTGTGTTCCGCTCACGTCGCTCACGGCCGTTCGCGCCCCTCGCCTATCATCACCGGCTCTCCTCCTCTTTGGCTGGCGGTTTCTCAGACGGGGGCTCGGGCCAAGCTCCGTACATCTCCCCAAGAGAAGTAAAAAAGCGATTTGCCAGGTGCTTCGCCGTCGTGGGCAACATCCCTCCCCGAGGATTCCGGGTTGCATCCCCATTCTCCACTCGGCAGGCCATGGCAACCGAAGGCAGCCGGGGGTCATCGACGTAGGCCACCAAAAGCGAGTCGGCCCTCCTAGATTCGTCTCCCCGAGTCCCGGACACTTGCGCCGTTCCCGTCTTGGCCCGGATGATGAAAGGATAGCGGCCCCCATGCTCTCGCGACCGGAGCGGTGGAGCCGTGCCCCCGGGTTGCGTCACGAGCTCCATGGCGTGGGCAATACGCGCCGCCACCGCCTGAGAGAAGATCCTGCGCCCACCACCAGAAGAGTCTGGCGGGATCTTCGGTTTTCCCCGATTCGGCGATGAAAAAGGCACGATCCTGAGCCTGGGCATGACTCCGCCATTGGCAATCGTCGCCGTGAGGAGCCCCAATTCCAACGTCGTTGCCGTCATGTCCTGACCGATGGCCAAGTAGGCCAGATGGCGAACCGGTTTCCGCTCCAGGATCGGTCTCCGGTCAAGTTCCTTCAAACCGGCGGCCACGGGATCGAAAAGCTTCCGAGCCCCAGGTACGTAGTGCAACGGCGCCGGGATCGAGCCGGACACGGGTCTGGCCGCGGGAATGATTCCAAGGGGCTGAAAGAGATCGGCCACCTGGGAAGGGGTCCTGGCATTTCGCAGAATCTTGCGGTCCTTCGGACCCTGCCCCCGGTAGTCGAAGTCAAAGCCCAACCTGCTGGCCATGGAAAAGAGCGGGTTCTTCAAGGTAGGGATCCCCTTGGGGTCCAGCCTTTGAGGGGCGTGAACCGCGGAGGGCTCCTTCCAGGTCAACCCGGCCATCCGGAGTGCTAGTTTCGCAATATAGACGTTGCAAGACTTTTGCAGTGCCATGCTAGGATTACGTACCCAACCGTGGCCACCTTTTTTCCACCGGTGGCATCGGACTTTCTTTCCGCCCAGGATGATCGCTCCAGATCCCGCGGTATAGCCGTCTCCACACCAGAATCCAGGCCCCTTGGAAACACTTTTTTCCGCGAGCTCGCCCCGGCGCTCCAACTGGTCGAACCAGGCCGCCAAGACCACAAGCTTGAAGACCGACCCCGGTGCCCTGGTGGAGCGGAAGGCCCGGTTCAGGAATGGCGCGCTGGCGCCCATCTTTTTCTTTGCCACCCGGTAGTTTCCGGGCACCGCCGGGTCAAAGGCCGGAAAGCTTGCCGAGGCAAGAATTTCGCCTGTCCGGTAGTCGAGAGCCACGAGGCTGCCGCCGTGAACTTTCCCCTTTCTCTTGTACGCCCGACCATCCAGGGAACCGAGCCACTCCAAATGGGATCGAAGCACACGATCCGCCATCATCTGGAGGTCGGCGTCGATGGAAAGCTTCTTCGCTCCACTGCTGGGGAGGGAAACCACCGGCGACAATCGCTCCTCGAAGCCGCCTAGCAGAACCGCTGCAGACCCCATGGGATAGCGTTCCACGAACCTGCCGCCCCGAAGGCGGCGCTCCCTCAAGACTCCCGACGACCGGCGGACGCTGAAAGCCCGATTTCCCACTCGCACCCCGTCTCCATCCCGAAGCGGCACAATGGCGTCTTCCGCAAGGCTATTTCCCTCCAACCACACCGGGCCACTTAGAACCCGAAGATAGAGATCCGAGGCGTGCCGCTCCAGGCGGACGTGGGCGGCGCTACCCAAGCTCCCGACACGTTTCTTCGCCTCCTTGGAAAGCTCGGGCCAGTCCAATGCGATTTCAATCCTCTGACCCGGTTTCATACGACGTGGATCGAGGTTCGGATTGGCCTTCAGGACCTTCTTTAGAAGAGGCTTACGCATGCTGGCGACCGCGGCCCAAGCCCTCAGCAGTTTCGACAGGGTATCTCCCCGGCGGATCAAGTAGTAAGCCTTGGAACCATCACCCAAGCGAGCCAAAACCCCGGGACGCATCGTCGCCGCACCTTTGTTGGAAAGAATGACAGTCCTGCCCGCCAGAGCCAGGGCTCCGGGCTCACCGCCCCACAAGTGGAGGTCGCTCGGCGGGGCAAGCATCTCCATCCTTTGGCTGCCAATCACCACCAGATCGAGCTTCCCTTTGGAAACTGGAGCCTCGAGCAGAATCAAGCTTCCCTTCAAGGGACCATCCAAGAGCTCCAAGAAAGATCCGCCGCCCTTCCCAGCGACAAGCCGGCTGGGCAAATGCTCTCTTCTGGCTGCCGGAGCGCGAAGCGTGACAGCTCGTGGCCGGAGCCCCAGGAAGAGGCTTCCGCCCGGAGAGGCAAGAAAATGGGAGTTCTCTGGGCGTCCCGCCGCAAGCTCGCGGCGGCTTTCCTCCAGAAGCCGGTCCATGCGCCGGCTGACGGGCAGATTGGCAACATCCGTTCCGCCGACATCCAGGGCGTCGGCAAAGAGACGATCCGGATTGTCGGCTCCCGCCCGGGACGTTTCCGCACCTTGTATTTGCTCCAGACTGGCTTCGACACTCTCCAGAAATTCGTAGTCAACCTTCTCTCTTGGTATCGTCCGGGTATAGTTCATCTGAAGGGACCCCACGATGGATGGCGGATGGATGACCCATTTTGGCCAAACCGTCTCCGGCGCTTCCACAAGAGTGCTCCGGTTCTCCGTAGAGATCCGGAAAGGCACCTTCCCCCGAGCCGTCTGGAGTTCGAGAATCACGAGTTCCTTCGGATTCCAAGGAGCCGCCTCACCAGGTCCCAAACGGCGGCCGGCCAGCCAGATTGCCTGCCGCGTCGAGACGTTTCGCACCTGCCCTTTGCCTCGGCACAGTTCGGCGACCCTGCCGGAAACACCGTTGATCTCTAAGCTTATGCTGCTAGAAAGCCCACTTCCCATGGTGGTGCAGTCGCTGTCGATTCGCCAGGCGGTTTGGGCAAGGATGGGAGATTCTCCATCCGAAAAAAAGTTCAACCTCAGTCCATCCACATCGAGGGTCCGGCTTGGCTTCCCGGAGCCCAACTCCAAACCTTCAGGCCCCACGGCACGACCGTCCACGCGGAGGGGAAACATCAGGGGCTCCAACCGATAGCTCTTCTCTTTTGCTCCTCCCGCACGAGAATCGCGAATCCTGAAGTAGGCTCCCACACCGT
This sequence comes from bacterium, assembly GCA_024278345.1. GTDB lineage: Bacteria > CSSED10-310 > JAJRTK01 > JAJRTK01 > JAJRTK01 > JAJRTK01. The sequence continues at coordinate 5,035 of JAJRTK010000174.1, read as the reverse complement.
TCACTCGCAAAGGCACAAACTTCTTGTCGGCCCGGGTCCGAAGGGCAATCTCCTGCTCGCCGGTTCCAGCCGCCCTCCGCAAGTGCTCCAACCTCTTGCCCAGCGCACCAAACCAGAAGAGCACCAAGAAGATCACCAGGTACCAACGGGCATTCTCCAACCCGTGCCGTGCGATGATCTGGAAAGTTCGGGTAAGTTTCATCTGGATAGCCTCGAGCAGATCACGCCAAGAAGGCCATAGCTGGTGATCAACGACGTGCCCCCGCTAGAGACAAAGGGCAGATTGACACCGGTGAGGGGTGTCAAGTTGAGACAGGCCCCTATGTGGATGGCTGCCTCCGCCACCAGAACCAGACAGCCCAAAAGCACCGTAAACGAATCCTCGTAAAGAAGAGTGCTCCCCTGCCGGACCGCCTCGCGGTAAAGGGCGCGGGACAAGGCCAACCCATTGACAAAAAAGGCGACGTAAGCCAAGAGCACACCGTAGCCCACAGCCACGCCGTACCGATGTACTAGAGCCGAAAAAGCGAAATCTGAGTGGAGATTCGGGAAATAGCGGAGCTCCCCCGCGACACCCGAGACGGTCCAAAGGCTCTGAACCACCTGGTCACCACGGGTGAACCGCCAGGGCTCCCACCATAGGTTGAGACGCTCGACGATTTTGTCCAGAATCGGAGCCACTACGCTACCCACGGGACCGTCCCATGCCTTGAGCTCCACCGGCAAGGCCAGCCACAAGAGCATCACTCCAAGCACGAGGAAGAACAAAAAGAACTGAGGCCCGGCATGGAGGCCGAATCCCCTCAGCCCGCGGTTGTACTGCCCCATGACGAAGGCCAAGAAGAGCGCTAGCGTCAACGTGAAGATCAACCCAGGTCCCAAGTCGTTTTGAAGCACGTATAAGCCGAAGATCACCCCAAGGAGAATCGCAAGCAAGACAATTTTCCGCAGGACGTAGAGAAGTGCTTCACCGGTCGAACTTTTATGATGTCTCTTGGGAAAAAGCAGGCGCCTCCAGTTGAGGCGATGGTCCTCGATTCCAAGATTGTCTCCTCCCCGAGCCGTCTGGAGGCCTCGGGCGAACATCCGGGCAAACCCGACGCTAAAGAAGATCTTGGCAAACTCCGAAAACTTGAGGGTGACGCCAATGACCGGGACTCGAAAGAAAAAGCCGTTGTGGCGGGAGCCAATTCTCGCCAACGTCAAGATGGTCGTTAAAAGCAACGAGAGAATCCCCAACCAGATGGCCCAGTCAATCCCCCAAAAACCCGACGCCGCGGTACCTCCATCCGCCTGAACCCTTCCCCGCCGGCGGAGGGCCAACCAGAAAAACAACATCAGGCCAAGGAATAGCGCGACCGCTTGCCTAGCAAAAAAATCTGGCGACCCCAAGAGATCGGGTTCGACTCCAAAATGAAGTAGCATCGACATGCCAAGAAGTGTCAGTGCTCCGCATATAGGCAACAACAGTCGAGGCACACCGATGGAGAGCAACCCCGCGCGCTCACCCACCACCCTGACCCGGCCCGTGGATGGATCCAGCCCGTAAACTGGCTTTGTCAGATCCAAGAGGCGCAATCCCGCCGGGCGGTGAAACATAAAAAACAACAGTTGCGCCACCAACAGCAACAAGGCCAATCCCAGGACGAAAACCACGGAAACTCCGCGCTCATCAGGCCACCGTAACTCGAGGACCAATCCTGCTCCCTCGAGCCTCTCGCCCACCAACATGATCTCGCCCCGCTGCCACAATTGGAGATCTCCATAGCTCTTGAGGCTGGACCGGTTCGGCAGATCAACGGACTCCCCGGATCTCCGTCGCAACCTCAACTTCACTCCCCCCAGGGAGCGAACACGGACTTCCCCACCGCTGGTGGTGAGAAGGGCAAGGCTTCGATCCTGCCAGCGTTTGGCCGACCGGAGAAAAACGTCCGATTCCCCCACCTCCCCCAGCCGGCCCGTGGAAAGGTGTACCGGGCCTTCCCCCAACGAATAAGCCGAATCGTAGTATCCGGGAAATAGCTTCCCCAGAAACGATCCCACCAGCGGTAAGGAATCCAACAACCGACTCGTACCCTTGGGTTGGATTTCCAGGCGGACCCGCTGGCCTTCCAGAAGGAAACGGTATCGCGTCCTCCCCAACTTGACCGTGGACCCCTCCTTCACGGCAGCCATCCCGGGAACGACTGTCCCACGACCGTTCAGGGCGATTTCCATCCCCGCAAGCCGCCCCAGGTCCCGGTAGCGAAGCCGCGCTCCGATCCGTTTCAAACGCCCCCAGTCGCCCAAAGAGAGGTTTTTTTTCCCGAAAACAAAAGGAAATCTCCCACTGCCCAATCGGAGCTCCAACTCGGGGCGTTCGGCCATGAGGCGATCGAGGCCCTCCAGCCGCGTTCCGAACACCCACTCTTTCCCCCCGTGATCAAGTTTGGCGCCCGGCTCCATCAGCCGGCGGCCCTTTTCGGGGGAAACCCAAAAAAAGTTCTCGGCCACCGGAAAAAGCCATCCATCGCCAAACCTGCGGACTGCCAGCGGGTCTAGGATCATCTTTCTGTGGCTCTCTGCCTCTTGGAGGAAGCTCTGCCTGGGGAGGGGTCGGCCCTCCCAGAGACGGCCCCAGGGCGTGGACGAACCGATGACGATCTCTGCCTCCCGCAAACCGGGCGCGGGTTTCGGGCTGGCCTTCAAAAGCAACCGCTGCAGACCCTTCGCATCCTCCGAAGGATCCGGAACGAAGATCCTCAGCCTATCGCCAACCTCAAGCCAGCGCTCCGTGATCTCGATCCCATCCACAGCCAGGCGCTGCGTGATGCTCCGGTTCCAGACAAACCAGCGCCCAGCGGAGCCCGGAACCTCATGGCCGGATTCTTCCCGCCGGAGCTCGCCATGGACTTCGCCATCCACCAGCCGGTCGAGGAGCCGAAGATCCGCCGCGGGCGATCGGCCAAGCCTCAAGAGACTGCTGTCCGCGGGGATCTCCGCCAGATGCCCCACGACGCTCAAACGAAGCTGCCCTGGCTCCACCGGAAGAAGAGCGACGAGGAGCACCCCGGCCAGCAGAATGAAACCCAAGCCCAGGGAAAGCAGACTCCGCAGTAGGCGATCTATGCAGCTCTCCGGCGGGATCATGGGTTGTGGTACCTCTTGAGGGCACAGAGCATGGGGAGCCCTATAGGATTCCTTTCTAGCCGAATCAGCAGCCAAAGATAAAGGTGTCCCCCTCGTTTCGGCCAGATACGACGGTCACGCACGGCCGTCTGACTGCCTCACCAAGATGGTTTCGCAGCCTCTGGCGGTGCTCGAGGTTTCTCTCGTTTCCTTCCAACACGGCTTGGGGAGCATATTCCTTCGGCCCCACGGCCTCGAAACGCCAAAGTTCTTCCACGTGGCGCAGAAAGACGATGGTCTCGGGCCTTTCCTCCGGCGGCAGCTCGGCCAGTTTCTCCTCATCGTCTACCGAAAGAAGAAGCCTCGTGATTCCTCGGCTCTTAGCGATCCTCGCCTTTTCCTTTACGCTGTCCACACCGCCAATCCGGCCATCACTTCCCACGGTGAAGCTGGCGGCCACATTTCGACTGTGCGACCGATTGTAGAGCTTTGAAACCACGGCGAGCAAGACAGCGCCAGCCAAGGATCCGCCCTCGATGGTTCGGCTCCGGGCTGGCGCAGCTCCACGGCAGTACAAGATCTCGCATTCCAGTTGGATCTTGCGTCCGAGCATCGATTTTTCCAACAACCTCTCGATACGGTTGATGGAATCGGTGAACTGCGAGTGCGCATAGTAGCCGCCGTCGATGGTCACCACTCTAGCCAGCGGTCCGAAAGTCTGAATTGTCACCTGACTGCGGACGGCCGGTTCGATCTCCATGTCCCGAACCTCCACCTGTACCAGTTCACCGGTGCAGTCCTGGTCAAGAACGATGCCAAAGGCCATTCCCACGACTTCGCCTTCGAGCAGAAGCTCTGCGGTAGAGGCGGAAGCCGCGGCCATGGGGAGATTCTGGCGCGCCTGGCCCTGGAGACGCACCAAAGCCTGCATCACCTCTAGCCCCAGGCTTTTCCGCTCAGCCAAGGGCAAAACGGATGCGTCCTCATCGAGCCGGGCTAGCAAAGTTTCCACCGGAACCCAGAGCTCACGGGGAAGCCTGCCCTCGATATAGGTGTCAAGCACCTGCTTCAGGCCCTCTCGGTATTCTTCAATCCCCTCTGGCCTTTCCTTCTTTTCAATTGCCACTTTCAAACCCCTCCGCTATCGGGCTAATCGCTTCTTTCCGGCCCTGGTGAGCGACTCCACCGGGGAACCTCAATGAACACGACGAAGGTCGCTCCCCCCACCTAACATTCCCAGGCATGTTCTTCTGCCATGTTCGCAGTTTTTCACTTTCTTCCACAGCTTTTCGCCCCCGAAAATCTGCCTAACTCTGGCCTTGGTCATAGTACCGGCCATGACCCTGTGAGAGAGGGTGGCGTGGGAAGCTGGGAGAAGTCAGGGTGAGAAGTTGGACAAACAGGGCTCGCTCCGGCACGATGGGAAGGAATCAAGCAACCCATGGGACCTATCAAATGTCGTGTTTTTGCTTTACAATTTTCTTCGCCGAAACGGTGGCACCGGCATCTTCCCGGTGTAGCGCCCTCCGGGCTGCACGGAGCCGGGAAGGAGGCCTGCCCCAGCGGTAATGTTGTCAACCGGATCTGATAGGTCCCCAACCCATTACCGGAGCCGAAGTCATGCCCCGTGAAAATGCTACACCGGTCCGACTCCAGAAGCAACAGGCACGTTGGAAGCGCAGCGAGGCCACACGGAGGCTGCACCTGTTCGAAAGCAAGGGCGCGGTAGGCGAGTCGCAGCGGAACTTCGCACGTCAGAGCGGCACGCCACGAACGACGCTGCAAGGCTGGCTGACGCGGGGTATCCACGCAAGGCGGGACAAAGATTGGAAACAAAAGGAAAACGCGCAGCGCACAAAAATGTGGATAGGGGTAGGGAAAGCGCATTGGTTTGCGCCTCCCCTCCCTCCGAACCGTACGTGCGGTT
>JAJRTK010000173.1 GCA_024278345.1 bacterium | reverse complement strand
TGATTTGCGTCGCCGGACCCCGGGCGCCAATCAGCTCCGCGAGCTGGGTGTGGCCCAACCCCAAGATCCGGAGCATGAATTTCCGGTCGAACTGAAACAGAGCTTTCGGGTCTTCCGTGGTCAGCGTGGCATCCACCAGGTCCAGGAGAGAATGGCGCAGCGCCGGATCCTGGATCAACTGGCCGACGCGGTTCCGGAAAAGCTCTACCTCGACCGCTTTCTCCGCCGCCAAGCGAGCCCGGGTCTGCTCCGTGGCGTCGCGGACCAGGAGATCATTCCCGGCGAAGGCCGTGGCGAAGACGATTCCGGTGCGGTCTCCGATCTCCTTGGGAAGGCGCCACCCGGTCCGAAGTCGCTTGCCGCTCCGGGTGCTCCGGTACTGTGGAATCAACGGCAACCCGGCGTCCCGAAGAGCGTCGAAGCCCACCCCCACGGCGAGCTGGGTTGCCCTGTCCATGGCCCCGATCCTGTCGGGGGCCACGCCGAACTCCGCTGCCAAGTCCAACTCGCCCAAGACGCCCGCCAACTTGGGCACCTCGTCCAGGCTCTGGACGTCCATCAGCTCTCCGCTTCCATCGGCCCGCTTGTGAAGGCGCTGGATCGACTTTTGGAGCACCGCCTGGCGGTCCGCCCGGCTCGTGGGCTGGATCAGGTTTTCTCCAGATGCCAGCGCGAAGAAGGGGTCCTTGTCTTGGAAAGCACGGTTCATGCCTGGCAACGCAAGGGCGAGGCCGCTGACGACGAGGTTCTCGGTCTCCCTTTCACTGCCACCGGTCCCGTGCGGCTCCGCCATCACTGCTCGGCGAGAGCTCCGAATCCCGCGCCCCTGGGCGGCAACCAGCTCTTCAGAGCCCACGGTCACGCCCTGGAGTGCGTCTTTCCCGCCGGCACTGGTCATCGTCTCGGCCAGATGACGGGAGAGAGCCGCCGGCTTTGCAAAAGTCCATTTCATTGCAGTCGAGGACGACTGCGCCACATCCTTGCCTGGTTCCTGGCCAAGACGATGACCACCAGCCGCGAGCTGAACTCCATCCGCGGCCATGGCCGCCAAGAGCTCCCGAAGAGTCCGGAATCCACCCTTCTTCGGGTGATTCGAACAATAGGCCTGATGGGGGCTGCCCTGGAGAATTCGGCTGACGAATCCTGTCTGCGCACGTTTGGGACCCACCTCGATGAAGGTCTGGCCGCCGTCCGTGAAGATCCTTTTCACAATGGCGATGAATTCCACTGGACTGGCTAGTTGGACCGACATGAGGTCGAGGATCTTCTCCCGATCCTCCGGGAAGTAGTCTCCCGTGACATTGGACAGAATCGGGGTCGTTGGCGGTTTTAGACTCGTCTTCTCCAGGTGCCGCCGGAGGGGTTTGGAGGCCGCCGAGACGACTCTGGAATGAAAGGCGTGGGAAACGGGCAGCAGGAGGCATTCAAGCCCTTCTCCCCGCAAGAGCCGGAGCGCTTCCTCCACGCCGGCCGTGGATCCGGCGATGACCGTCTGGGCCGGCGAGTTTTTGTTGGCCGCCACGACGTAGCCCTGGCATCGATCCAGGACCGCCTCCACGAGATCAGTGCTGGCGGGAACAGCGGCCATCAAGCCGCAGTCTCCGTCCAAGGGGGTGGCCCGGGCCATCTCTGTTCCTCTGGTGGAGACAGTCTTCAATCCGTCGGCGAAGCCGAGCATTCCGGCGGCCACGCAGGCCGCGTATTCTCCCAAGGAATGGCCGGCCACCACGTCTGGGCGGATCCCGAACGATTCCAGCAAGCGGTGCATGGCCATGTCCACGGCCAGCATCGCCGGTTGCGTGACCTGAGTCTGCCGGAGAGCCTCTTCCGCGGAGCGGCGCTCCGCCAAGGCGAGTCCATCCCCACCGCCGGGGGCCATGTAGTCACTGAGGGGCCGCCCCAAAAGAGGCTCCATGACCGCATCCGCCTCCCGGAATGTCTCCTTCACCACCGGAAACTGCCGGCGGAGATCGGCGAACATCCCCACATACTGCGAGCCCTGTCCTGGATAGAGAAAGGCGACCTTGCCACTTTCCGCTCCTTCCCGGAGGAAGATCCCACGGTTTTCAAGAACTCGGAATCCCTTACCGCTCTTCAGGCTCTTGATGGCGGTTCGAAGCATTTCCTTCGCCTCAGCGGCGTCCTTGGCGGATAAAGCTAGGCGAGTCGCCTTTCTCTCCCGATTGATGGACACCCAGCGAGCTTTTTCAACTGCCCGGACCGGATTTCCATCCAGATCCCGCAAGAATTGGTTTGCCTGCTCAACGAGGCCTTGGCGATCCCCGGCCTGGAGCAGCAGGGGAAGGAACTCCCGGTAGGGCTCCGAACCTTGGGGCCAGCCGATTTCCCGGATGGCCGCCGAATCTTTCCGGGCGCTGGTTTTGGGGAAATCCGCCAAATCCCCACGTTCGTCGGCTTCCTGGCCCGATCCGGCGGAATATCCGGCGAGCGGTCCGAGCGGCTGCGAGGAACGCGATGCGGAACGCACCGCTGATGCTGTGCTTGCCGAAAATACCGGGGCTTTGGGAGCCTTCCCCTCGCCGCCGGTATCGCCCAAAATGGCCTGCGAAGCGAACGAGGATTCCCTGTCTTCGTTTCTCTGTTCCTTCTGGTTCAGCGACCCCGCCGCCACGGGATCGCCTGATGCGTTTCCCGGTGCGTCCGGCTTGGTGTGCGGCAAGTTCCGCGGGATTTTCGGTTTTTTCTCCGCGGCTCGGAGATTGTGCGCCACATATCCGGCCATCGCCTCCAAGGTGGGGTAGTGGGAGAGCCGGAACGCCTCGTCCCGCTCCAGCCCGTAGAGTTCGCGGGTGGCGGCCATGATTTCCGCCTGCTTCACGGTATCGACTCCGAGGTCCGCCTCCAACTCGAAGTCGGGCTCGATCTCCTCGGGCTCGTAGCCCGTCTTTTCGCAAAGGAGCCTGAGAAGCTCACCATAGATGGCGTCAGAGTCGATCTTGGCCGCGGCTGGAAGGGTTGTCATGGGCTCGATTTCCCTGGTTGCCGGTGTTTCCTGCGCTCTTGGCTCACAAGCATGGCTTTCCAGCGGCCTCCCACCCCTATTTTTGTTCGGCGTTCCTTGGTCTTCGGCAAGGATTCTGCCCGGGGACTCTTCCAGGATGACGTGAAAGTTGGTGCCTCCGAAGCCGAAGGAAGAGACCCCGGCGCGGCGCGGCCCATCCGGCGCATCCCAGGGTTCGGCCTTGGTGGGGACATAGAAGGGCGTTTGGTGGAGGTTTAGGCTTGGATTGGGGTTCTCGAAGTTGATAGAGGGTGGAACGATGCCGTGATGGATGGCCAAGGCCGCCTTCAAAATGCCCGCTGCGCCCGCGGCCGCCTTGAGGTGACCGATCATCGATTTCACCGATCCCAGGGCGATCTTTCTGCCGGCGCGGGGCCCGGCCTTCGTGGAGCCGGACTGGAAAAGCTCGGCGAGGACGGCGACTTCCGTCTTGTCACCCACGGGCGTGGCTGTTCCATGTGCCTCGATGAAGCCAATGTCGCGGGGTTTCAGTTTTGCATCCTCCAGGGCCCGCTGAATCGCCAGCTTCTGGCCCAGTGGATTGGGGGCCGTGATGCCTTTACCCTTGCCATCGGAAGATGCGCCGATCCCTCGGATGACCGCGTAAACACGGTCTCCAGCACGTTCCGCGTCCGCCAGCCGCTTGAGGATCAAGATGCAGCAGCCCTCCCCCATGACAAAGCCGTTGGCTCGGGCGTCAAACGGGGCGCTGCGATCCGGTGATAGAGCGCCGATCTTGCTGAACTTGACGTACGGCCCGGGCCCCATGGAGGCTTCAACGCCGCCAGAGACAGCCAGATCGAATCGGCGTTCCTGCAAGCCTCGGACCGCCGCCTCCAACGCCGCCATGGACGACGCGCAGGCCGCATCCGTGGTGAAATTCGGGCCGCGGAGGTCGAAAGCCGCGGCGATCCGCCCGGCAATGACATTCCCCAGCTCACCGGGCATGGAATCTTCCGTGATGGGCGGGAACTTCGCGTTCCAGGTCTCCTCCAGAACGGCCACGAGGTGAACCTCATCGACGCCGCTGGCCCGCGCCGCTTCCCTCACGGCCCGGGCGATCTCCGGAAGCCGGATCCGAAGATTCGTCATATCCCGCAAGTCGCCGCCCATGGCGTTCCCAAGGATCACCGCGCACCGGTCACGGTCCAGCCGCTCCGCCCCGAGATAACCCGAGTCCTCCAGCGCCTCCCGAGCCGCCGAAAGTGCCATTCGCTGGCAAAGATCCAGCGATTCCACCACCTTGGGCGGCAGCCGGAACGCCTTCCGGTCAAACTGAAACTGCCGGACGAAGCCGCCGATCTTGCTGTAGGTCTTGTCTGGCGCCTTGGGATCGGGGTCGAAGTAAAGCTCCGGATCCCAACGGTCCGGCGGAACCTCGCCAATGGCATTCACGCCCCGAAGGATATTGTGCCAAAAGCTAGGCACGTCGCAAGCCTCGGGAACCACGGCACCAAGGCCGATGATGGCCACGGGCTCCAAGGAGGGGCGCGGCCCGGCCAGATTCCATGAATCGCCCTCCGCCCGGTGTTGAGTTCCGCTCCCATCGGGCGCGGTCCCACGCCCGCTGCTCGCCACGTTCGCCGCGGGCCGGGGGCCAAAAGCCCCATGATGAGGCGCCTCCCCCATCCGGCCAACCGGAGCCGCCGACACAACCGAATGTGAAACCACTGGCGCGGATTGCCCAAGAAGATCTCCCGCCATCGCCCGCACCACCTCCAGCGCCCCCGTAGTTATCTGGGTATGCAGCTCCCCAAGATCCAGCGTCCGCTGGTAAAGAGAGACCACCTGCCCCGCGTGGAACAACCCCTGATCGAATTGCACCTCCGGAGTCAGCGCCTCGAAGATCGCACCCTTTTGGGGATCGACGGCCACGATCCGCTGCCCCTTGGCCGCCGTCCGAAGGCCCCCAAGATTGTCCTTCTCGAAAAGATGTTTCCGCTCCCGCAGGCGGATTCCCTCCAGCTCCCGCCGCGCCTCTGCTTCCAATACCCGCCGCGCCTCCGGCGTATCCAAAACTCTCGTCGGCGCCGCGACCGTCTCGCCCATGAGCAACGTCCCTGTCCGCCGGAGCGCCTCCTCCTGGAACCTGGCGGACAAGGCACCGGATTCCACAATCTCTCGCGTCAACAGGTACGCGGTCCCCATCTGCACGCCGATCTTGGCGCCCATCTCGTGAAGGCTGTAGAAAATCGCCGCGGCGGCCGCCGCGGACTCCGGATCCCCGATACCGCCGGCCGGCACTAGCGCCAGCTCCGCTGGATCGAGTCCCGCGGCAACGGCCGAACGAGCCTCCAGGGCCGCCGCCTGCCAAAGGAGCAACCCTCCCAGCTCACCCACGTGGCCGCCCGCCTCGGTGCCCTCCAGGATGAACCGCCGGCAGCCCGCCTGGAGCGCCCCCCGAAACAGATCCGGCGTCGGCGTGTGAAGATAAGTCGGCACCCCCATGGACTGGATGGTCAGGGCCTGCTCCGCCGTCCCCGCCGCTACCAGGGCGAAGGGAGGCTTGCACCGGCCAATGATCTCGATATGGTCGTCCCGGAAACGGTTCGCGTCCATCCCGATGATCCCCACGCCGAAGGGGCGTGGCCCCAGAAGATCCGCCGTCTCCACCACAAGGCTCTCCGCCACCTCCGGAGGCATGCTCCCCAAGGCAAGCCAGGGAAGAGCTCCCCCTTGGGAAACCTCGACCGCGAAGCCAGGCACGTCGCTGGTCTGCGCCATGGGCCCTTGGTGGATGGGATAGAGCGTGCTGTTCACCACGGCAATGCCCCGCCCCTCCAGAAGCGGAAAGTCCTCCGCCAGTCCCCGGAGGATCCGGACCGTCCGAGAGGCGATCCCCCAGACGGCCCCCGCCGTGGTCCCGAACTCCGCCGCCAGCGGCCGAGCCAAAATTGCGTCCTGGGAAAGCGGAATCAGGTTCTTCGATGGATCGGCCCTCCGCGGGTCGAGCCCTCCCGCGGAACGCTCCTCTAAAGCACTCAAAAAATCCCCGGCAGGCCGCCCCGCCGCGAAGAACTCCCTTTCCAATCTCCGCGCCTCACGCACCAGGCGAGTCCCCACCTGCCCATAGACCCGAAAACGCCGGCCAAACAGCAACCCAATATGGACGGTATCCCGTGGATCGAAACTCTCCAGGCGCTTCCTCATCTCCGGGGACGTCGGCGCATCAGAACAGAGGGCGAGCTGCTGGGAAAGGACCACGGCCGAAGCGCCCAGGCAGAAGAGCGCCGCCGTGGAATCCGGCCCGGCGCCGCCCCACGCCGCCAGCGGAAGAGAGCTGATCCCCGAGACCCGGCGCACCAAAACGCTTGACGCCTCGGCGCTGATCCAGCCCTCCGACTCCAGGCCCCGCACAACCAAGAGAGAAGCGCCGGCCTCTTCAACCTGCGGCGCGAACTCCCCATCGGTGAGCTCAAAACCAAAGGCGGTGTCCGGGTAGCGCAAGCGAAGACGGCACAGTCCCTCCAGGTCCGCCAGGGAATCCGCCGTGGCCGCCAAAAGAACCATCGCGGCCTTCGGCAGGATCTCCGGGAGCCGGGCCTCCCACGATTCGCTCCACCCGTGGGACGGAAGGCGAAGCCATAGCCGATCACCGCCCTTTGCTGCCGCAAGGCAGGCAATCACTTTTTCCGGGAGTTCCCGGGCCGGAAGAACGAGGTCGATGCAAGCAATCCCGCCAACGTCCAAAACCGCGGCCGCCCTGGCCCGCCAGTCCCCAAATGCCGGGATGACGGCGATGAGGCGGGAGGCAATGGAGCGGCCGAACTTTTCTTCTTCCTGAAGCTCCTGGGGTCTGGTCATCGAAACAGTCTCCGGCTGGTTTAGAAGTGGCGGCAAGCACTGATTTCTGGTCCTTAAATCCGAACCGCCGTGCTGGCGTCATGCTGTCCAATGCCAGGAGACGAAAGCAAATCACGGGCCAAACTGGCAGGCATGCCCGAAGTCAACATTCCGAAGAACGTGCCGGGATCTCCGCTGACAAGTTGCGGAACACGCCCTGATCCAGCGGCGTTTGAGCCGGCTACCCACTGTTTTTACTGGGTTTTCGTGAATGGCTGTTCAGCTTTTCCAGGAACTCTCGAACTCTTTGTTGAACAGGTGTTTTGTTGATCATCTCAAGAATGTCGAGCCTCGGATCGTGACATTTTTGACTTGAAGAAATTTTTCTTCTTCAGATTTTTGTTCAACCATTGAACCATTTGCCACGGCAGAAAGAAGTGACCCAATCGTCGGGCTATAGCGGATTGAGTCAGCAACACTTTTGTCGTTTATTGAATCCCCAGTCCAGCAGCAATGCCGGGGTGGACACAGGTGGGAAGCTCCTTTTGCGCGTGAAAACCGTTACGCGCCTCCCACACCGAGCTTCGTGGTGGAAGCCGTACGAACTGTGGCCCACACCAACAGCCGGATCATGCTCTCTCGAGAGCAGTTTCTTTCAAAAACGCATCGTCTTCTCATGGCTGAGGTCCGCTCCCGTCGGCGTCCATCCGGCCACCGCCATCCGCCCGCCGCGAGGGGAGGCCCACCTCAACACTCATGGAGAAGAATCGGGTATCCACTTAGCCGGGACAGAACAGAAAAAAAGGAAAACGCGGGGCCGAGCGAAGCGAGACGCCGAGCATAAGCGAGGCCCACCGTACAAAAATGTGGGCTGGGATCCCGTTGCCCTTCGTTGCAACGGGAAGATGAGCTGGCTCCCTGG
>JAJRTK010000172.1 GCA_024278345.1 bacterium | reverse complement strand
GTTCATTTCCGGAAATCACTTCCGGGGCAATGAGCAAGGAGACTGGCGGCTGAACCGCTTCCGGACCTGCCGCCACGAAACGAGGCAATGTCCAAAAGATCCAGTCGAACGCGCAGTTACCAGCCGGCCCGCAGGTGGTTTCCAGCTCGATCCGGGCCTCCTTTCCGCCCAGGCCGGGAAGGCCGAGTCGGGTCCGGTGGATTCGCCTCTGATCCGGCAGGTGCTTCGGATCGAGAGTTCTCTGGAACACCATGGGAGGTGGCGCCGCCCCGAGGGCGGTGCCGACACGGACGCGAAAGGTCGCGCCATCCCCGTAACTTGGGCCGCTGATCTCCTCTCGCACGCCAAACCCGATCTCCAGATCGGAACCAGGCGGAACCTGCACATCGAACCGCTGAACTGACGGGGGGTGGGTGAACAAGCCGGAATAGAACTGGTCGTGGAACTGATGGATATTCTCGTGAAGCTCTCCTTCAAGGGCAACAGCAGCCCGATCATCCAAGAGACGGCGACCGAATGGCGTCGGCTCCGTGACTTGGAACAAGAAGATTCTTTCGGCCGGTGTTCTGGACAGGGCTACGGGAAGGAAACCGCTGGGGTGGGCATCAAACCCCGCTCGTGCCCGAGGGGACTCCAGCCGCAAGGGCGAGCCGATGGTCGCTTCCAAGACCTGGAGAAGTTCGAGGCGCATGGCCAGGCGGGGCGACACTCGGAAGTGATGACAGCTACTGGGGATCGCCACAAGGCTACCTTTGGGCAGATTATGCACCCTGGAGCGGAGATAGCGGCCCCCTTCCGCCTCCAGGGCAGGGCGGAGGGCGCCCTCTGCCGGGAACCACACATCCACGCCCTTCTGTCGGGCGACGGCGGCAATTTTTCGGGAAAGCTCGGGGTAGAGGCGGGCATAGGAATCATCCGCCCACGACACGGCGAAGGTTAGGCTCAAGCCAGCTATAACCCCCGTCGCGACCTGTATCTTCGGAAGGTGAACCCGCTCCACCCACCTCCAAATCAAGAGTACCAGGGGAGGAAGGGCCGGAAGAAGCATCCGGACACTGAAAAAGGGCAGAACTAATACGCTCAAGAACAAAAGAGGATATGCCCAAAGCAGCAAGCTCAAATCAGGGTTCAACGGCCCTTTCCAGGAAGGGTTCTGGCCACGGGGCGCGGGCTCTGCATCTTGTGTGCGCACTCCCTGCCTTTCGCAGGGGTTCTGGCCACCGGGCGGGAACTCTTCCGCCGCAGGAAATCCCACCCATGAAGCCTTGACCAGTGGCAACCCCAAGACGGCTAAGCCCAAGAACGACCAAAGCCAGTATTGAAACTCTTGCCAAGCGGTGTAACCAGGCAGTTTCCAAGCCAGCCAACTCGCTCCTGCCGCCGGAACCAAGAAGAGCCATTTCCGCCGGCAACCCCATAACACGAATCCCACAAGAAACGGGCTCATGCCAGTCAAAGCCACTTCCGCTGGTACCGCGGCCGCCTTCTTCCCGATCCACCACCAGGTCATCCACTGGAGCCCCAACGGGGAGCCACTGCCTTGCCTGCCGCCCCAAAAGATATGGAACTGCCCATGTACAAGCAGATTGTGTGCGCACCAAAAGGCCGAGGGAAGGAGAGCAAGGCCGAGGAGCGCGGCCACTCGGCCACGATCCAGGCCCGCCCAAAGCGCCACCAGAGGGACATAACCCAAGAAAAAGACCATGGAATACTTGGCCAGAAGCGCCAATCCCAAGCTGACACCCGCCAAAATCCAAAGCCCGGGCCTTTCGCCTGCTGCCATGGCTGCGGCCACGGCGGTCATAGCAAGGGCCAACGCGGGAACATCCGCCATGAAGTGTTGTCCCGACAGGGTCAATGCCACCCCGCCGGCCCAAAGGACCACGGCTCCCAGCGGCCGCTGACAGAAGCCCGCCGCAAGCCAAGCAAAAGCCAGAATCGCCAGAAGGGTCCATGGGAAAAGAAGGAGGTGCAACTTCCAGGGCTCGCCACCAAAGACCGTCATCCCCAAGGCCAAGAGTCCCGGGAGCCCCGGCGGGTTGTTATGGATGAAAAGATCCCGGATCTCTCCAGTGAACGAATCGGGTCCCACAAAGGGCGCCAGGGGATGGGCCGCGAAATTCCGCGCAACACGGACAAAGAGATAGTCGTCCACGTGGAACGGCTTGCCGACAAAGGGAAGCTGCAAAGCCGCAGCCACTAGCCCACCGGCAAGGGCAGAAGCAAGCCACGCCCACCGGGGCACTCTGCTGCTCATCCGCGGCCAAGGGGCAGCCCGATTCTCTTTGGTGGGCTCGTGTTCGCACTGGTCCCTCTGCCTCATGGACTCTTCACCTATACCGAAAAGAAGGAGACTCAGCGGTTCGCCATGTATCGCCGCCTTCCGCGCCCCAGAACAGCACCGCCCAGAAGAAGGAGCAGGAACAAAAGTCCGGTCTCATACCACCCAGCCCTCGCGGGAACGGACTGCTGGAGTGCTGGACTGGCGACTCCAGGCAAGCTTTCCCCTGAACTGCCTCCAAAGGAAGCCAAGGGATCGATAAAACCGAGATCGGAAGACCAATTGGCATCACTGAGTTGACAGGAATCTTCAAAGGAGAAAAGAGCGATGGTCCCGTCAGGAATCTGCCCCAGCGGAGCCGACGGCTGAAGGATTGTCACCTGAATCTCGTTTATTTGCCCCCTGCTAAGGAGATTGGCGGAACCGAACCACCCGGCGGGAAGCGTGAAAAAGAGCCCATCGGGAAGACCGTCGAGGTTCGAGTCGGCTTCGTCAAAGCTCAGACAGCGTGTGCGATAACCCAGAGCAAAAGTCATGGAGTTGGTGGGTTGTCCATCGGAACTGAGGCGAAGCTCGAATGTGACTCGATTGGCTGCCTCTTGTTGGTTGGCCTTGGCAAAGCTGATGGAGGCACGCCCACTGGGGAGCTTCGACAGTTGGATCGCCACCGAGCTTCCCTGGGCTTGTACGGCGCAGGATCCCGGGCCATTGGCAATGAGCAAGACCGCGCATGAGAGATCCCCGGCATCGATCAGGGCATCGGCATTGGCATTGCAGCCAATGGTGTGCCCGGCAAAAGAGCCACCTGGTGCCGCAGCGGGATCAGTCCCGTCTCCATCGAAGATCTCCAAAGGCAACGCGGAAAGATCGCCGGCATCCACGGAGAAATCGTCATTGCAGTCTCCCCTGTCGATTGGCGGCGTGGCGGTGGCTGTAGGAGTTGGGGTGGGAGTTGAGGTCACGACTGCGGTGGCGGTGAAGGTCGGAGAGGGAGTGGCTGTCAAAGTTGCCGTTGGTGGCGGAGTGAATGTTGGAGATGGACTTGGAGTACTTGTGGGCGTCGAGGAGAGACAGGAGTCAATCGCGTGGGACCCCAGGTTGGAGGTCGTTCCCAGGGGGAATCCGATCCATTCCACGGCGGGGTCGAATGGATCGCCGGGATTGGTGTCGCCGGCAAAGATGCTCGGCATTCGGACAATGGTGTTGTCTTTGGTGCTGGCATCCCCGATTCCCCATTCCGAACCGGGATCGAAGCCAACCTGCCCGATTACATCGAGGATCGTGCCGGCGGCCCCGCCACGTTTCAGAACGACTGCGTCATTCCCGTTGAAGCTCACGGAACCGGATGTCTGATCCGCTTGGGCAAGAATCGAAGCATTGGCACCGGAATTGGCCAGCACGAAGACATCTCCATCGAAGACGGAGCCCGTTAAGGAAATGCTATTGCCCACGCTGGCGGAACCGTTGGCATAGATCTCCACCACGTAGTTTCCGGCTGTGAGGTCGATGGAGCCGCCGGTTCCATTGTAGATCTCCACGGCCTTGTCCAGACTCGAACCTTCGATGTATTCGGAGAAGAATAGCTCATTACCGCAAGCACCGCCCGGCAGCGTCGGCGTGGGAGTTGGAGTTAACGTGGGAGGCCCAAGTGTTGGCGTAATGGTGGGAGTCGGCGTGATCGTCGGAGTCGATGTGATGGTGGGTGTCTGTGTGATCGTGGGTGTTAGAGTCGGTGGTCCAAGGGTGGAAGTCGGCGTCGGAGTCGTCGCCGTGCAGATCCCTTGGTAAATACAATCGACCCATTCCGGGTGCTCGATGAAGGGATTTCGGTTGCCTTGCCAACGGTAGACCGCCTCATCGCGGGCACGTTCCTTGTCGTCCACGGGATCGTCCAGATGCCACTGAAGAAGAACACTCAAGAGCCCCATGTAGGCCGGACTGTAGTTTGAGCTCGATGTCACGATGAGAGACCGGTTGTCGGTGAGAATCAACTGGTGCTCGGTAACCCCCGTGACAGCATGGGTTCCGCCCTCGTATCTCAGGTCCATGTAAAACTGGGCGCGAGCGATATCTCCTCGGCGATCGTTCCAGGTCTCCCAACTGCCGCTGGGACCGTCTGAGGTCCCCTGCCAGTTGGAGTTGCCCGGGTAGGTTCCGCTTCCTCCGCCGGCTCCCCCGTTGGCCAAAGTCGAATATTCCGTGCAAGATGCGCCACAGGTCGCGAAGGGGCGGCTTCCCCGAGCCGAATTGTAGCCACTGTCAGACAGGAAGAGATGGTGACAATCGTTGTGGGGATAGTTGCTGGTGCCATCGACCTTGAACCCATAGGAACGAGGCCAACTGTGCTCCCGGTTGTAATTGGCGTTTCCACCTCCCACCTTCGTGTAAGCCGCATTCCGGTAGACATCCAGGATCTGACCCGAATTGAGCGGATTCTCGTCGGCTTCCTCCAGAATGTTCCACGTATCGGGGTCGGACGACGAATAGGGAAAGCGAATATGGTTGGCGATGGCCGCATGGAGGGTCGTCCGGAGCGTCGAGGCAGAAGAGGCGTCCACGGAACCAAAGTAGTTTTCAGGAAGAGCTCGGTTGACAAAACCTGGCGTGTTGTACATCTCACCGACGGTAACGGTGCCACCAAGGGGATCGAAGAAGATCTGGCCGTCGAAGTCGTTTCGAACCCAGTCGGAGGCGGAATCCGTATCCAGATAGTAAGGGAAGCGCGATGCACCATCGGGCCGGTCGCCCACCCCATCATATCCGGGGATTAAGACGACCGTGGAGTAACTCTGATCTCCTGGTCCCCCATCACTCACGGCAACGGAATCGTGGAGTGTGGTCCACGGGGTAGAGTCAAGAGTTCCGTCATCATTGGTATCAAGGTCGTTGCCAACGGCACCGGTGAACGAGGAGACCAACAGGATCGTGAGGCTGCCGTTCTCTATCTCCGCGGAGCGGTAGCCGGTGGACCAAAACCCCGCAATATCAGCGAGTCCAGCGGTGTAAACGGCATCGACAACACCGGGATTTTCGGCTGCATCACCCTCCAGGATCACAATCGATACCGCCGAATAGTCGGCTTTGGAAACGCCGAAGATCTCCACGAACTCCGTGGATTCGCCTGCGGCATCGACCGTCACGAACTCGCTGATGATCGGGAGAATGACCGCTGCCGGGAGAGCAAGACCGGCGCCGGCCAACGGCAGCTCGATACCTGGAAGCTCAACGTTTCTGGACCCTTGGGCGGAGACGGCGGCAATTTCCACTGCGTCCCTTTCTCCCTCTTGCGGCATCGCGGAGTGGGGCAACAGGAGGGGCAGAGCAAAGAGAATCCAAAACGACCAACTCTTCGGAGCTGAAAAGCTCGATAATCGGGCAGTCGATGCAGGGGACAAGGGAATCTACCTCGTTGGCAAAAGGGAATTCTCATGACCGGGAAACTGACGGATACCATGGCGCCCTAACGAGCATGATCCCGGCGACCACACCCCGGAAGATGAAAGTGAATGGCGCCGAGCGCCATAACCACGCCGTCGAAGATGGATTTAACCATGTACTTTCATGGTGATAGAGACCCATGGGCATTCACTTGGTGCTTTGGCTTTCGGGCAGTGGACAGCGATAGCGGCGACAATGGCGAGTAGCGGCGGACGGACTGCCGCCGCTGGGAGCGGAACGTAACACATGAAAAATAAAGGGTTTACCAAAAACCGCGACCTAAAGGAAGAGCAGGGTCGGCATCCAGACCGACTGTCTAGCCTTCGATGCTTGGAGCCATGAAGACGGATAGCCATAAGGGAAGAGCGACAGAGCAGACAGTTTATGCTATCGGTTCTCAGCCAACCCCACAATCGTTTGCAACGCCACCTGTC
The DNA here is from genome assembly GCA_024278345.1 of bacterium. Lineage (GTDB taxonomy): Bacteria > CSSED10-310 > JAJRTK01 > JAJRTK01 > JAJRTK01 > JAJRTK01. The sequence goes on along the minus strand of JAJRTK010000172.1, from coordinate 21,734 downwards.
TGGGGCTTGACCGCTTTTTGCAACTGGCGCATGAGATATTTCCGGCATCTGTGCAAATCGACGTAGAACTTATCGAGGTTGTAGCTTTCCTTCCTGTGCGTCTTGACGGCCTCGAGAGTCCGTATGCTCTCGAAAAGCTCTCCATAGGACTGGAAATCCGTCAAGCCGCTTCGAAATTGGAGATCCTGCCGGAGAATCGTTCTACAAGGCTCGGAAACCCTGGAGATAGCGGCAAAACGCAAGTTGAGCTCTTCCACAAGCTCTGCTCGGGCTTCAGGACCCGGATTCCTGGGAAGTCGAATCGTCTTGGCGTCAAAATCACGTTGGCCCCGAGTCCGTCGATCATCCGCCCGAATTAGATCGATCATGTGACTAAAGGTGAAGGCTCGCAAAAACGAGGAGAAGCGGTTTGGATCACGGCATTTGGTTAGGTTCAGGACGCCACTCCGGTCTCGCTCCAAGAGCTGAAGCAGAATCTGCTGGCAAAACTCCTCAGCTCGTTGTTCGCTCCGAAGCTTGTAGCGCAGGAGGCGAAAAACAAAGTCGCGAAGACGCTTCCAAGCGGCATTTTTCCCGTCAAGGCACTCCTCATACCATTTTCGCTCCGATAGGTCTTTCATCATGGCTCCACTACACAATCAGCTCCGCTTGAGCGCAAGTCCTCATGCAGCCGCACTCTCACACATGGGCAAATAGCCGCGCTCCTACGCGGAGTTTGCGTCCGGCCAATGACGGGTTTAATCTGGCTGAGTCCGAGTATCGATTCAGATCTAGATTGGAACCAGACATCGAGCCTAGCTAGAATTGGAATGTTCCAAAAACCCTGAGGATAGCATGGAAAAGCGCGGAAAAAAGAAAAGGCGATGGATTCTTTACGCACTCATAGGGTTCCTTTTCGCGGGAGTCTTCGCCGTGGGCCTCTCCATGAGTGATCCACCGCCCCCCGCCATAATACGTTTGGCCACAGGAAGCGAGGGCGGAGCATACGCCGCTTTCGGCCAAAGATTCAAGGCTCGCCTTGCCGAGCTTGGCCTGGAAGCCATTCTTGTCAACACCAAGGGCTCGCTGGAGAACTACCGCCTTTTGACGACGGAGGACCCCGAACAAGCCGTTGATATCGCTTTCGTTCAAGGCGGAATACGAGAGGCGTCCTTTCCTTCGGCACCGGGGCAAACCGCCGATCTCGAAGCGATTCCATTGAGTTCTATCGCCGATCTTTATTCCGAACCCCTCTGGCTTTTCTTTCGCAGCGACACCTTTGCGGACAGGGCCATTGATCGCCTGACCGAGTTTGTGGGAAAAGAGATCAACATTGGCCCGCCAGGAAGTGGAACCCAACCCGTTGCCAAGCTGCTTCTAGACCTCAACGGGATTGGGAAAGAAAGCATGATGGAATACTCTAACCAGGATGCTATCGCCAAGCTCCAGGCTGGAGAGATCGATGCACTCTTCCTCATCACCTCTCCCATGTCGCCCAATATCCAGATGCTCTTGCGAGACGCCGATATTGAACTTTTCGATTTCAGGCGTCACATCGCGTACTCCCGTCAACTCCCCTACCTATCGGAAGTTCGTTTGGCCGAGGGAGTCCTGGACCTCCTGGAGAATCTTCCTCGCGAAGACGTGTCCCTTCTCTCCCCCAAGGCCTTCCTGGCATGCCGATCTTCCACGCATCCCCGCGTTGTCGAGCTTTTTTTCAAGACAGCCACCGAGATTTTTTCAGGCGGTAACGTCATCGATCCTCCAGGCCGGTATCCCTCTATCACCAGCTCCGAACTCTTGGTTCATCCGGCAGCCGAAGAGTTCGCCCGATCAGGGGAAGGCTGGCTCAACCGGAACTTTCCCTTCTGGGCAACACGGCTCATCTCTCAGCTCAAATTGCTTCTTATTCCTATACTTACAGTGCTCCTGCCAGCTCTTAAGATCATGCCGAAGCTCGTGGCTACTGGAGCCAAGATCATCCTCAAGAAGCACTACAAAGAACTCGAGCAATTCGAGGAACGGTGCCAGCAGGCTAAAACTCCGGATGAGCTGAGACAGGTTCTCAAAGAAGTTGATTCTCTCCGGGAAAAGCTGGCTCCTCTTTCAAGCAAGCTTCCCGCTCAATACCAGCCCGATCTGTACCATTGGAGACTGCATCTATCCTTGGTCTCTGATGAAAACAACAAGCGACTTCGCCAAATGGAGTGCTGAAGATTCCCGGCCTGGGGATCGATAGCGACAGCGGTAGAAGATCGAGTAGCGGGCGCCGGACGGCGCACGATGGGAGCGGAAGGCAACAAAAAAAAGAAAATGGAGTCAGATGAGACCGCGGCCGAAATCGCGAGCACTAGAAGCAATTGTTGCGGTCGGTTCCTGGAAACCGGTGGAATCCGCTTGTCACCTCCTTCGAGATCGAACAACCAAGACGAAGAGCTCCAGGATGGCCGCCAAGAAAAAGAGGGGGACCCAGGTCAGGGCAAAGAGAATCAGAAAGGCGACGGAAAGGGGAGCAGCAGCCGTGACGAACCAGTTGGCGACCCAGCCCATCGACCTCAAAAGCCGTTCCGACAACCACCAAAAACCCCACAACAACAAGAGCCCCACGGCCAGGAAACCGGCGGCACGAACCCGTTGCCACACGATTTCCGATGTGTAGCGAACCTGCAGTAAACCGCCTCCTTTGAGCTTCTTGAAGAAGTAGGCCCGACCCTGGACCGGGAAAGGGATTTCCAGGGAAACAAAACCCTGTTGCCGACTCCTGGAAAGCCGTGCCACGGAGACCATGGGCTTGTCTTCCCACTCCTTCGTCCCGGAGCGGGCTCCTTCTGCCCCGCCAGGCCTGCGTTCTCCGGCACTGGCCGCCAGCTCCTGCTTTGGATCAGAAACCTCCCTCGGCATGGCATCGGGACTCATCGGCCCCGGCGCAGTTGCCTTCAGTGAGGCCCTGCGGCCCTTCTGTTCCTTGCTTTCCCCGAGTGATGAAGCGAGAACTTGGCGGTTCATGCTCCCCTCGAGTCGCAACAGGGGAGACTCTGTTCCCACAACGTTTTCGGCAAGACCTTCTTCTTCGCTCTGGGCATAGCCCATGGCGTTCCCGTCTACACGAGCGTCGAGCCTATCCATGGGCTCTAACACGCCGGGCTTGTACTGCATGATCACTTCGTCAGAACCGACTGTCTGAGCGACTTCCTTATCGCCGAAGAAGCGATTCAGGTTGGAATAAGCCTGCTGCACCTGTTGCTGTTCACGAGCATCCCCAAGATTCTTATCCGCTGGGGCGTTGGCCACGAGATTGGAGGTCGTCTGCACCGTCACTTCATCTATGGCGCCCGTATCATAGTAAACTATGGTCGGTCGATCTTTCCGTTTTTTTGTTTTCAGCACCCATTTTCTTGCTGGAGCCCTGGATTTTCCGGCCTTTCCGGTCCGACCTGAGCTCAGGGCCGGGGGGGCTGGAGCTGACTGGGCCACCAGCATGCGAAGTTGCGCCTCGTTGGTGGCGAAAGCCGATTGTCCCATTTGCAGGCGTTGAGAAGCATCGGATTCCCGTTTCACCGCCGCAGGCATAGTATCTTGGCGCCGGTAGCTTCCCAGTTGGGAGATGGCTAGGCTGTTCAGTCGATTGTAGCGCTTTTCAAGATCCTGGAGGTTCTGGGATAGCTTGCCTTGGGCCACTGCTTCTCCTGATTGAAGCATTCGCAAGAGCTTCTGCTGCTGATCGACAACGTCCAGGAGCTTCTCTGTCGTCAGGACTCCCTGGGAAGCCCTTTGGAAACCACCCTCGAACTCAGCTCTTAGGCCCCTGGGCAGATGAAGAGTCCACAAGGTTTTCTCTACGGGGATATTCTCCACCTTGGGTGCCACGAGATCGAAGTTCCCCAAGAGTTCCTCGAGAGGCAGATTGAGGACGTAGACGATTTCGACACTCATGGACAAGTCCCCGGCGCTCTGCTGGATGAGAGGGATCAGATGTTTTGGTGAACTTTTTTCCAGAGGCTTGGCGGGTTTTACAGGCTGTCCCGCCACCAAGGCACTCCAGAGCTCCGCGCCTTGCGGTAGTGTGACCTCCAAGAACTGTTCGGTTTGGTTTTGGAGCTCAAAAACGGCTCGGGTTCGGCAAAGCCCCGACGGAGCCACCACCGATGTGAGCTCCACGCTATCGATGATGGCCTCGAGGATCTCCTCGGTCTCCGGGCGCTCCACGCGGAGTGTCAACGAACCTTTGGGCCCGCGATACCGGACGATCCAGCGGACCTGATCCAGTGATACGCCGGCGGGAAGAGCTGGCAATTTATCAAGGTCTGGCCCCATTTCGAGATCGGAGCTTTCGATGATGGTTGCCAGTACGACTGGAACTGTATCGACGAATAGATAAGAGCTTGTCGCCGCCGGGCTCAAGACCTGTAGCCTTGGGATGAGAACCGGTTCTTGGAGGTCGAGTTTTGTCTGCCAGTGGACTTCCAGAGGCAACAGTGTAGCAACGGGGCGCTGGAACTCGATTTCAAACTCGACGCCATTCTCGACGACCTTCCGCCCGATGTGGCGCACGCCCTCGCCCGTGATCTCGATGCTGCCGGCAATCCTCCTTGGTGCCAGGAAAAGGACGCGCTCGATTCCCGGAGGCCCGGCATCCAACAGCAGGAGCGCACTTCCCTCCAACTGGGCTTCGCCTATTTTGATGAACTCGGCCACCGAGCTGCTGGCTCGGGACTCCCGGAGCTTTACCCGGACCTCACCGCGGGGCAAAGTCCTAAAGGCAAAGGCCTGCTGGATTGGCCAAGGAGAGGCTGCGCCATTGGGAAATCCGGAATCGAGCGCGGTCAACGCCATGGACTGGCTGGGGACAATCTCCAGGCTTGGAGGTGAAGAGAGCCCCAGAAATCCGGGGAGAATTTCCGCGTCTGGCAACTCAAAGGCCGGGGTCTCCACCACACCCCTCGTAAGTTCAAACCCGGCCGAAAACGACCAGAGGGAGCTCACGGTAACTTTCCCCAGCAGTCCCTGGGGAAACTCTGTTTCCAGAAGCGTTCCCGATCCCGTGGAATGGCTTGTCCAGAGGTGGGGCCGATCTGCTTCTACTTTCCGCAGCCTCCAGCCGTCAGGCATCGACAAGGCAAGGTCATACACCGGCCAATCCGTCACTTGGCACTCTTGGACGATCCTTGCGTGGACGCCCATTTCTTCGACACGAAGGCTAATCGTAGGGCGGCAGTTCGCCCGTTCACGCCCGCCCCTGGAAACCAGGGACAGGTCCCACTCCGCTCCATCAGCCCGAAAGGCCCATTTGATCTGGCCGTTGGAAAGGTGCTTTCTCAGGGCAGCGGAAGAGACTTCCGCTGGCCAGCGACGAAGCAGCGATTCAGGCTCAACCCTCTCCAGGCCGCGGTTGCCCACAAGGCCGATCTCCATGGCGGCCCCTCCAAGGACCAGGAGACCTCCGTGGACCGGCACACCGCCGGGCAGGCTCAGCGGCGTTAAATCTAGCCTGTCAGCGACATCCATGGCGCCATCGAGGTTGAGCTCCAACCGCTTGGTCCCCGGCTCCAGCCTAAGCCGAAGCGAGCCTCCCTCCTGGAACCAACCCAACAGCCCCCGAGCACGTATGGAACGTACCGAAAGCACCGCTGGCACTTCGATCTCCAGAGATCCCGGCAAGCCCGAGGAATCCTCCAACGAAACCCGCCCCTCGATCTGAAAGTAGCTTGGCAGCGGTGTCACCAACAACCAGTTTTCGACGCGGATTCCGCCCCCTAGCTCCGTAAGCCTGGGCGCTGTCTTCACCAGCAAATCAGTACCCTGCGCCACAATCCGAAGCTCTCTGCCGCCATCGATGGGCACGACTTGGGCTAGGGTTGCGGGGATTGTCTTCACTTCGATGTCATCGGGTATCTTCAGCCTCAGGCGGCCGGCAACTGCGCGTGGAACATGGAGCCTAAAAGTCCCTCGCGGCCCTGATTCCTCGTCGGCAACCTCTGTCTTCACGATCAACTCGTGTCTACCGCGGCCCTTTGCCACAAGGACCATCTCGGGTTCGGAGCGTAGGGCTACTGGCTCTCCGTCCAACAAAGTCTCCAGGATCAGACCGCTGATCCCGATGGGGACTTCGACCCAGCCATCGGTAAGAAAATCCAATTCAAGACGCCATTCCAGGTGTGCGCGGTTCCCATCGATCTCCCCCGAACAATCCACTGCAACGACTGTGAAATTAAGGGGTGGCTTTGGAAAGACCACTGGCGAGATCTCCCCGTCATCGAACCAGCGATCAAAGTCCGCCCTGGAAAGAAACGCCCTGTCGCCCTCCAGGATTTTGCCCTGGCGGAGTTCGTAGGGATGGTAGACCGTCGTCACTTCCCCACTCTCCTTCGCGTGGGCACCCGCGGCAACCAGGAAAAGGGCCAACAAAGCCGCTGTTCCAGGGCCCGAGGCCAGGTTCCTCCAAAGGACGGAAGCCAGACCCAAGACCATCCCCAACAGGACTCCCCCGCTGGCGGCGTTGGCCAAGGGGACGATCCAGGCCCCCAGCAAGTCCGGCAGGAAATAGAGAAAGAGTAAGCAGGAGAACTGGGCAAACCAGTGGCGAAGACGAGCAAGACCAACCAGCAGGCCACTGGCCAGGGCGATGGTCAACACGAGATAGAGGCGAATTCTGTCCAGCACGTCGGTGCGGATCATCCGTAAATGGAGAGGTCGCCGCCCATCCTGCAGAGTCGCATGAATGGCTGGCGTATCGCTCACGAAGCCGATGTCCAAAGAGAGCATTCCCACGCCTGAGCGCCTACCTGTGTCCGGCGGGCGAACCGAATCCAGCGCCGGCCCGCCGCCTTTCCCACCTACTCTTCCCAGAAAAGAGTCTTTCTTTTTGCCTTTCACGAGCTTTCTTTTCGGCCTCGGCCGCTTGTCGTCATCTCTTACGGACTTTGCTTGCGGCGCTCGCAAATCATCTTCGTCCAACAGATCCTCCTTCTCCCGAAGGCCATTCTTTTCGACAAACTGCTCGACCTCCCACCGGTCGGGCTGCTCGTAGAAAGGAGGCATCAGCAAACCCATGCCTAGCTTGATGATCTGCCTCACTGCCACTCCGACAAACCTCGGCTCGGCAAAAATACCGACTTTCGCGCCTTCGGGGGAATACGCCTCGAAGCCGGCGGGAGGATGAACCTCCCACACGGTCTCCAGAACTGGAACCCCGATATCCGGGGCGACCAGACGCACGCCATCAAACCAGCGAGCCTCGCCCAAGCGCTCTTCGAAACTGAGTCGAACTTCTTGTTTTCCCGTCCTCAGGGCAATGAGCACACGATCTTTCATTTTGAATGGCTTGACCGGTTCGTCGTCGATGAGCGTGCTGAAGAGGCGCATCTCCGAGCCGCGGCGCAAGGAAAGGAACTGTTGGCCGGCGTTATTCAATTGATAGGCCGCCTCCGAACGGACCAAGCCATCTGGCAAGATGCTGACTTTTATCGTTGCTCGCCTGGCAAGAGCGCTGATGACAGCTTCAGGCTCGTACCGAACGATCTCCAACTGGCACTCGTAGGCCCTGGCCAGAGTTCGGTACGCTGCAAGCACTCGGTCCGTGGGCTGATAGAATTTCTCGGTTCGAAGCTCTTCCAGCTCCAGCTTGCGCCCCTCGATCCCGATGATGCGAAGCGCCATGTGGTCGGCCACTTCAAACAACAGCGTTCCCTTTTCCGAAGCGACACCGGCAGCACCGACTTCCGGGACTTTCACAACTTGTCGCCGAAGATCAGGCATGGCACGGTCGAAGGCGACAATCACCGAAATCTCGCCCATGACTTTTTCCCTTAAACGCAACGTCCAGATGTCGCCATCCACGCCACTCTCCAAGACTCGTTCCTGGATACCAGGTGCCTCAATGCGGATTTTACGGCCAGTGCCCGATGGCAAAACAACCTGTACCCGGTCGGTGGCAGCCTCGCGGATATGGAAGCGAACTTGAGATACAATTTCCAGCCTTACGTCCGTCAGATGAACAAACGTAGTTGTCTCCGCCTCTAGCCGGGGAACAACTTTCGATACGGAGAATTGAATGGCATCGGCATCACCGGCTGAACGAAAAGCGTAAACCACGGGACTTCCGGCCGCCTGTCCGAAAGAACCAACATCGATGGGAAAATGCCCTTGCCGCCTAAGCAACGAAATCTGCAGACCTTTGTCCGCGGCAAGCCCCACCTCGCTCTTGAGATCGGCGCCGCCCAAAAGCACCGGCGGCGACACTTCCAAATCTAGACTTCCATGGGCCAAGATCGACTCACTCAGTAGCCTCTCTGTTCGGAACTCCAAACGTGCGGTGCGTCCCCGTGGTAGATCGATAGAAACTCGTTGTAGCCTATCTTCGGCAACACTAGAGCTGTCCCAAACAGCTCCTGGGAGCTCAGCGACGGAAAGCTCCAATAAGGCATCCCTCTTGTCCAGCTGGATCTCGGCCACCCGAGGCAGGCGACCATCGGTTTCCAGGAGCAACGTGGAGGTCATGACGACCTTCTCTTCGGTGACGCGGTATAGACTCCGAAGAACCGCGGACTGCCGGCTCTCCCGTTTCCGGATTTCCGCGCCGACAAACGAGTCCGGGGAGGGCAGCAAGAAGCGCCCACTGCCACCGGCCTCTCCTAGCACGGGAAGGCGGAGACTGCCTCCGCTACGACGAAAGCGGACCGAAAGCTCTGGCGCCCAGCTCACGTTGACGATGTCTGTCCGCCAACGAACATCCCGGACCAGTGGAATCGAAAGAGAACCCTCGTACAGTCGATCAATCGGCGAAAAGGTTTGGATCTCCAGCTCGACAAGCTCCTTGCCCCGAGCCAAAGTGACGAAGAGCGCACCATCTCGCACGCTCCAATCCTGCAAATCGGGGCCGCGAACATCCTGAACGGTACACCCTTCCGGCAGCGGCAAGGTCCACGAGCGCACCGGCTCCGACCACGAACGGAGCTCGATTTGATGGCTCCCAACGATCTTGCTGGCCTCGATACGCATGAGGTGCCGGCCTCGCTGCTCCACCTGCGGCTGCCGAACGAGGATGCTCCGCGGTTCCAGCCTTACGCGAAACGGTCGCGGTGCAAGAGGAATGACATAACCATCGGGATCGCGCTGGATGGGTTCCAGCGGAACTCCGGATACCAGCGGGCGTATGGAACCGGGCAATTTCAAGATCAACCGCCCGGGCGAAGCCAGCAATAACGTGGCTTCCTGTCCGCGGTTCACTTCCTGAAGAGGAAGATCGAGCCACAACTCAAGACGCCTTGGACCGGGTCCCTGGGCAAAAACACGAACATGGTTTCCCACCCGCGCCAGGGCTGCGTCGCCCACGATGACATCCGCGGCGAGAATCGATCCCATGAGCGGTAGATCCAGGCTCTGCCAGCCCTCGCTGTCACTCTGGAGATCCAACAGAGCCCGCAATCTTAAGACCCCGGGAAGCAGGACGCCTTCGTACGAGGCGGCAGCCATGAAAAGGGGAAAGCGATTGGCGGCCTCCGGCACCTCCTCCGCGGATCTCGCCTCTTCGACTCGCCGTTCCAAAGTGTTGAGGTCTCGCTCATCCAAAAACAGGCCGCTGGGATACTTTTCTCCCAGGCGATAAAATTGCTCTTCTGGCAACAGAATGTGGCGCAAACGCTCCAGGGGGGCAGCCTGGACCGAGCAAGACACCACCATCACCAGGCTGACCAAACAGCTCCACCCGCGATGGTAGGCTTTCACGATTGCCCCCCCTTCCCCTTATTTCCGCGTTGGCGTGAACGGCTGCGGCTCCTCTTGGAACGAGCCTGTTCTTGTGGCTCTGCCTCTCCGCTCCCATCAGGGGTCGTCAGTTCATTTGACTCCTCCTCGCGTGTGACCTCCGGGGAAGAAGAAGGCGGAGCCTCCTGGCCATTTGCCTCCTGCCCCTTGACGGAAGGTTCCGTCTCCGCCTCGGCCACCGAGGAAGCGCGAGGATCGGCGCCCGCCACAACACGAATCGTGCCGCCATCACCGGAGCCGCCACCGAAGCGACCCTTGGTGACGTCCAGCAGTTCCGCGGCGAAGGACCGCAAACGCCGGAAACTCTCCAGGATCAAGCAGACAAGCCCTGTCAGCAAAGAACCGGCGAACACCATGTCGAGACCCGGCTGGCATTCCATGGGAAGCAGTGGGCTGGCGAACACGGGGAGTACGGCCACCACCAAGGCGGTTATCCCAATACCCGGCCGCCCCGGAAGTAGCCTGCCTTTCCCGATGCCCACGCAAATCACGATGGCAAGCACGAACAAGACAAAATGGATTGCGTAGTACAAACGCTCAGACATGGAATCGATGCGAAGCTGGCCTTGCCCGCCGAGCTTCGAAAAACTAAGGGACTGCCCCTCGGCCACTAGGCTGACATCGATAGGCAAGACTCCCGCACCTGCCTGATCTTGTTCCTTCAAGGCCGGTTTCTTCACACCGAGCCTAACCTTGGAAGGCCTCAGCCCAGCGCGGCTTTCGCCAAAGCCGGGCGTTCGGATTTCACGGGGCATCGCAGCCATCGTCCGAGCCCAGCCGTGGGCACCCTGCCGAACCGGGCGCAAGTTTCCCCCGAAGGAATAGTGCTTGAAGCCAAACGGAAGATAAACCGTCCAGGTCGTTCTGGAAACCGGTATGTCCAAGAAGGCCGGCGATACAAACTCATGGGAGGAAGATCGAAAGGAAAAGGCGCGCTCCTTCGACTCGTAGACCATGCGGATGGGGAAGGCTTCTTTGGCGGATGCCGACTTGATCATGCGGATCATCGTAGTCCCGTCGCCCCGGCGAGCGGGTCGAACGGGTTTTCCGGCTACGGTAAGGCTCAGGATCTTGGCCTCTGCCTCCGAACCGAAGCCCGGCAACCTCAGTTCCAAGTACTGCCGCTGGTTGTTTTGGACCATCAAGATCAACTCCGTCGTGGAAGCGCCTTCGGCGGAAACGACGGTCTCGAAGTGGGCGCGCTGGATGATGGTCGTCAAGACCGCCTCGTATTCGTGACGAGTCACCTTGAGATTGAGGGTCCACGGGTGCTTCAAATAGCGGTAGGCCAGGAAGACCTGGCTCCCATGGGCCACGCTGGGAAGCTCTTTGGGATCGACGGGCTCCAGGGCTCGGACCACAGGCTCGATCTCAAGGTTTGGCCGCTTGCTGATGGCAATCCAACCCTGTTCCTGCTCGGTCCCCACGATCCGTATTCCCGGCACGGGAACCAGTGACCCCTTGCCTACGGGGATCTCCCCCATCGCCTTTTCAAACCGGACACGGAGCTGATAATCGCCAAGGATTCTTTTTTGGAGCCGAATATGCCACTGGTTCTTCTTCTTGTTCTTTCCAGCGCGGAGCACTTTCTCTTGGATTGAGTCTCCCTCGATATCCACAAACTCCTACACATCCGCGGGGATCTCGATGGCCAGCCGGTCAACCCCAGCATAGAGAATCTTGTAGTGAATCGTCGCCGTAATTCTCAGGCGATCCTCACTCACCGAAACCTGCTCCACCACCTCGGCGGTCACTTTCGGCTGTTTTCGTTGGATGACCACTCCCCCAGAATAGGGAAGCGCGTTGTACCGGTATCCCAGGACCGTGGGGCGAGGTCCAGACTGAGGAAACCTCGACACCGGCAGCTCTTTGACACTCATGGAAAAGAGCCCGGCGCTTTTACCCATCCGCGCGTCGTAGCTCGTGCCCACGGCCAGACCCACCACTCCTCTTTGTTTCTTGGCCCCCAACGTCTCGATGGCTGGGACCACCAGCGCCTCATCCGCTGCAGACCGCTCGGCCTCCGCTTCCAGCCGAAGCGACAAATGGTCCTCGGCCTTCCTGTTGAGCTCGACTGTCACGGTTTGCACGGCGCCTTTTGCCTCTACCCGGAAGCCACGGACCAGATCCTCGGGACCGACCTCTGTCACCCGAAGGTCCGCCGGCAACCTATAGGCAACGGAAAACAGACCTGACCTCCGAATCCGGTGGTTCATAAAGAAAACCGCTTCCAAATGATCGTCATAGACCTCTAGGAAAGTTTCTGCCTCAGTTTGGATCTCGGGCTCGAGCTTCTCGACCTGCAGCCACACACTAGGTGCCTTGGCGCCAAGATCCGCACGGCCGGGATAGGCCGTGAACAAGAAACTCCTAAGAATCCTTCCTCGCTTCCGAGGCCCATGGGGCAGCTCACTGGAATCGACCTCTACCGCTCCAGCCTCCGCCTTGGCCGAGAGCTTGACTCCAGGCGCTTCAAGAATCGCCGTGAAAATCCGCTCCCTCTGGACAGCTTGCCGTAGACGAAGAATCGGCGCCTGAACAGGAGCCTCTCCCAGGTTCGGCAAGATCTGTTCGCCCATGATCCTCAAGGAAATCTTCCCCGTCTGAGGAGCCTCAAACTCCAAAACTAGATTCCGGCCCTCCGCTCGGCGGCCTTTCAGGCCAGGCACCTCAACCGAAAGCGGCGTGAAATCCCGGGGCAACTCCACAAGGAGACGTTCCACCGACCCCTGGGCAATCTGCAGGTCAAAAGCCGAGTCATTCCTGATGGCGCCCTTCCCAGCAGACAACATTTGTGTCGATGTGACGAAAAGAGCGGTCTCCGCCGCAACGACTTTCGCCGCCTGAGGCTGCCACGAAATCTCGACATCCGAAAGCCCGCCCACGGAAAACCGGGCGATGGTCGTCGCGCCAGCAGCTTCCAAGGATGCCACGGCCATCGGATGCGAGAAGATCTCCAAGGCCGCACCTTCAATCTCCAGTTCCAGTGACGCCATGGCGACTGGGGGCAGATCAACGGATACCCGGCTTTTCTTGCCCTCTCTCCGTACGGGAGAACTAAAGCTCACAACCAATTCATGGGCACCGGCGCCTCGCACAAAAAGCTCCATCCCTCCCTTGATGGAATTCACAAGGGCCACCTGGCCATCCAGCTCCACCCGAGTCACAGCCACCCGCTGCAAAAGGAGAGGGAATTTGGCGTAGCCACTCGATTTCAGCACCTCGATCCGGTAAGTCCCAGTAAACTGTGCGATCCCTCCGGTGACTCTTCCTCTGTATTTCGCCGAAGCCACCAGAACGTCTACCGGCGGCGCCTCCTCCACCTCTTCATCGACTCCCCTTGGGCTCAAAGCGCCCCAAAGCTCCAGGAATCGTTCATACGGCAAGACAACCGCCCTCGATTCGGGGCCAAGCAGTTCGTCAAGGCGGTGGAAGGGCACGTAGACTGTCCGCTCCTCCCGAACAACTTCGCGAGCCTCAACATCTACGCCAGATCGTCCTCCACTCCCATGATCTCCTTGGGAAACAAGGGTTTTCCCAGCTTGATTGCCAGAATTCGCGGCGGCCGGAATCCCGAGTCCCAACGCCAAAAGAAAGCAAATCCCTGCCCAACGCCTCATCGTTCTCTCCCTGGTCATGACATGTTCTCCGCGCTCAATGTCGCCCCAAGAAACTTTGCCTATAGTACCCTTCAACACAAGGAACAGGAAAGCCGCATCATCTACATTTGGGTTGGTTTCCGCTCCCATCACTCGCGGCCACTCGCGCTGGTCGCCTCCTGGCCCCCCCCTCCATGGAGCAAATCCCCAAAAAGATGCAACCGTAGAATTCCGCGACGGAAACGCCCCGTGCCCATTCGACTCGGAATAGACAACCTGCCAACCCGAATGTTCCGACTCTCCTTCGCCACCACCCGGGTGAACCAATAGAAAAACGGCGCCAAGCGCCGTCCTAAAGTCCTATCTTTCCCTGTTTCTCAGCCCTTTGGTTTGCTGTGTCTCCCAGCCTTTGCCGAGCAAGCTGAATGTGAATCGTCAAGAACTGGCTGGTGGGTTTCTTTCTTAGCGCTTCGCTCCAGACAGCGATGGCCTTTGGATAGTCCCCCGCTTCAAAAGCGTCGAAACCCGTCTCGAACAAGCTTCCATCAATAATCTCCCGAACGGCCTTCTTGCCCCGGGCCTCCCCCTCCTTGCGCACCTTCGCTTCCACTTTGCGATGGAGCCGGAGGATCTTCGACTCCAAATCGTTGATGGTGATGGGCAGGTCGATTGGGTCATCTTGGTTGTCCAGAAGCTGGCCCTTGATGAAAACCGACGACTGGATTCTGGGCTCTGGCTTCACCAGAAGCTCCGTCTGGATCTCATACAACTTCCCGCCGACCTTCAACGACGAGAGAAACCCACGTTGCTGGGCGGAACCAAGAGCCGAGACCGACCGGATGACCTTCCCCGCGAGCTCACGAGAAACCTGAAGCATGATCCAAAAACGACCGCGGGACATCCCGTAAATCCTGTCCATCAATGCCGGATCAGACGCAAGCTCTTCCGCCTCACCCTTGATGAGCTTGAGATGCACGGTTTCGGTCGAACTCGTGACCACTAGGAGTCCATTCAGCTTGCGGCGGCGACAGAAGTTCAGCACGCGGGCAAACTGGTTTCCTTCAAATGATCCTCCATAGGAGGCCAACTGGATCTGCTCCCGGATCTCCAGCCACCGCCGTACCTTGGCCTTGAGCACAGCGGGGTGAACCGGCTTCACCAGGACATCGAAAGCCCCGTTTTCCAAGCCCCGAACGATGATGGCCGGATCGTTGACACTGCTAAGAAAAATGAACGGTGTCAGCCGAAAGACAAACCTCTCGAAGTAGACCTTTTGAAGCTCCAATCCGTCGAGATCGGGAACCGCGATCTCCGCAATAATAATCGAAGGCTCTTTCTTAGCGGCAAGCTCCATGGCCTCGGATAAGCTGGAGGCCGAGAATATCCGGAAGCCGGCCTCCGTAAGAGTGGACGCCATCTCGACCAAGCTTGCCTTGTCGTTATCGACCAAGAGGATGGTCCTTTTTTTTTCGCTCATCTGTGCCAGCCTACCCCATTGAGTCTTTCATCAAGCTTCAAAGCAGCCCCTGCCGCGGATGGGCCTACACCAGACCGCGACCTTTCGCCAGAACGCATCACAACCAGTCTCCACGACAGCGCAGATCGCCAAATCCTGCAAGCGCATTCCAAAAAAGCAACGGCTTGACCCCGCCAATCGCTTCGGTCACACTAGCGATCTTCAAAGGCGCTCCACTCGCTGATAGCGGAAACATCCCAATGATTCAACCAAATCGCAAGGAGAACCAGCATGCGGAAGCAATTCTGGAAGCGATCCATCCCACTCTTGGCCCTCTTCCTGTCCCTATCTCAGGCATCCGCGGCCAGCCCCTTGGCGGGAAAGTGGCAGGGGCCTATTACACTTGAAACCGGCGAACAACTTCTTGCGACCATTCAGTTCCACCAAGAGAAGACAACCTGGCTCGGTGGTATTTCGGTCTTTGGTGCGAAGGAAATGCCCCTCTGCAATACAACCTTCGACGGCCAAAACCTCGCGTTTGACGTAGGATCAGATTGGCGCGGCGGCGAAAAATGTGCCGACCTCGATCCCAAGGCCGTCGTCCATTTTAAGGGACGCCTGACCGGGCCAATGCTCTCCGGCACGGCCAATGATGGAACCCTCACGAGCCAGTGGTCCTGGTTCAAGATCGCTGATGCCGAACCCAGCCAAACAACTCCCACCACTCCGCCGGACACTCCCACGGAAATCGTCCAAGCGACTCCCACCACTCCGCCGGACACTCCCACGGAAATCGTCCAAGCGACTCCCACCACTCCGCCGGACACTCCCACGGAAATCGTCCAAGCGACTCCCACCACTCCGCCCACGGCCGCGCCCTCACCAACAGCGGAAAAAGCTGCGGTTGAAGCAAATCCACATGGAGAGGAAACCCCTTACGAAACGGCCCGGCGCTTCGTCATCACCACCCGCGGAAACGACCTCGATGGCTTCATGAGAATCTGGGCTGCCAGTTTTCGGAACGCCAAAGATCCGAAGGGAACGCCCGTGCTCCAGCTTATTTTTGAGCGCGGGAAATCCCAAATTACCCGGATCGCCGCACGGATCGAAGGACGCTTGGCGAAGGATGCATTTCGCCTGGAAGGAAACAAGGCATTCCTGAGCTACCCCTGTATCACCGGCGATGGATCGGAATGCGTCTTCACTCTGATCAAGGAGCGGGGAAAATGGGTCATCGAAGATCTGGACTGAATTTCAACCGGACGCGATCAGTCCCTTCTTGATCACGTAGGGAACAAGAGCGTCCAGGAGATCCTTGCAGAGGAACTCAAACTGCTGGGGAAGATCCTGGGCGCGAAGCCCGCGAACCACTTTGCCATCCACAATTTTCGTGGCCGACTTCCTATTCTTGGGCTCGCGCTTGCCGGAAGCCGCCTTCTCGAAGATCACCTGACCTGTCTTCGCATCCACCAGCGAAACCCGGACTTTGAGCTGAAAAAGCGGCTTTTCCAGGCTCTTGTTTCGGCGTAATTGGAGGGAGGCCAACTCGATCCCAACGCGTAAACGGTAGTCTACGGCCCGCACTTTCGCCTTGAGCATCTCTTCCGCCTGCTGGAGATCGAAATCACCTTCGCGAAACAGTTCCGCATCTTGCTCCACCGCACTGGACCGATAGGCCGGCGGCAAAGATTGTACTCCATGAGCAGCCCCCAATGCAACGTGCATCATTTCTAACAGGCGAAGCTCCGTCACCTGAAAGCGCTTATCCAGGCCGGGGGCAAAATCAACTCCATCCGCCTGGACCACCGGGCCTTGACCTCGGCCAACTCCCGAGGGAAGGCGCAAACGTACTTCATCCCCGCGCTGCCCTCCTCCCCGAACCCCTTTGGCCGACATAAAACGAGCGCGGACCTTTTTCCCGGCGCCAGTTTCGGCCACGGCAATCCCAATCCGTTCAGGGAATCCGACTTTCACCGGCCGCCACACCGTCAAGACGCCAGCCAAGCCAGGGAGCGGCTCGGGAAATCGCAATGTCAGCATGTCGCCGCGAACTTTGGTCACTTCGCCCGTCATGCTCTCGGAGCGAAACCTGGCTTTGGCATCCCGAGCCGCTTGGCGCAAGATTGATCGGGCCAGCTTCCTGAAGCCCGCCGCCTCCGATACATCGACAATGACCTTTCCCTGCCGATCATAGACCTCGTCCTCCAACTCCAGAGTTCGTTTCGTCTCCGAGGAAAACAAAACCGTGCCGGTAAAAAGATCGTAGAATTCCAGGCCCACCCGAAGCTCAAGCTCCTGGGCCAAATGAGTACCTTGCTCTCCCCCGACACTTCTCAAAATGGAAGCCTTGAAAAAATTTCCTTTCACCCCGACGTCGGCAATTCGGCGTTTGCCGAAAATATCTTGTTCGGCAACCTCGACGCCCTCGGCAAACTCAAATGTATCTTCCACGGCACTCAGCGAAGGCAAAGGGGCCAACATGAAAAAGTTGCCTCCGGTGCCCAGGTCATCCGTCAGCCACATGGAAAATGCGTCTTCATCCACACGAAACCGGGAGTCATGAAGCCGAGGCTCGGTCCTGCCAAATCCGGTTACTTGCAGGATCAACGTCCCTTCCCGTGGACGGATGCGGCGGTTAACGCCGACGGCCCGAACGATGAATCCCTTTCGTACATTCCGAGCAAAGCGTTTCTCTATGAACCGACATCTTGCCCGGCCAGCGGACAGATCCCGCACGACGACCAAAGCTACTGGACGCTCCGGTTCCCTGGGATGGTAGAGGCGAAGCACCCCTCCCCGCACCACACCGTTTTTGAAACCGAGTCCCACCTCGACGAACTCCTCGCCATTCAAGCTCCGTCCCTGGCTCAGGACCTTGCCCTCTTCCACCGCTGGCTCGTATCGCCGGGCGACCTTCCTGGCCAGGGCCTCTAGACCACCAAGAACCAGCTTTCGGTACTCCCTCTTGGCGAAGGTGGCGCGGTCTCTGTCCAACACGGTGTGGTAGTATTTGCCGATATCCTTGAGGCGAATCCGGGTCTTCTCGTCGTACATCTCAAGGAAGGACGAAGGAGAGCTTACCTCCTGGAAACTCTGGTGGAAAACCTCTCCCGTGGCGGGATCCATAAAGGTCGCCGTCAAAGAGGCAATCGCCGCCACGTGGCCGCCTTTTCGGCGCGGGACCGCAGTCCAGAAAAGATCGACTCGATTGACCGTCGCCGATGCCGACAAAAGCGCCCCGCCGAAGTCCGAGGCGACGACCTGTTCGTCAAACCCAAAGACGCGAAACCCGGAGTGGCTAGCCAGAGCTTCCTGCCATCGCTCAGTGGCCTCCAAAGGCGTCACGCCTCCCTGTAAATCTCGTTCCACCTCTTTGGGGAAGTGGACGGAAGTGACTTTGAAAGCGACTTGTGGACCCTCATTGGAGCCAGCGATGGCTGGTCCCACCAAAAAGAGCATACCCCCAAGCGCCGCAACCGCATGCAGGGCCAGCGCGGGTCTTGTTTTCAAAGCCCCTTCCCATCCACTCAACATCGGCTTAGTCCTCGAAAGTGATCTCGCTGGAGTAGTTGGTCTCCGCACCCGCCACTTCTTTCTCCGAAGGCGCCTTGACTTTGTTGACCTTGGCAAGCGCATGAAGGTGCTTGGATATTTTCGCCAGCCTCGCCAGGCCTCTCTTAGTACTGGCTACCGTCGATGGCAAGCTCTTTCCAGCCCTGGCAAGATGCTTAATCGTCCTAGCTTTTCCCAGAGGGTTGCCGATGGTGGTTGCTTCGCTCCTGGCAGCGGGAATGCCATCGATCATCCGCTTGGCATTGCGCATTGCCCTCTGCTCCATCAACGTCGCTGTTGCCGTCTCCAACAAAGCGATAGCCAGCATCTTTTTCTCCGCGCTGTTGAGAGATTTGGACGAATCCACGCTACTCAAGCCCGAATCGATGACCTCATCCCGGGCTTTTTCTTTTTTCCTCCGCTTCTTCTTTTTCTTTTCTTTGGCGATCTCCTTGTCGAATTGATCCAAACGGGCTCCGGCCTCTTTATCGCCCGCCAACTTAAGCAGCTTGGCAGCCGCCGATCCCGTCAGCCGGTCGGCGCGATAGGCGTACCATTCGGTCATGTACATGTTGTAGAAAAACCACCCAAGCTGCATCTTGCCGTACTTGGCGGGAAGCGCCGCGGAGGAAAACTCCATGGCGGCATCAACTCCCTCGCCTGCCCAGGCAGTCTTCGAAGGCTGGCTCCAAATCACCATCGACAGGGCGATGGCCAAGAAAAAGGTCTTCTGTAACATCTTCCTCATCAATCTCTCCATGACAGGCTCTTCTCCCCGGACCCATACCGGTTCTATCGGGAAAAAGAGCGACTAGTTTTGGCAAAAGAACTCCAAACGGTTGCCCGCCGACTTCCGAAAATCAATCTTGGCAAGGCTCGGCACCGAGGCGGAATCCAGAGCAGAAAAAATTGCATCCTCCAGATCGGCGCTCTTCCCACGAAACTGGACGCCCAAGGTCAGAACCCCGGCCTCAAAGGAGCGCTTTTGCACTTCCTTCACACCCTCGATCCCCCGGAGCAGTCTTTCGAATCCCCGGCCCTGCTTCCGATAACTCGTGACCTGTGTAAGAACGACGGCAAAGGTATCGCCACTTCGTGCGATTTCTCCCCACTGCTCCACGATCTGCTCATGGAGCTTCTGGAAAGTCAGCCTGCTGGCACGCTGACCCGCCCTTGCCGCCGCGCCTGCAAGGGTCTTCATGGCGACTCGCTGCGTGTCTTGCCCACTCGCCAGAAGCTTTCCAGTGGAGACCACCACGGCCCGGTAGTCCGTGGAAGCACTGACCCGATGACGCCCGAACTTGTCCGATCCGGAGTGTCTGGTGGTGCAAGTCCCCTCCACCACAACTTCAGCGCCGCCGACACCGGGAGCAACCAGACGGTAGCCCTTCTTTTGGAACATCTCCCGGAGCTGGCTCGCGGCGGAACCTGAGCCGGCTCGACCGTCGGCCCATTTTTCTTCCAACCGAATGGCCAAGCGGGGCATCCCTATCTGCTCTTGGAGCATACGGAAAGCACGGGTGTCGTTATCCAAAAGCTCCAAGGAAACGATGGTGTCAAGAATGACTCGGTAGAAGTCTCCTTCCGGACCCTCGTCCACCACGTGCTCTTCAATGACATATCCACGGGCCTTCTCCCGGAGCCGAATCTTCGTTGAGACTTCGTCGGCGATGGTCTCTGATTCTACCAACGTCCCAAGCCCCTCCCGAACAGCATTCTCCCTGGCAAAGGCCAGTGCCTGCTCCCGAGCCGAACCAGCATCCCCTCCCGCCAGGGGAACAAACCCTGCCGCCCGAATCGCGCGCTGGCCATCCAAGACATGACTCTCAAGGCTATTCTCCCCCTCGCGAAGAATCCCGGCCACGGGGCTCTTGGAATGAACAAAACTCTTGCTGAACACCACAGCTACAGTCCTTACCGAGCCGTCATCCGAAGTCCAGCCGCCAAGAAGGCGCGTAGCCCGCAAAGCACCTCTGCCGCGGGTCCGAACATAGGAGCTGTACTCCTCCGTGACCTCCAGTTTCTCCTTCGTTTCACCGCCAGAGAGAATGCTCACCACCTTTTCAGTCGTCTTGATCTCCGCTGACGTTTCGGTCTTCAGGCCGTGGATGAACTCGGTCATATGGCCCTTGGCAGCCGCTTCCGCGGCTCGCTGGGCCTCAATGAGCGCAGCGCGGTCCCTTCCCTTGATCTCCGCATGTCCCACGGCCACCAGACACTCGCCCAGTCCTTTCAGGTCCATGATCCGAGCTTCCCCGGAAAGCTTTTGGATCAGTGAAAGCTCCCTTTCCTCGATAGAAAAGGCGCCCTTGTGGAAATCCTGAAAAGCCAGGGAGAGGGCAGGCACCAGCAGCCCAAACGAGAGGCAGAGCGACAAGTTCTTTCCACGACGAATCATGGTCGTTCTCCTATTGGCGCCGCCTGTCAAGGCGGAAAAGCCCGTCAGCAATGTTGCGGCGAGTCCATTCGTCCAAGCCCACCGACTCCCGGGCACGCAACAGTTCAGCCCGCGCAATTTCCCAGAGGCCGATGGTTTCCCACGCCAAGGCAAGGTTCACCCGGGCTGTGGCAAAATCGGGGATGAGCTGTAAGGCCGACGATGCCAAAACTCGGCTCGCATGAGGTTTTTTCTGAACCCTGAAACAGGCTGAGGCATAGTTCAGGGACTGGGCATCGAAGGGATCGGCTTCGAGCGCCTCCAAGAAAAGAGACAACGCCTTCGTGGTGTCCGTATTGCGTCCAAACTCCAGCTTCCCGTGGGCCCGAGATCTGGCCGCAAAAGCTACCTCGCGTTTCCAACGCCCCATGAGCCGGGAAAGGGGCAAATGGCCATCACTAAGAAGTATGAGGGCCAACCGGCATCGGCCCGTGGCCCGCAAGTTCTCATATAGGCCCAAGAGCTCGCCCACAACGGGCGCTCCCGGGGGCGTCAGCTCCGCCAAGCGTTCGCTAGCCGCGGCCTCCTCTCCCCGATTCACGGCGCGAAGTAGCCCCGCCCTCACACGATAAACCTCCCGGCGGTCGCCCACGCCAAAGAAAGCCGGATCCAGGAAGCGCAACCCGAGCCGCGGGAGCCCTCTATCGTCATACAGCCGCGCCAAGCCGAGCCGTGCCACGACACTGGATGGCTTCTGGTGGAGCGCCAACAGGAGACACCGGCGTGCTTCTTGCCAATCGCCCCGGGCAATGGCCGACTGGCCCTTGCGAATCCACTCCGCGCCTGAGCCATCATGGCGCTTCCCCGTCAACAGCTCAAGCTGCTCTTGGGCCGCGGCAACAGCCGAATCCAACACCCCTACGGGCAGATTTTCCCCTACGAATTGCCGGCGAAGCAGAGCTTCTCCGCGGGAATCTTCCTTGGCAAGGAGCTCCCAGGCCGCTTCCCC
>JAJRTK010000171.1 GCA_024278345.1 bacterium | reverse complement strand
GGTGTCGAGAGGGTTGTCCACGAGCTCGGTGTCGAGAGGGTTGTCCACGAGCTCGGTGTCGAGAGGGTTGTCCACGAGCTCGGTGTCGAGAGGGTTGTCCACGAGCTCGGTGTCGAGAAGGTTGTCCACGAGCTCGGTGTCGAGCGCTTCATCCGCGAATTCGGGCCAGAGACAATTTTGGAGAAGATAGGGCTGGAAAAGGCCCGGAAGGCCCTGGAAAAACTGGAAAGGAACAAGGAAGGAAACTAGGGGAATGAGAAACGGATCTAGCAAGAGAAAGCATTTTGACCAAAAGATGCCGAGCGCCGACCACCGCCAGGAGAACGAGCATGACCGAACCTGAGGAAACCACCAATTCGGGTGTGGGGGATTCCGGAGCATCTCCGGTGGAATCCCCTGAAAAGGAGGCGGAAGGAGCCTCGTGGGGAACGGGGATCGTGAGCACCGTCGTCTCCTTTTTCGTGATCCGGTGGGCTGGAGTCGCCTGGTTTGGGTGGTCACCCAAAACCTCGATTCTGGTGGCGGCCGGAGTCGCCCTCCTCAACGTGGCGGTTCTCTGGATCGCGGTGAACGCCTCACAAGCAAAAGATTGAACTGACCGATTCGGGGTCGGCCCGGGCGGGAGCCCGCCCCGGCGTGAATCAAGGTCCGCGCCATGGGAGTAGACAGCGAAAGGCGACCTAAGACCGCAAAAAGCGGTGCCGGCGTGGGCCCCCGGAGGGCGGTACTCCTGGCCGCGGCCTGTCTGGGCGCCTCTTCGCTGGTGAGCCAGGTTTTGGTGCTTCGAGAGCTGATCTCTGTATTTGCCGGTAACGAGATCATCCTGGGCGTGATCCTGGCCAACTGGCTTCTAGCGACGGGATTGGGGAGCTTTCTGGCTCGGCGCTCCGAAGGTTGGCGCGATCCCGCGAGGTCGGCAATCTTCCTACTGGCCTGGATCGGCCTGGCCCCGGTGGTGCAGATCGTGGCCATCCGTCTGTTGCGCTCCTGGGCGCCGGGGGGAGTTTTCCTGGACCTGGACCAGGCCATAGTGGGATCGGCGGTTCTGGCGCTTCCCTACTCTCTTGCCTCCGGCGTACTCCTGGCCCTCTTGTCGGGACTGGCGTCGAAAAGGAGGACAGCCCGGCAGATCGCCGAAGTCTACGGGCTGGATCTTGCTGGAGGAGTGGTTGGGGGGCTCTTGATGAGCTTCGTTCTCATCCACGTCTTTGCGCCGTTGGAAACGGCGGCGATGTTGCTTCTTGTTTGCTTGGCGGCGGCAGGAAATCTTGCATGGAGCAGCGGTCACCAGGGGCTGGCTGCTTCGAGCCTGGGACTCCTTGTACTGACGGTGGGAACTTGGTATGAGGTCCAACCGGAGTGGCTGACGGCCCGCTGGCTCTTTCCCGGACAAGAGTTGGTTGAACACTGGACAACGCCGTACGGGGCCCTCTCCCTGGTCAGGGGCGAGGGACGATGGACCGTCTACGAAAACGGTGTTCCCGCCGCGTCCACGGACGACCGCCTCGGGGCGGAGGAGATGGTCCACTACGGCCTCTCCCAACACCCCAATCCCAAGAGAGTGCTGCTCATCTCGGGGAGTTTGGCCGGAGCTCCCCGGGAAGCGGCCAAATATGCCCTTTCCAGAATCGACGTGGTGGAGCTCGATCCAACGCTCTTCGAGCTTGCGGAAAGATTCCTGGCCCGTGGCCAGGATCGGCGGATCAACTGGATCCAGGAGGACGCCCGCCGATTCCTGCGCCAGGCCCGCAATCGGTACGACGCCATCCTCTTGGGCACGCCGGATCCTTCGTCGATCCAGCTCAACCGGTTCTATACCGCGGAGTTTTTCAGGGAAGCCCGCCGATCCCTCCGACCCGGCGGGATCCTGGCCATCACGCTGAGCGGCCTGGGCAACTATGCCAGTCTGGAAAAGAGAGAACTTTTTTCTTCGGTGGCAGGAGCGATGGAAGAGGTTTTTCCCCATCTGCTCCCCATCCCCGGTCACCGGCTTTCCCTGCTAGCCTCGGAGCGGCCGCTGGACTACGGGATCGCCCGGCGCCTCCGTCGTTTGGGCATCGTGAACAGCGAAGTGAGACCCGATTTCCTGAAGGCGAGCCTCACCGATGATCGGATCGCCCAATCTCGGAGGGCGATTTCGGAAAACGTCCCGCCAAATCGGGACTTCCGGCCTGTGACCTACGCGGCCGGGATGCGAACCTGGCTCCGGCGGCAGGGGAGCGGCATGGAATTGCCCCTCCTCTTGGCACTGGGCCTGCTCTTGGCCAGCGGACTCCTGGTGGCACGCTCGAAGAGCCCGGCCACGGCCTTTGCCATCTCCTCCACGGGGTTCAGCTCCATGGGCCTGGAAGTGGTCATCCTCATCGCCTTCCAGATTCTCAGCGGATCGGTCTATGAACGGGTCAGCCTGGTGGTGACGGCATTCCTTCTAGGCGCCGCCATTGGAGCATGGGCCAACCGCTGGGCCTTACCCCGCGCTGATCCCGCCACAGCCCGGCGATCCCGGAAACGCCTCCACCAGCATATCGGCCACTTCCACCGATCCCGGTTGGCATCCCTGGACCTGGCGCTTCTTGGGACCACGGCCTGTCTGGCCCTCTTTCTTGGCGCCGGGCCGCTCCAGCCGCTATATGATCTTCCGGAGCCCCTCCTCTCCCTTCTGTTCGGCGGCGCCATCGCCTGGATCGGCTTTCTTGGTGGCGCCGAATTCGCCGAGGCCGCGCGCCACGATTTCTCTGGCGTGGAGAGAACCGCGGGACACCTCCACGCCCTCGATCTTCTGGGCGCGGCCTCTGGCGCGCTGGTGACCGGAATCTTCGCCATCCCGGCCCTTGGTCTGGCGGGAACTTGCGCTCTCCTGGCAGCGCTGAAGCTCCTCTCCGTCGGCGCTCTCTGGCAAGATCGGAAAAGGTCGAGAAAAAAAAGGCTCGTCTCCAGTTCCCGTTGGATCGCTTTTGCCATCACGGCGGGGATCTTCGGGCTTCTTGGCGGCCTGATCCTCTGGGACTCCACAGCCGGGACCCTCTATTCCCTGAGCTTCCATCCGCTGTACACCTGGGCGGTTTTGGCCATCCTTGGCTGGGGCCTTCTCCGGGCCATGGGACTCGCAAAAATTCCTGAAGCGTGGCTAGCCCCGCAAAACACCGACTCGATCTTCCGATGGCTTTCCTATCTTTTCTTGGCGCCGGTGATTTTTTATCCCGTTTTTCGATGCTATTTTAAGATTCCCTATATTTTTTGCCACGTCTGTCCCCGGCGCTGTGTTTTCGGTTTCTTGCGCCCCTACCTGGTGCCCGGCGCACTCATCATGAACCTGGAGAAGCGATCCTGGTGCCACGGGGCGTGTCCCATCGGTACCTTCTACCAGTGCGAGGCCCGGGTGGCATCCAAAACGACCCGTCGGCCTGCCTGGTTTTGGCCCGTGGCCCTGGGGATACTCTTGTGGACAGCCGTCGCTTATTTCAAGATAGCGGGAGACCTGGAGGCTCAACCGGATGTGGCGTGGGATTGGTACACATTTTTCTACACCAACGGGTACGAGGCAAGTTGTTGGATCCTGGGAGCCGCCGCGTTTCTCTTTCTTGCCGGTTGGCGCCTGCGGAGAACCTTTTGCGGCTTGCTCTGCCCAGTGGGCACGCTGTCCCATCTGATCCTTCGTCTGGAACGGCGTTTCGTGGGCCGCTTCACCGGTAGCACCCAAAATGTTCCTCTTCCTCCGGAGGCGCGCGATGAAGGATAGACTGCCTCCCCACGACGGGATTTCTGCCGAGCTTCCGCCCGAAGAATCGCGACAATGCCAGCCATCCCGACAGGATGATGGCTTGTCCCATGACGAGCTACTGGCCCGCCGCCGCTTCCTCCGGCAGCTTATTGTGGGAGGCTGTTCGGCGATTCTCGCGGGGCAGGCAATCCACGATCTGATCCTGGAACCTTCGGGCCGGGGCGGGCTTCGAGTGGGATTCCGGAACGACGCTCCGGCCAAGCTTTGGGAATGGTCCCGGGAGGCCGACTGGTACCGCGCCCGGGGCAACCTTGTCTATTGCGAGCTCTGCCCGCACCGCTGCGTCCTTGGGGAAGGTGACAGAGGCTTCTGCCGGACTCGGGTGGTGGTCCAAAACAAGCTGCACACCTTGGTCTGGGGCAATCCCTGCGCCGTCCATCTCGATCCGGTGGAAAAAAAGCCCCTCTACCACTTTCTTCCCGGCACCAGCATTCTCTCCATCGCCACGGCGGGCTGCAACCTTCGCTGCATCAACTGCCAGAACTGGCAGATCTCTCAATTCAAGCCGGAAGAGACACAAAACTCGGATCTGCCGCCTGAAAAGCTGGTGAAGAGCGTGGAGACCGCCGAGGTCCCGTCCATCGCCTACACCTATTCCGAACCTTTGATCTACTATGAGTATGTGGCGGACACGGCGCGGCAAGCGCGGGAGCTCGGCATCCGAAACGTCCTGGTGACGGCGGGTTACATTTTGGAGCGGCCGCTCCGGGAGCTCTGCCGCTTCATCGACGCCGCCAACGTCGATCTCAAGGGCTTTACGGAGGGATTCTACAAGAGGGTGACTGGCGCCCGCCTGGGTCCGGTTCTCCGGACCTTGGAGATCCTCCGGGAGGAAGGCGTCTGGACGGAGATCACGCGCCTCATCGTCCCCACCTATTCAGACGATCTCAAGGAGATACGGCGCATGTGCCAATGGATTGTCCGCACCCTGGGGCCTGACGTTCCCCTTCATCTTTCCCGCTTCCACCCGGCGTACAAGCTGGAGGCGCTGCCGCCGACGCCAGCCAAGCTCTTGGACCAGGCCTGGCGGATCGCCAAGGAAGAGGGGCTCCACTACGTCTACGTGGGCAACCTGCCCAACCACCCGGGCCAGCACACTCGCTGCCCCGCATGCGGCCTGATTCTTCTGGAGCGCCGTGGGTACTTCATTCTCTCCAAGCAACTTCAGGGCGACCGCTGCCCTTGCGGTTACCCCATCGCGGGAAGGTGGATATGAACGAATCTCTGGAATCCGAAGGCGGCGCCGGGCGGGCGCTCTGCTCCCTGATCCTTCTTTTGGCCGCTTCCACGGGCATCATGCTCATGGTGGGGGGGCCCGGTCCCATGGCCAAGTCCCCCGATTCGGCCAAGAGCGGTCAACCACTTTCCCGGAACCGGCCATTGTCTCTCCGCACCTCCACCAATAAGATCCGCTCGCCCACCACGGCTGGAAGCTTTTACCCTGCCGACCCCAAGGAGCTTTACCGCCAGGTCTCCGCCATGCTGGCGGCGGATCCGTCGGTGGGGCTCCGGAATGTCCGGGCGATCCTGGTGCCTCACGCCGGTTACATCTATTCCGGCGCCATCGCCGCCACCAGCTTTCGGGAAGTGGGCCGGAGCTTCCGCCGGGTCTTTCTCCTTGCGGCCAATCACAATGCCGAGGCCAACTTCAAGGGCGTCTCCATCCCGGACGTCTCCCACTACGCGATTCCCGGAGCCGAGATCCCTCTCTCCAGCATTGCCGACGAGCTTCTGAAAGATCCTCTTTTCAAGAGCGTCCCCAAAGCCCACACCATGCACGTGTTGGAAGCCGAGCTTCCCTTCCTCCAGCAGCTTCGAGACCGCGCCAATCCTCCGGACTTCACCATCGTGCCCATGATCGCCGGGCGGCTCTCCGCCTCCGACATCGACCATCTGGCCCAGCTTCTGGCTCACTACGCCGATGACGAGACTCTTATGGTCTTCAGTGTGGATCTCTCTCACTTCTACCCCGGTCCCAAGGCGCGAGATCTGGACAAGCAGACCATCAACTGCATTCTCAGCCAGGATCGGGACTGCCTTCAGTCCGTCACCACCGACGGCAACCAGGTTCTTGCCACCATGCTGGAGCTTGCCCGGCGCCGGGGATGGGAGCCCAACCTTCTGGCGTACCGAAACTCCGGCGATGTCACTGGAGACCCAAGCCGCGTGGTGGGCTACTCAGCCATGGCCTTCGCCCCGCCTGTCTATCTCTCTGAAGCCGAAGGAAACGACCTGCTCGAGCTGGCCTGGGAGACCCTCCGCGCCTACGTGGAAAAAGGGGAAACAGCCTCCACGCCTTCGCAACTGCTGGAGCGGCACCCGATCTACCGCATCCAACGAGGCGTCTTTGTCACCCTGAAAAAGGATGGCCAACTCCGGGGCTGCATCGGCCACATCCGTCCCCAGTCCCCCCTTCATCAAGCGGTGCGAGAATGCGCTATCAGCGCCGCCACCCGCGACCCCAGGTTTCCTCCGGTCACGGTTCAAGAGCTCCCCGATCTCTCCCTTTCCATCTCCATCCTCAGCTTCCCGAAACGGCTCCTTGCCCGATCGCCCAAGGATTATCCTAGTCTTTTGAGACCCGGCATCGACGGCGTCATCCTGATCCACGAAGGCCGCCAATCCACCTATCTTCCGCAAGTTTGGGAGACTCTTGCCAAGCCGAGGCTCTTTCTTTCCCGGCTCTGCCGGAAACAGGGTTCCCCCGCTGGCTGCTGGGCCTCTGACAAGGCCAAGCTCCTTCGGTACACTGCCTACGAAATCGGCCCTCTGCCCCCACGACTCATGGAAAGCTCACCAGAATCCCCCGCGCCATGATCTCCAAGGATCTTCTGGCCAATGGCGGACGGCGGCTGCCGGACGGCGGGCGACGGGAGCGGAACACAACCATAAAAAAAGGTGGTTTTCTAGAATTTTGCCCTCCAAGAGCTCCACAATCGAACAATGGGTGCCGGCGCCATGGTTGAGGGGCGATGGGCGCTAGGCCAGAATCTGGTTTATGGGGTCCAGTGCGATTCCCGCAAGGAATGGATGAGGTCTCGGACGCCTAAAAACCGACCGCCGGGCTGTCGATCCAAGCAGCGCATCACCATGTCATCCCACCTTGGGTCGAGATCGGGGACGTAAGTTCGAGGCGGCTGGGGAGCGGCATTGAGACGCTGAAAGGCCCGGGCAAACGCGGTTTTCCCGGCAAATGGCCGGGCCCCCGTCAAGGCCTCGTACAAAACGACGCCCAAAGCGTAGATATCGACGGCGGGAGTCACGTTCCCACCGCTGAGCTGTTCGGGCGCCATGTAGTCCGGAGTCCCCACCAACTGGCCATCCGTTGTCAAGACTCCCGCGGACTGGCTCTCATTCCCCTGAAGGCGTGCCAGCCCAAAATCAGTCACCACGACTCTCAGGCCCTCCTTCCCGGAAGCAGCGGGAACCAGCAAAACATTGGATGGCTTGAAGTCTCTGTGGACGATGCCCAAATCATGGGCGGCTGCCAGGCCAGCGACGATTTGCTCCAAAATGGGAAGACAGTCCAGCGTTGAAAGTGGACCCTCCGCCTTCAGCATTGATTCTAATGTTTCTCCCTCCAAAAGCTCCATGGAAGTAAAAACGACTTCCTTTTCTCCGTTCAACGGGGATTTTTCTGGCAAGCGGTGAAAACCAAGATCAAAGACGCGGCAGACATTCGGGTGGCGGATCCTCCGGGCGAGCTCGACACCACGGCGGAATCTCCGCAAACTCTTGTCATTGGCGCCGGTGGGCAGCAAAGAGGCCTTGAGAGCCACCGGCATGCCCCGCTCCGTGTCGTGCGCCGCGTAAACCTCCCCGATCCCGCCGCGGGCAATAAACCGGCTAATGCGATAGCGACGAGCGACGACCTCTCCCTGGACAAACAAACGCTCCTCGGCATAGCCCTCCCGCGCAGCAGGTTCAGCTCCGCCCTGCGATCCGCAAACTTCTCTCATGAGTCCTGCTCTCCTACTGGCACGACTTCCACCAAAGCCTTCCTATGCAAGATTATTCCCCATAGCATGCTCCGCCTTGCCCGGCATAGCTCCTGAAGCGATGGCGCCGCGAAAAAGATCCCACAAATGCCATTTCGCCTCTCTACTGGTTGACCTTTGTCTGGAGTCGCAAGCCTTTCCTGAGTTTCATCACGGCGCCGGAAACCACATCGAGGAAACCGTCCACCGTTCCTGTTTCGGAGAAGATTCGAACCGTATCCCCTCGCTGCGTGTCCTGCACCGCCAGTTGGATCCGGAGCGCCTGGCCCTTGCCACTCCTCAAGGCCAAGTAGGACCCCATCACGACGAAATCCGCTCCCAGATAGTCCCGAATCCGAAGGAGGGAGTCCTGGGCCAGGCTATCTTCCACAGTCACGGAAAGCTCGAGCTTCATCCGGACCACAGCCTCGCTGGGGATGATCTCAAACTGGTCCGCTTCCGCCAGGGCAGCCACCACCACATCGGACAAAGCGCCCGATAACCACGCTGTTTCCCGCTTGCGAGACAAGTTTTTGAAACCAAGCATGGCGATGGAAGGCCTGGATTCGCCATGCACCGATGGAGTCCGGAACCACTGGCCAGAGGACAAGAGGTAGCTTGCAGCGTAGCCAGCAAAAGCCACCAAGACAAGTAAAAGCGCAAAGGCTACCGGCCGCAAGACCGGGATCCACCATCGTGGCCGGAAAACCTGTGCGGCGGGACGTCTGGAAGAAAGCCGCCTTCCGCCCAGGGCTCGAACCGCCTCCCGGATGCTCTTGAACCGATCCTTGGGCTTCAGCTCCAGGCAGCGAAGAATGGCGGATGCCCATTTGGGGTCGAGGTCGGGTACAATCTCCAAGGGTGAGAGCGGCCGCTCCTCTAGGCGCCGGAACAACGCAAATATTTTGGACTTCCCTTCGAATGGGAGCCGGCCCGTCACCATCTCATAGACAACCACTCCAAAAGAATAGATGTCGGAACGAAAGGAACAGTCTTCCCCTTCCACCTGCTCCGGTGACATGTAGTCCGGAGTGCCTACGATCCCGCCGCAGTCCTTCGTGAGGGTGGAGTCCTCCCCGTCCTCGCCCGATATAGCCCGAGCGACCCCGAAATCGGTGACGACCACCCGCACACGGTCGCCGGCTGGAGCGGGAACAAGCATCACGTTCTGACTTTTGAAGTCTCGGTGAATGACGCCCACCCGGTGAGCAGCATGCAGGGCCGCTCCCATCTGCTCGATGAGCGTAAGCGCGTTCTCCACGGAAAACCGCCCGCACTGAGAAAGTTTCTGCGCCAGAGTCATCCCATTCAGAAGTTCCATGGTCATGAAGACCACGGCTCTACAATAGCCAACAGAAGAATCGGCGCTAGAGTCACCAGCCAACGAAGGGGCTGGCTGATCCGGCGAGGCGAAGGGCGTGGGTGTCTCTAGTTTCTCCTCTCTCCCACCATGAAACTGGAGATCGAAGATTCGGCAGACATTGGGATGAGTCACCCTCCGGGCGAGCTGGATCTCGCGGCGAAATCGTTCCAATGCTTTTTTGTCATTTGCGATCCCGGGCCGAATAGCCTTGAGGGCGATCCGCTCGCCAAGATTCCTATCCTCGGCTTCGTAAACCTCGGCAGCACCGCCCTCGGCAATAAAACAAATAATCCGGTAGCGACCCGCCAAAACCGATCCGTTGGGAATCGAACCCTCTGGATCCGGCTGCTCTGAGACCTTTTCCTTCCCAGGAGCAAGATCTCCCGGTAGCAACCGCCGGGTCTCCACCGCCGCGAGATCCTCTTCTTCTTCGACCTCCGTGACAGCCACGGCAGCGGAAGCGCCCCTCACTGCCTCTCCACCGTTTTCGGAGGTGCCACCGCGGCCCGGCGCGCCCTCCCCCTGAGTCCGCCCTGGTGTTCGGGGCACGGAGACCTCCAACCAGTCCACAAGCTCGCCCCCACTCTGGAAGCGATTGGGTGGCTCCGGCTCAAGACACTTGAGGACCGCGGCCGCCCATTTCGGGTCCAGCTCCGGAACAAGGTCCAGGGGCGACGGCGGAGGGGCAGAAAGGCGCTGGCGCATCATCTTCGACACACTCTTCCCACCAAAGGGCAGAACCCCTGTGAGCATCCTGTAAAGAAGAACCCCGAGAGCATAGAGATCCGTCGCAGCCGTGACCTCCTCACCTCGGATCTGCTCCGGCGCCATATAACTTGGCGTCCCCACAATCGTGCCATCCACCGTCAGGCCCTGGAGCAAATCCAGCTCCGCGCCAAAGCTGCGAGCAAGCCCAAAATCGGTAATCACAACACGATCTTCGCCACCTTCTCCGCAGGAGACAGGAACGAGGCTCACATTGCTCGCCTTCAAGTCCCGATGCACCACACCCGCCGCGTGAGCGGCATCCAAAGCCGCCGCCATCTGGCGAAGGAGCGGCATCACCTCCGCCTCGCTCATGCGCCCACACCGGTGAAGGCGTTCCGCCAAGGTCTCGCCCTCCAAGAGCTCCATGGTCAAAAACAACACACCGGGCATCCCCCGGGCCTCGTCCACCAAAGTCACGTGCTGGCCGTATTCGAAGATCCGGCAGACATTGGGATGGGTGACCCTGCGAGCCAGGAGGATCTCCCGCTTGAAACGCCGGAGCGCCTCGGGATCAGCGGCGCGGTTGGAGCGGAGAATCTTAACGGCGACTCTCTCTCCAAGCGCTGTGTCCCGAGCCACGAAGACATCCCCCATTCCGCCACGGGCCAAGAACTCAACCAACTCGTAACGGCCAGCGAGGCGGTCGCCAAGGCGAAATTCCGAAGGCTCCTCGGAACTCTCGACGCACCGCCCGCCATCT
This sequence comes from bacterium, assembly GCA_024278345.1. Lineage (GTDB taxonomy): Bacteria > CSSED10-310 > JAJRTK01 > JAJRTK01 > JAJRTK01 > JAJRTK01. The sequence continues at coordinate 6,674 of JAJRTK010000171.1, read as the reverse complement.
GGCGTTGGCGAAACCGCTTTCCGTGCCTCCGCTTCGATCTCCTCCACACGAAGTGCCTCCCACATCTCCTCGGCCTCCACTGGCCATACCTCCCCCTGTTCCAAAGGATCAGGAGACCGATTGTCCTCGTGATTCACCATCGTTTGAGTCCCGGGAGATCATCGCCACAGCACAACTTGCTAGATCCGAGCCAAAGTCCGCTGCATGCCACCGTATCCCCGTCACTTCCCCAACGCAAACACGGCTGCTCAACGACTCTTTACCCAAGCCATCGGGCTAGCCCCTCCACGGAGAGATCCCTTCTTCCCTCTCCGCCTCCGCCCAGAACGAAAGATGGATAAAGCTAAGTAATAATACTTTTCCCTGCCCCAGCAAAATCCTCGAGCTGGCAGAGATCGTGCGGTGATCTTGGTCGTGCTCTTCTTTTAGGCGGAGTTCTCGGCAAACCCTTTGTCTTCTTCGTGTTGCGTTCCGCTCCCATCGGTCGCCATCCGACGCCCGCTGCTCGCCATTACCGCCGCCTTCGCTCCATTGCCCTAGGGCTGGAGCACCACCAGAGATCGGATTCGGTTCGCGCAGGTTCAGAAGAAGAACGGCCCCAAACTCCGTTCGTGGCGCCTTGGAGTTTTTTTCTTCCGTAAACGCAGAAAGGGACACGGTTTTACCGTGCCCCTCCGCACTCTGACATCCTCTCCGAGAAACTCCGACGCTACCGATCATTCTTGTCCGATGGGCCAGACTTCCGAATCAAGCCTTGATGTTTTTGATGCTGTTCATGGAGGCCTGGTGAGACGCCTTCATGACATTGCTCAGCGTCGTAAACATCTGTGTCAGGCGATTCTGGGCCTGCTGAAGCTGGATCATTTTCATTTGATCCATCGTGGACTGGGCGATCATCTGACGATAGTCGTTCACACCCATTTGCCCAAGCTGATCCCCTGTCATTCCCGTCAACTGCTGAACCTGGCCGGCGACTGACTGGAGCTGCGGGTTGCTCTGGAGCCCCTCTAGCAGAGAGCCAAGTTTGGTGAAAGGCGCCATCAAACCCCCAGGCCCTTCAGTGATTTGGCTCGTCACTTCCGGGGCAAAAGCGCCGCCCGTACCCTTGAACCGTTGGAGGCCCGGTTGGCCCACCGACGGGCCCGTGGCGGGCCGAACACCACCGGCTCTGAAGGGATTGCCCAGCCGCTGGAGACTTCTGAACCGGGTGCCGTACTGCAGGACACCGAGCTCCGGCAGCTTGGAAGGCTTCTTCGAGGCAACTTTCCTTGCCAGGTAAGCTTCCCCAACCGAAACAGTTTTTATGGTATTCCGCAGTCCCGTCGCCAAACGGCTTAAAAGCCCTGGGCGCCGGCCTCCCGTCACAATGGCCATGGGTTTATCCTTTCAATAAGTTTATTTTTCTACTTCCGGCGGCGGGTAAGACCAGCCCGCAGCGCCTCCACCTGCTCTTGGCTCAGTCGCTCCGGGGAAAGCCCTTGCGCTTCCGCCGCTTCTAGAATCTCCATGACGACCATAAGAATGACTCTTGCCCGTTGCGCCGCCGGATTCCGCCTGTGAGGGTCCAGCTCAACCGCTTTTTGCAGGTCCTCCGCCGCCGCCAGGAGATGGCCCATCCGAAACTGGATTTCTCCTCGGTTGGCCAGACAATGAACGTCACTAGGTTCGATGTCCAGCGCCTCCCGATACATCTGTAGAGCCTCGCCATACCGCTCCATCTTTTGAAAGATACAACCGAGTGACGAGGCGCCCCAGGGACTCTTCGAATCCAGGGAATAGACGCCCTGATAAATGGCCAGAGCATCTTCGAGCTTCCCCTGCTGGAGCAAATTGTAACCGATCTCCGCCAAGCCGGCGATATCATCTACGGTGTAACCGCCCATCTCTGCCAGGTTGCGATCATCCTCTGGATCCTGAAGCCAAGCAACAATCTCCTGATCAGCCATCGAACCGGCGGAATAGTCTGCCATCTCTCCTCCTGCACGTCCTGAGCTTCCGCAATCCAAACGTTCCGTGGTGTCCCGACAACATGCCGAGAGCTTCCTGCCAAGGGACGGGCCTGGAAATTCCTTTCCATCCCAATTATCGGACTTTTCTTAAAAAAGTTGCCCCTATGGCGTCAACTCTCCGCAAACTGTTCCACTCCCCCGTTGAGCCATGCTCCAACTGGAAGCCAGTCAACGGGCACCTCTCATTCGCCTTCGCCAACGCCGCACACGGCGAAGAGCAAACTCCGCGCCACGGTGAAACATACCCCCGATTCCCTCGAAGCGGAAGTAGAAGCGAGCAAGCCAGAACCACCGGTTCAACCGCCCCCCCAATCCAGTCCCGCGCCGGACCGCCAGCCGGGGCTCCAAGGGCCGAGCCTCCCGGAGGTCATCCAAATAGCTCTCCAAACTCCTCTTGGCGTCATCGAGCTTGAGATTCAGGAGATCGAGTTCTCTCTGTCGATGCTCGATTCGACCGGCAAGCTCCGCTTCGGCTCGCCTCAGCACCGCCTCTCTCTGCCCCCCTTGAGGCCACGGAGACCCAAAGACCCCGGACAAGGAGGCAAACAGTTCCAACCTCTCTTCCAGGCAAAGCGTTCCCGACTCCCTCCACACCATGCGAAAGGGATCGCCAAATCGAGGCAAGACCTCCTTGTCCCGCCGTTTTCGATGCTGCTGAACGGAGTTCCGCTTCTTCGCGAGGCCGGGAGCACGGGAGAGTACATCGTCCAGAGCGACCACCTCTGTCATGGCATCGATAAGATCCTCCGAATCAATAGAAAAACCCCTGGAAAAAGCCGCGTCGGACCAAAAATAGAAGTTCTCCCGCTGCAAATGGCAGCCCTCGACAACCCGCCGCAAGGATAAGATCACAAGAGCCGGAAGGATGGCCTCCAGGTTCCTTTCCGAATAGTTCTTCACCGCCATCATCATGGCGTTCCGGAGAAGCAGGTACCGGTGCTTCTCCTTTCCGGAACGGCCCAGGGTCCCGTGGCGGCGATGAAAGACGACGGCACCGGGCGCTAGCCTCACGCTATACCCCGAAAGCCACAAACGCCATCCGAAGTCCACGTCTTCCAATACGGCAAAGAAATCCTCGTCGAAACCGCCCAGCTCAAGAAATAGATCCCGGCGAACCAACATCGCCCCGCCGCAGGCGAAAAGCGAATACGGGTAAGGAAAACCCTCCAACTCCTCCAGCAGATCGAAGCTCCAGGGCTCGGCGCTCTTTCCACCAAGATCAGAATGGACGGGAAACCCCGCGAAGTGGAGTGTGCCACGGACAAAATCGATCTTCTTCCCATCCCACGATAGGATCTTCCCCCCCACGGCAGCGCACTCCTCATCCTTCAGCAACGGTCGGAGCCCCTCCCGCAAAAACGCCGGATCCAGGCGCATGTCATTGTTCACCATGGCCAGGATCTCCCCAGAAGCAACCCGCGCCGCCTGGTTGTTCGGCCCAGCGAACCCCTCATTCGTCCGGTTGCGCAGGATCCGCACCGCGGGAAACCGCTTCTCCAAAAGCTCCACCGATCCATCCCGCGACCCGTTGTCCACGCAGATGAGCTCCAGTTTCTCCGGCGGATAGTCCAGCCGCTCCACCGACCGGAAAAGCGGCTCCAGATGCTCGCGGCCATTGCAATTGACCACGATGATGCTCACGTCGGGCCACTTCATGGCGCTTTCACCGATGCCTCATGCGCTGGCGGAGCTTCCCTCGCCGCCGGATCCACCCCGGCCACCGAGCCTACCCGCGCAGGCGATCTTTCCCCCACTCTCCCCTTCCGCCGCCAAGCCGCCCGAAGCCCACAGTGGTAATGAAGATCCAGAATCGCCCGGAACAGCCGAGGCGCGTAAGGCCGAAATCCCAGCCGACGAAGCCCGTGGAGAGCTGTCCCGGCAAACCGAAGCGGCCACTCCCAGGCCAAGATCCGGCGGCTTGGACGTCCATCTCCAAAAATCACCGAAAGACCGGGATTCACTTCCAGCGCCTGGAGACTGGTCGCCCCCACCATCTCCTGCCGCCGGCAAAAGTCCGAAAAGGTCACGGCGTGCAAGTGATAGGCCACAGCCAAGGGCTCATACAAAACCCGGACACCGCGCTCCTTGAGCCGCAGCCCCAGCTCCACGTCTTCCCAAGCCGCCGCCCGAATCGCCTCGTTGAACGGACCATCACCCAAAAGCTCACGCGGCACCGAAAGATTCGATGAATAGACGAAGTTGAACGGCAGGTCGTCGGGATCCTCGATGAGCCCGTAACCAAACTGGTGCCCCATCTCCTGCAAAAAAAAGAGGAACGGATCTCTCCCCAGCGACGGATGATACGGCGTGTACCCCACGACGGCCACACGCCCAGGCGACGCCTCATGGAGCCGGTAGTGCGCCCGGACCAGCGACGGCTCCGGGATGGTGTCGTCTCCAAGATAGAGGACCAAGTCCGCCCAAGCCAGGCGCGTGCCGTGATTCCGCGCCGACGCCGGGCGAGAATTCGCCTGGGTCCGAAACCGCAAGTCAAGCTTCCCCGCCGACAGGCACCGATCTAGCACCTCCCTCGTTCCATCGGTGGAACCGTCGTCAATGACAATGACCTCGAAACGCGGAGGATCACACCGGCACGCCGCCAAAGCCTCCAACGTTTGCTCCAAGCAAGCAGCCCGGTTGTACGTCGGAATCACCACCGACAGGTCGGGCTTCAAGGCAGCATCCTCCATCCGAAAATGGCGCCGAACGCCAGTCCCAAAAGAGCATAGAGATTGCGATATCCACGAATATACCGGATCAGCGCCTCCCGGCTCAGGCCGGCGGCCAGGCACTGCCGGTACGCCCGAATGTGAAATGGCTGAATAAGAAGCGCCGCAATTCCCAGCCCCACCGGCAACCCATCGTCCATCCAGCTCACCGCCAAAAGGAAAACCGCCGACAACAAGAACAGGCCCAGGCTCAGATCGAAGGTCCGCCGCGACCCAAGCCAAACAGCGGTCGTCTTGAGCCCCGCCGCGCTATCGGCCTCCAGGTCGAGGATCTCCCGGTTGAGCTGCCCGGTCCCGGCGATGACGCCGAAATAAACACTCAGCAACACCGCACGCCACGACCAATCCTCCACGAACAAATAGCCGATGAGAAACGGCATGATCCCCGCCCCCAGACTGTTCACCAGCGACGTCACCACAGGATAGCCCTTCAAACCCTTGGGCAACGAATAGACCATCCAAAGAAGAGTCATGGAGAGCGTGATCCAAAAGAGCTCCACGTCCATGGCGTAGAGCGTCACATAGCCGATCCCGCCCAGCAGAATGGAAAACGCCCAAATCTGGCCAGACCCCAAACGATGGGATTGGAGCGGCCGATCCAACTTGCTGTCGTCATACACGTCGTAGGTCACGCCGAACAGATCGTTCAGCGTATAGACGTGCCCCGCCACAAACAGCCCGCACAACAAGAGCAATGCCGAGCGCCCCATCAGATCCATCGTTACGGGCGGCTCGGCAAACAGGATCCCCAACGCCGGAACTCCAAGCATCATCAGGGATTCCTTCGGCCGCACCGACGACCAATAGAGCTTGAAGCTGGAAACAGCGCCCACCACTCAAACCTCAGCCCGGGGAGAAGAGTCGGCCACCATCAAGCCACTTTTCTCTTCAGGCATGGAAGACTCTTCCCGTGCCACGAAAGACACCACGAGCCCGCCGAGCGCCGGAAGGAGAACCACGAACCAAAAGGCCGACCAAAACAGATCCGCCGGAACCCCGTACAAGACCGTCACCAGAAGTAGCGAGCAAAGCAGGCTACCGGGAACTAACAACAAGAAGGCTTTCATGTGTAAATAGGCCTCCGGAGGTGGGACGCCAGACCCAAACGACGGCAACGACGACCAACCCCATGTTTATCACAGCCCCCAAAAGCTGTCTACGAACCACCAGCAGAAGCCGATCGCGATCTTCGCCCAGGGCGTAACCCCCGATCAACGATTTATTCTCTATGCGTTACGTTCCGCTCCCCTCGGCGGCAGTCCGTCCGCCGCTGCTCGCCATTCTCGCCGCTCTCGATCCACTGCCCTAAGTCCGAAGTGCCGCCGAAGAATTCTACCAGCCGCTCCATGCACTCTTTCAGATCCAGATTCGGGACAAGATCAACCCGGCCGCGGAAGGCGGCGGCCAGGGCGGCCATTGGAGTTTTCTCCCGAGCCTTCTCTCCTCGAGCCTGGAAGATAACGACGTAGACCGCCCAGAGAAAGACCGCCAGTGCCGCGCCTACGGAACCAACCTGGAGGCCAAAGATCATGGCCAGGGCTTGGTGCAGAGGATCGGGGCTCTCCAAGGAGTAACCCCAGTACATCGCAATCAGCATGTCAAGGATTGATGAATATCGATTTCAAGGTGCTTGGCGGGCCGTCATTAATGGATGCTGAACCTGGAATCGTCGATTTGAAGGGAGATGCGGAGAAGCGTTGGTTTTGGGAAACAGGTTTGCAGAAAGAGATTGCGTAAGATTCGTGAAGCGATTGGATTCATGACGAAAAAAGAGTATGGACTGCTTCTCAACATAGAAAAGAAGGAGCAGCCCATCGGTCGAATTGCATATCATCGATGGAAAGAAGTCAAGCGGCGACTTACCCAGAAGGATGTCCACGACGTGGCGGTGACCCTTCTGATGGAGAACATCGAACTCAAAGGCCGGGGCAATCGG
>JAJRTK010000170.1 GCA_024278345.1 bacterium | reverse complement strand
TTTGGCACCTCGATGTCGGCTCATCGCATCCTGGGGCTGAAGCAGGTCCCAAGGGTTGGGCTGTTCGCCCATTAAAGCGGTACGCGAGCTGGGTTTAGAACGTCGTGAGACAGTTCGGTCCCTATCCTCTGCAGCCGGAAGTGATTTGAAGAAGTCTGTCCCTAGTACGAGAGGACCGGGATGGACGCAGCTCTGGTGTGCCAGTTGTTCCGCCAGGAGCATTGCTGGTTTGCTACCTGCGGGAGGGATAACCGCTGAAAGCATCTAAGTGGGAAACCTGTTCTAAGATGAGATCACTCGCCACCTTCTTGGTGGGTAAGACTCCTAGTAGGTGACTAGGTTGATAGGCCGGATGTGTAAGCGCTGTGAGGTGTTTAGCTGACCGGTACTAATTGGTCGAGGGCTTGTGTTTTGTGTGTGTTTTGCTCGTGTTCGCTGTGGAGTTCTCGGGGTGTTGTGTTCCGGGGGTTTGTTTGTAAACCGTTTTTTGGGTGGTTGTGTCCCGTTTTTGGGGTGTGGTTGCTTGGTTTTCGGTGGCGATAGCGGAGGGGTCACACCCGTTTCCATTTCGAACACGGTAGTTAAGTCTTCCTGCGCCGATGGTACTTGGATCTAGGGGTCCTGGGAGAGGAGGTCGCCGCCGGGTTTTTGTTGGTTTCTCAGCAGAGGCCGTGGTGGGAGAGGTTCTGGTTGACTCCGGGGCCTCTTTTCCGCGTTTTAGCTCCCTAGCCTAGATCCGATGGCCGGACGCAAGCGTATTCCACCCCCTCCCGTGATTCGGGATAAGCCAATTGTTGAGCGCGTGTATAATCAGGAGAGCGGGCAATCACGCAGCCGAAAGCGCAAGAAGCGCCGCTCCTCGGTGGATGTGTCCGACGTGACCTTTCCCGGTGTGGCTGGGGAAACTGGCAACAAATTGCAAAGGCGCCTGGCGGAGGCTGCGGTTGCCTTTGAGAGTGAACGCTTTACTGATGCCCACAACCTTTTGCAGTCCATCGAGAAGTTGGCTCCAGGCGTTGCCGAGGTCCAAGAGTTACGTGGCCTTAATTCCTACCGAATGGGCAAGTGGAGGCGGGCCCTGACGGACCTGGAACTCTTCGAAGCGACAACAGGCTCGCTCGATCAGCACCCGGTAATGCAAGACTGCCACCGTGCACTCGGAAACTGGCACAAAGTAAACGAACTCTGGCTCGAGCTTGGAGAAGCCTCCCCCTCAGCAGAAGTGGTGGAGGAGGGGCGGATCGTGGCTGCGGGAGCGCTAGCGGACCAAGGCAAGCTTGCCAAGGCCATTCAGATGCTGGAACGGGCACCGAAGGCGCCAAAAAAGCCAAAGGTTCATCATTATCGACGGTGGTACGCGCTGGCCGATCTCTATGAACGAGCCAGTGACTTTGGTCGAGCGCGTCGACTCTTTCAGGAGATCGCCAAGATGGATCCAACCTTTGGAGATGCCGCCCAGCGGGCCCGCAACTTGCGTTAGGCCAGGGTGTTGACGTTATTCAACTCTTCGAAAGCTTGCTTGAGTCGGGTGACGAAGGAGACCTCGCCCGCACGCTGCCAGACTCGCGGATCGTACTTCTTTTTGTTGGGTAGATCCGAGCCTTCCGGGTTGCCGATCTGACTTTGCAAGTAGTCATGGTTTTCGGCTTCATAGCCACGAACCCCGTCCCAATAGGCCCACTGGAGATCGGTGTCGATATTCATCTTGACTACCCCATAGGAGAGGGCTTCGCGTATTTCGGCTGCGCTCGAACCGGAACCGCCGTGAAACACAAAATTTACAGGCTTAGGACCAGTTGAAAACTTCTCAGCGACATGTATCTGGGAGTCATGCAGGATGGATGGCGTGAGCTTGACGTTGCCGGGCTTGTAGACCCCATGAACGTTGCCGAAAGCGGCGGCAATAGTAAAGCGATCGCTCACCTTGGAGAGCTCGTCATAGGCGTAGGCGATTTCCTCTGGCTTTGAATAGAGGTCTTCTGGCTTGACGTCAGAGTTGTCAACCCCATCTTCTTCGCCCCCGGTGATGCCCATCTCGATTTCCAGGGTCATTCCAATTTTGGACATGCGCTCTAAGTACCGGCAGGAGGTTTCGATGTTTTCCTCCATTGACTCCTCAGAGAGATCGAGCATGTGGGAGCTATAGAGCGAGGTGCCATGGGTCTCGAAAAACTTCTCGTTGGCATCCAGGAGCCCATCGACCCAGGGAAGCAGCTTCTTGGCTGCGTGGTCGGTGTGGAGAATGACCCGGGCTCCATAGTGCTCGGCGAGGACTCGTACATGGTGAGCGGCGGCGACACAACCGGCAATCGAGGCTTGAATCCCTTCAAGACCACTTCCCTTGCCGGCGTTAAAGGCGCCGCCTCCATTGGAGAACTGAAGGATAACGGGGGCGTTCATGGCCACCGCCGCTTCCATCACGCCATTCATGGTGTTTGAACCAATGCAATTGGCCGCCGGAAGGGCAAACTCGTTGGCCTTGGCCAGAGCAAAAACGTCCGAGACATCTTGTCCGGTGAGGACGCCAGCGGGGAAGTCATTTCGTAGGTCAGACATGACCACAGGTTAGAGCGTGTCGGAGGGTCGAAGTAGGGACCACCGGCCTAGTTCTCATGGGCCAACTGGCTCTGCCGTCAAGAGAAGACCCGCTACCGGGACAGTGGTGTGTACAGGAGGTCCTGTCGACACGCTCGATTAGGGTGTGGCGATGACTACATGGGCCCTAGACCTTGACGGCGTGATCTGGACAGGACCAAAGGAGATTCCCGGTTCGGCTGAGGCGGTCGGGAGGCTGCTTGAGGCCGGACACGAGGTGGTCTTTGTCACCAACAACGCGGCCCCAACGATTGCTCAGCAGGAGGAGAAACTCGGCTCCTTCGGG
>JAJRTK010000169.1 GCA_024278345.1 bacterium | reverse complement strand
GGGTATCCACGCAAGGCGGGACAGAACAGAAAAAAAAGGAAAACGCGTAGCGTACAAAAACGTGGGTCCAGGGAGCGCGCTCCCTGGTGGGTGCAGGGCGAAGCCCTGCCAGGGGACGGGGGATGGAATCCCCGGACCACCTTCGGGTAACGCGCGGCGTGACCCGCCGAGCGATAGCGAGGCGTTGCCCGGACGCTTGCGATTCCACAGTCCTGGGAATGTCCCGCCTTGCGTGGATACCCGGGGGGGAACAATCCTGCGGAAACGGTTTTTTCTCTTTACCGTAAAAGCCTCCGGAGAGAGACTTTTGTCTTCCAGCTTCACCGTGGTTTTTGCCGCAAGCAGACTTTTGTCTTCAATCTTTTGGGGTGCTGGCCAGGGATTGCACCGGCGTTTGGTTGTATCCGCTCTCGGCGGTGCCGACCCGCGCCTGCGGCACGAGTTCCCCGCGTCCGCTGCCACTCGCCTTTTTGTGCGTAACACGATTCCGTTTCCGCTTGTGTCCAATTCATCCTGCTTGCTGACGGGATGCCGAAATCGGGCGATCTTATCACGGATTGTTCCGAGTCTTCCCTGTTATTGATGGGAACCTGCCGCTGATGGTGGCGCGTCGAGTGCGGTGAGGGGCCGAAGGGTGTAGCCGGAGCGTAGCGGAGAACCGATTATTGGCTGTTTTCCAAATGGAGGTTTCATGATGGCTAGGCGGATGGTAGCGGGAAACTGGAAGATGAATATGGTGGCGGATTCGGCGAAAGAGCTGGTTCGCTCATTGTCGGTCGCCGATGCGCCGTGTGGTGTGGATATCGTGTTGTTTCCACCTCTCATCTGGCTTCGCGAGCTGATGTCAGAGGCAGGTGACGGGGGGCTCTATTTTGGAGGGCAGGACTGTCATGAGGCGGATTTCGGCGCGTTTACCGGGGATATTTCAGCGCGAATGTTGTCAGTCGCGGGGTGTTCCCATGTCATCGTGGGGCACTCGGAGCGGCGGAAGTTTCACGGGGAAGGGGATGCTCGCGTCTTGGCGAAGGCTCGGGCGGCGCTCGAGCATGGACTGATTCCAATTGTTTGCATTGGCGAGAGCTTGGAGAACCGGGAGCGGGGAGAGACTTTTGAGCATCTTGGGCGTCAACTTGACGCTGGCCTTGTGCCGTTGGGGGATGATCTTACCCGGGTCATCGTGGCCTACGAGCCTCTTTGGGCCATTGGAACGGGCCGGACGGCTACGCCGGAACAGGCTCAGGAAGTCCATGAGTTTCTCCGAGGCCGACTCCATGCGGCGGCCCCGGATCAAGATGTCCAGGATTTTCCCATTCTATACGGCGGAAGCGTCAAGCCGGCGAACGCAGCATTTCTTATGGAGCAGCCGGATATTGACGGTTTTCTTGTTGGGGGTGCCAGCCTGGAGTTTGAGAGTTTTTGGGCCATCATCAAGGCTGCGGGCGTTGACGGTTGATGGGGAAACCTCCATCCGTGTCGATGTCCGGTGGGCTTGCTCTTTGGGTCGTGGAGAAAAATTGAGGGAATGCTCATGGGCGAGTGGCGGCGGACGGACTGCCGCCGCCGGGAGCGGAACTCAACCCAAGAAATGATCGTCCGCATAGCTTGGACTTCTCTTTGAGAGCGTGATACGACCCACCCCTTGAGCATCTTCGGGCTCTTTGGGGGACGCTCCGAGGCAGGGAGATCCTGTCGCCTGGGAAAACTGCGTAATTCGATGGTTGATCCCGGTTCTGGAGCGGGTTCTTTTTCGTGGGGCCAGTCATGGGTGACCGGTATCTGTGTGTCAGCGGAACTCAGGTTTTTTGGCAGGATGAAGGGTATGACTCGACCACCGTTTTTTCGCAGGCCGATTTTGGCCATTGGGGATTTTTCCCTTGAGGAGCTTCTGTTTGTTCTGGAGACGGCCCGGAGCGTTCATGAAAGGCGTGAGGAGCTGAAGGCGCGGCTTGTGGGTCGGCGGATGTACTACGCTTTTTTTGAGCCTAGCACGCGGACGCGGTTTAGCTTTCTGCAGGCTGCGAAGCAACTTGGGCTGGAGACTGTGGGCTTTTCGAGCCGAACAGGGACGTCTTGGCAAAAAGGAGAGCCTCTCAAGGATACGCTTCGGATGATTCAGGGTTACGGCGCGGATGTCATCGTGATGCGGCATCCGGTGTCGGGGGCAGCTCTTTGGGGGGCGGAGTCTATCGATGTTCCCATCGTCAATGCTGGAGATGGTGCCCACGAGCATCCGACGCAGACCATGTTGGACCTCTTTTCTATCTTGGAATGTCAGAGGCCCGACGAATCGTGGCAGGAGCTGCGGGATTTAGGGAAGATGGTCATCTCTTTCGTGGGGGACCTGAAGTATGGCCGGACGGTGCATTCCTTGACGAAGGCGTTGACGAAGTTCAGGGGTTGCAGCTTGAGGTTCGTTGCGCCCCAGAGTCTTCAGTTGCCGGTAGAGTACCGGGACTATCTGGATGAGATTGGAGTTCCCTATTCGCTTCACACTCAGATTGAAGAGGTGGTGGAGGAGACGGACATCCTATATATGACGCGTATCCAGAAGGAGCGTTTTCCCGACGAGACGGAGTTCGAGTTGGTGCGGCGGGCGTTCCAGCTTTCGGCACGCCATTTGCGGGGCGCCAAGAGAAATCTACGGGTCTTGCATCCCTTGCCCAGGGACAAGGAGAACTTGGAGCTGGACTTCTCCGTGGACGCTTCGCCGTATGCCTATTATTATCAGCAGGCGGCCAACGGGTTGACGGTTCGCCTTGCACTCTTGTCGTTGGTGCTCGGCGGGATCGAGACGCCGGAGTATCTGGGGAGGGAGTCCGGTGAGCCCGCGGAGGAATCTCCGCTGACACCGTTGGCTCTAGGGCGGTCGCACCCGGATAAGCCTCGACCGGAGTATTTGTTTACCATTCAGGACGGGACCGTCATCGATCACATTTTGGCGGGACACTCGGGACTTGTGAAGGCTTCTCTTCGGATTCCCCGTGGAGTGCCGGTCTTGGTGGCGGAAAACTTGGCCAGTCGCCGCGCGGCCTGCAGCCGGAAAGACCTGATCAAGATCATTGGCTACAAGCCGAGCCGTTCCGAGCTGAACCAGATTGCGTTGATCTCTCCCGATGCCACGGTTTCGTTTATTGAGCGCGGCTCCATTGTGGAGAAGGGGCTGGTCCGGTTGCCGCGTCAGGTGCGGGGACTGCTGATCTGCCCGAACCCGAATTGCATTTCGAGGCCGGAGTTTAGGGAGGGCGTGGAATCGCGTTTCCGTACCTTGTCTAGGACCCCGCCAGTGCTTCAGTGCCACTATTGCGACGCCCGGATGCGGAAGAATGAGATCGCTTTTGTCGGGCGAGCTTGAGAAGGAAGCCCAGAGCCATGGCTGGATCGGATCTTAGGACGACGATTGGCACGTTGGAGATAGCGCCGTGCGTTTTCAACGCATCGGGACCGCTTTCGACGCGGGACGAAGAACTCTGGGCACTGGCTGAGTCCGATGCAGGTGCCGTGGTCTTGAAGTCCGCGACGCTGGAGCCGCGAGCGGGGAATCCGGAGCCCCGGCTTTGGAGAGACTCCCTGCGGGGCACTTCATTGAACTCCAACGGGCTTTGCAACTTGGGGTGCGAAGGGCATGCCCGGCAGGTGGAGCGGCTTCGGGCGGAGTTTGGGAAGCCGGTCATCGCGAGCATCGCGGGGCTGAGCGCCCAGGACTATCCGGCCATGGCGGAACGGTTGGGCCGGGTGGCCAGCGCCATTGAGGTGAACCTCTCTTGCCCCAACATCCCGGGAAAGCCCCAGATGGCGTTTGATTTGGAGGCGGCGCGGTCGGTCCTGAAGGCCGTGCGCCGATCCACCAGGTGCGACCTTTGGGTGAAGCTTCCGCCTTACCAGGATCGGGCGATGGTGGAGGCGATGGCTCAGTTGCTTCTGGACGTGGGGGTCCAGGCTGCCGTTTGCATCAATTCTCCCAGCGGCTTGGAGATCGACTTCGAGACGGAGCAGACGCGGATCCATCCCAACGGTGGGATGGGAGGTGCCGGCGGCCGCGATATCTTGCGGATCGCTCGCTGGAACATCCGCCAGTTTTTTCTGGCCTTGGCCGGGAAGGTCGATGTCGTGGGTGTTGGCGGTGTCTATTCCGGGCTTGATCTCTATGGCCATTTGCTTTGCGGCGCCGGTGCGGTAGAGGTGGGAACCAGTTATTTGGAGGAAGGCCCGAAGATCTTTGGCAGGCTGAAGCGGGAGCTTCATGAGGTTTTGGCGGAGCGGGGAGTACCAGGGATCGCGGCAAAGATCGGTGCCTTGCGCGTGGCGCCGGTCGAGGCCTGATCCGTGCGGAAAGAGCGACTTCTTGAAGGGAGAAGGCAGTGGAGTTGTCTTCGGAGAAGAGGGCATTTGTCAGGGCAGCTCTGGACTGTGGCGCATTGCGCTTGGACGGCCCATTTCGCCTCAAGAGTGGCCTGGAGTCTCCCTATTTCTTTGACGTGGGCCGGTTTTCCACGGGCAAGGCCGTGGGTGAGCTCTTCCGGGCCTATGTGGCGGTGCTGGAAAGGGCTTTTAGGGGCACAACCTGGCCGGATATCCTGTTTGGTCCCGCTTACAAGGGCATTCCGCTAGCCGTCGGCGCCGCTCTATTGGCTTACGAGCTTCACGGCGCGGAGATGGGATGGCTGTTTGATCGAAAGGAGCCCAAGCGCCACGGCGAGCATTCCGGATCGGCCTCGGAGAGCGAGCGTAGCCGTGCAAGGTTGGTGGGGTGCGAGATTCGGCCCAATGCGCGCATCGTGATTCTGGACGATGTTCTGACGACGGCGCGAACGAAACTGGAGGCGATTCGTCTGCTTAGGAGCGTGGAGGCAACGGTTTCCATCGATGGGCTCGTCATCGCGCTGGATCGCCAGGAAGCGGGGGAGGATGGCAGGACGGGCGCCCAGCGGTTTCGGGAACTCACGGGGATTGAGGTTTACTCCGTTTTGACGGCCCGAGAACTTTTGGCCGCGCTGCGTGTGGAAGGTGGGAACAACGGTTCGGCGGTGGAGGCGTTGGAGCGGCATTTGGCCCATTGTTCCGGAACCTGACTTCCCGCATGGTGCCTGGAATCCCGGGCTTAGTTTTCAGAACCCTCTTTTTTCTCAATGTGTTGCCTTCCGCTCCCATCGGTCGCCGTCCGGCGCCCGCTGTCCGCCATCTTCGCCCCTTTTCCCATCGGTTGCCCTGAAAAAGGGGGCACCATTGGCTTCCCGTGGGGCGCAAGGTTTTCTTGCCCTTTTCTTCTTTTCAGCGGGGCATGACAGGGGCAGCCGCTCTGGATTGCCGGTGCCAGACTTTCTGTTCCCATGGATCTCATCCGTTGTTTCGCGATCAAGGTCTCTTGTTTGTCGCTTCGGAGCGTGGCCTGTGGGTGGGAGGCGGTTGCGGGCGACTGTCTGCTGTTCGCTTTTTTTCGGTTCGACGAGTTTGGCAGGTTCCGTAGAAATCTGGATGACCTGGGCGTCTGAATTGGGAGTGGGCGGTTGTCTTACGTAAAAAAGGTGTCCGTCTCCCAGGGCACTGGAGAGAGTGAGGATCGATGTGGACCGGCAAAGATTCGTTGGAGTTGCCAAGGGTCGTGAGGGGATTGTGGGTATGGCTGGCGTGAGACTGTTGGCCGGTTTTGGGTTTCTGTTTGTGGCGGCAGCGGTGGTTTCCGCGGGCGGTGGTCCCAGGGCTGCCCTAGTGGTGACGGCTCCTGTTGAGAGCCGGCCTCTCACCGAAGAGCTTTCGTTTGCCGGAACGGTTTATCCCGTTCGGGAGAGCATCGTCGCCAGTGAGCTGGCTGGTTTAGTGGACTCCGTGGAGATCGACGAGGGGAAGTGGTTTCGCCGGGGTGAGAAGATGATTTCTTTGGACCAGCTTCGGATCAAGCGGGCGTTGGAGACTGCCCAGGCAGAGCTTGGGGAAGTGGAGGCGCGTCTTTTGCGAGCCGAGGCGGAAGAGGCTCGTTCTCAGGAGCTCATTCGGAAGAAGATCGTGGCCCAGGAGCGCCTGGACCAGGACGTGGCCAACCGGGCGGTCTTGGAGAGCCAGAAAAGGCGGGCCGAGGCGATTTTGGCTGATTTGAGGGATGATTTGAAGCGAGGGTGGTGAAGGCTCCCTTCGGAGGAGTGGTCACAGAGGTCTATACCGAGGTGGGCCAGTGGATCGACCGGGGCGGAAAGGTGGCGCGCCTTGCCGATCTGGAGACCATTGAGGTCCGGGTCGAGGTACCG
>JAJRTK010000168.1 GCA_024278345.1 bacterium | reverse complement strand
GAGGGGGACTGGAGGCGCGCCTCCGGAGTACCGGACCGGTGGCATCTTCGGATCTTCCCGCGTCCCTGGAGGTTCGCCTGCTTCGAGGGACGGCTCTTTTGTTCATCGGATCTTTGCGGTCGGGGAGAGGTGCGGAGTTTGGAGAAGGCGAGCGGATCGACTTCTTGGGGTTCCGGTATTGGGCCCGGTTCCGGGGAAACCGGGATTATGGGCTCTGGTTGGCCTACACGGGTTTTGTCGTCATCCTTGTGGGCGCGGTCTTGATTTTTGGGGTGACCCCGTGGGAAACGGCGGTGATCAAGACGGGGACGCCTGGTGGTGAGCAGGTGTTCGTCGCACTCAAGGCCTTTCGCTTCGAGCCACTCTTCGAGGAGCGTTTTCAGCGGCTTGTCGCCTCGGTGGGGGGAAGCTTGGGAGGCGATGTTTCATGAATTTGCCAGTTTATCTCCTTAGGCGTTTTCGGTGTTCAGGCTCGTCTTTTCCGTGATCGTAGGAATGGTGTTGGTTTCACAACCTGGTTGCGAGCGCGGCTTGCCAGAGGATCGTGCGGTTCGCCTGGTTCGCGCTTACAATGAGCGCTTGGTGGAGGCGTACAAGGTCGGCGACTCGAGCCTGGTGGAGAAAGTGTCCAGTCCTCGGGAGGCGAAGAAGCTGGGCGGCCTCATCGGAGCCAAGCTCGACATGGGGATCACCTTGGACTCCGCGCTGCTGGAACTTGAGGTTCTAGGAGTGGAACAAAAGGCCGAGTTGACGGAAGTGCGGACGCGGGAGCGCTGGACTTACCTCGATCGGCAAATTGGCACGGGAAAACAGGTGGGCGAAGCTTCCACCGACCTTTACGAAATGTTGTACCAGCTTCGGCAAATCGAAGGCCGCTGGGTTGTGGACGAGGTTCGTTTCGCCGAACCTCCCATCGTGGGGCGGAAGAAAGCACCTTCGGCGATGCCCGCTTCCGTGGCCCATGGCCTTGCCCCGCCGGAAGAGGCGCCTGAAAAAGGAGATCCCTGATGGGTGAATTCGCCCTCGAAGTCGGCCTGCACTGGGGCGCTGTCGCCCTGTACATCGTGGCCGCCGTCCTGTTGACACACGCCGTCCTCTTCAGCCACCCCCAACGAGTCGCCTGGGGCGAATGGGCTCTCCTGGGCGGCCTGGTCCCCCATTCCGCCGCCCTCATCCTGCGCTGGATCGAGTCGGGGCATGGTCCCTACCTGCTGAAATACGAGATCCTTTCGTCCAACGCTTGGATCGGCCTGGTCATGCTCGCCCTCTTTCTCCGCTGGCGCCGGCAATGGACCGCCATCTCCCTGGTCGTCCTGCCCATCTGCATCCTCATGGTGGGGATCGGCCTCTTCACGAATCCGGAAATGCAGAAACTGCCCCCCACGTTTCGCTCGATCTGGCTCGTCTATCACATCCTGTTCAACAAACTGGCGGTGGGGGCTTTCCTTTTATCCGTGGGCACCGCCGTGCTGCTTCTCCGAAAGTTGAAGGGAGCCTCAAGCAACTTGCTAGATCGCCTTCCATCGGTGGAGGTGATGGATGCTTACCTGGTTCGGTTCGTGGGATTCGGATTCATTTTTTGGACCACCACCGTCGCTGCGGGCGCCGTCTGGGCGGATCAATCCTGGGGCCGCTACTGGGCCTGGGACCCCATTGAAACATGGTCCTTCATCACCTGGATCTGCTATGGAAGCTTTCTCCACGCCCGACTTTTTCTTCGGATGGGTCCCAAAAAGACGGCCTGGTTCGCCTTGGCTTGTTTCGGGATTTCCCTGCTCACGGTCTTTATCATGCCGCTCCTTCTTCCATCGATGCACAGCGCCTATTTCCAGTAAATCCGCCGGTGGGAGAGCGACCAGAATCACTCTGTTTTTTGTTGCGTTCCGCTCCCATCACTCGCGTCCGCTCCTGCTGTTCGCCTTTGAGTGGCCGCCAATTCGAGGATTCCCCGTAGATGAAAAAACTCCTCACGGTTTTCATCGGGTTTGCCCACGATTTCGCCGCCGGTGCCTGGGCGGCCACCGTCGTGGCGGTGGCGTTTCTTGAACGAACCGGCCTTCCGTCGGAGGTCGCGGTGGTGCTCCAAGACCTGCAAAAGGAGTTCTTCTACCTGGGCCTGGGATGCACCCTACTGGTCTTCATCACGGGCGCCGGACGGGGCTTCACCTACGTGGAAGATTACTACGGCAAGCCAACCGAGGCCGCACGAAAAAAGATGCTTATGATCAAGCATCTTGTACTGCTGGTGATTTTCGGGGGCGGAACCTGGTGGCAGTATTTTTTGGCGTTTGGATGAGCCAACCTGTTGGAGATTACTGATGGTGGCGATCACCGCGACTGTAACATCCAGAATATGGGGAACACAGAATTGTTGGAGCGCGGCTCCGGGACCTGAAGTCAAATGTTTGCCAGGAATGTGTCATCTCTCTGGTCATCCAGGGAGGTCGCCGTAGCGGGTACATTCTTGCGATGGCCCCCGCCGGTTTTTTTTCCGCCGATTCCTGGCACGAAACCAAGGAGGATGCAATTGCTACCGCTTTCGAGATGTTTGGAGTTGATCCCGACGGTTGGTCATCATTTCAGCCTCCCGAAAAATAGGCGTAACTTACAATAATGGGTCCAGCGCCTGAGACATCCAGGCGGTTTGATTGCTACAACGAATTGTCCCGCCTTGGGTGGATGACCCGGCACAAAGAGAAAAAGGGGGTTTCGGGAACTACGCCCTAGACTGCGAGCTCGACGGGCTTTCCCCCGCGCCCTTGGTTTATCGGGGGCTCATGCCGTGGTGGCAGCACGCATTCGTTCGAAGATCTTCTTCATTTCTTCAGGCATTTCATCGGTGTGATCGGCCATGGCGCGCATCTTTTCGCCCAGGTAGGAGTGTTCCACCAGGAGATCCATCACCGACACCATGAAATCGCGCTTGTGGGCGGGCATGGAGTGGAAGCGGTGCATCTTGCTCATATAGAAGCGGCGGTGTGCGGCGTCCAGCTCGGCTTCGAGGGTTTCGAGCTCCATCTCAATAGGTTTGACCACGGGTTTCACCAGATTGTATTGGCGGTAGTCGTGGACGGCGATGTAGGGTTCGAGCTTCTGGTAGATCTGGGAGTAGGGCCAGGGGGCGATGGCCAAGAAGAAGGCCATGTCGGGGTTGTAGTGGATGGCCATCTCCACGGTGCGGCGGATCGAATCGACGGTTTCGTCGGGCATGCCCAGGACGAAGGAGGTTTCCGAGACGATGCCGGCGGCGTTGATGAGCTCGATGGCGAGCCGCGAGTCTTCCACGAGGACATTTTTCTCGAAGATGTCCACCTGTTTTTGGTGGGGCGACTCGACGCCGACGTAGATATGGACGATCCCGGCTTCTTTGTAAAGGTGCAGGATCTCTCGGTCCCGAAGGATGTCATCGACGCGGGTCTCCATGAGGATCTCCATGTCGAGGTTGCGCCGGATGAGCTCGTCCAGGAGGCTGCGCCAGCGCTCCTCGTCGATGGTGGGGGTTTCGTCAGCGAGCATGACAATATTGACGCCGTAGGTGCGGCTCAGATGTTCCAGCTCGTCAACGAAGTTTTCAGGGGATCGGGCACGCCAGCTGCGCTCCCAGAACCGCTGTTGCGAGCAGAAGGTGCAGCCTTGGTCGCAGCCCCGCGAGGAGCTGACGACTCCCAGGATGGAGTCTGGCTTGGGGCGGTAGGAATAGATGGACCAATCGATAAGGTTCCAACCCAGAGGCAGCTTGTCAAGGTTTTCCAGGAAGGGCCTGGGAGGAGTGGCCACGGGCCTGCCGTCGCGGATGTAGGCGATTCCCTTGACCTTGTCCGGATCGTCGCCAGCCTCCAGGGCTTGGAGGAGCTCCACGGAGGTCAGCTCACCTTCACCTCTGACGATGAAGTCTACGACGTCGCCATATTCTTGGAGGGTTTCCCGCCACATAAAATTGGGGTGGACGCCGCCCAAGAGAGTGATGACATCGGGATTGAGGCGCTTTGCCGTGCGGAGGACCTCCACGGCATCCAAATAGGTCGCGGTGATGGCGCTGGACCCGACGACGTCGGGTTTGAGCTTTTCCAGTGTCGCCTGGATCTCGGAATGTTCGTGGAACAGGCTCATGGCGTCGTAAAGGGTCACGTCGTAGCCGGCCTCTTGCAAGCTTCCCGCAACGTAGACCAGGGCCAAAGGCAGCCAGGTGCCGGCGGATTCCACGACGCCGCAGTGGTACGGGGGCGTGACGAGGGCGACGGTTTTGACGGGCTGACGTCCTGGCATCGGGTATCCTCCGAATCGATTCGGCGAAAAGGGGGGTGCCCCTCTGGTGCATGGTGAAACGGCCAGTGGAAACTGCAAAAAACCAGCCAAATCTCAAGAGATGCTGGTGATTTAGGAAGAACATTTTCGTTTGGAAAACCGCTCCAATTGTCGCACGACATGGCGGAGGCGTGCAAGTTGGAGAAGCCCCTTCGCGGGCATGCCCGATCCATCCAAGCAGCGAAGATCAGACTGGATCCGGCAAGGCCGGGGTTGCCTGGGGCACCGTGGAGAACGACCAGTATGGATCACGGATTCAGTCCCCAGATGTTCTCCGGTCCTTGAACCGGTAGACGGCGGCAGGCCGCCTCCCGGTCGCCCTCTTCCCAGGGGCGGGTTCCAGGATCCCGTCCGCGAGCATTCTTTTGAACCGCCGCCGGAAATTGGCCGGGTCGTAGCTTTCTCCCTTGATGACTTCGTGGACTGCCCGGAGCTCGGTGATGCTGAAGGTCTCAGGCACGAGCTCGAAGGCGATGGCCGAGTAGTCGATCTTACCTCGGATCCGTTCCAGCGCCTTTCGGAGGATCAGCTCGTGGTCGAAAGCCAGGGCCGCGGGCTCGAGCTCTTGGATCGACGCCCACCGTGCGTCGGACGCATCGCTTCCGGCGTGGACGAATGGTGCCAGGGTCGGCCGCACCAGGGCGTAGTAGGCCACGGTGATGACCCGCATCCTCGGGTCACGCCCGGCGCGGCCGAAGGTGTAGAGCTGCTCCAGGAAGACGGAACCCCGTGGAAGCCCCGTTTCCTCGGCCAGCTCCCGCTCCGCCGCATCCTCCAGGTTTTCTCCTTGGTCCACGACTTCGTCGCCCACGCGGACGAATCCACCGGGAAGCGCCCACTTTCCCCTGAAAGGGTGCTCGCGGCGCCGGATGAGCAGCAACTTGAGGTCGGTGTCGAGAATCGTGAAAACAACCAGGTCCACGGTTACAGCCGGCCGAGGATAGTCGGCGGCCCGGAAGTCCCGAAGCGCCGCCGACTCCTGGGAGTCACCACAATGGGTTGATTTTCTCTTGCTCATGGCTGGAAGAATCCGGCGTTGGGGCCTGGCTGGATAAGACCCTGGCTGGCGCGGATGGCGGACTGGCTCACCATTTGGAAGACCTGGCGCATAGCCGAGGGCGTGATTTTTTTCCGGACCAGGATGGAGCCTTCGGGCAGGCCCATGCCGCGGGCGACGGCGCGGAAGTCCGCTTCCCGCCCCACGCCGACGAAGGCCAGGACGAACTGTTCCGACGCCAGGAGATCGCGGCTCAGCTTCGCGCAGTCCGAAGATCTCCGCTTGGAACAGACATCCTCGCCATCAGTGATGATGACCACCACACTCCGGCATGGTGTCCCGCTGTCCCGGAGCTTCTGGGCATAGGCCACGTTGGCGGCCAAGGCGTCGCACCAAGTGTCGTAGAGAGCGGTGGCACCCGACGTGCGGTAGTTCCGCCTGTCGAGTTTTCGTGCGTCAGAGACCGGCAGATAGGAATGAACCACTTTCTGTTTGTCGTTGAAGGTCCAGAGGGCCATGAGGATGTCGTCCACCTCGCGGCTGGCGGCAAACGCATCCACCAGCATCTGTTGGCCGCTTCGAACGGCATTCTCCAGGCCGGAATAACCGATGCTGGAGGACTTGTCGATGACGACGGTGATCAAGGTCACGTCGGAAGAAGGTATATCTTCGGCGGCCATCCCGGCCGCGCCGGCAATGACTACGGGGCCCAGAGAACCGGTGAGCATGGACGAGGAGCCCTGGCTCAAAATGCCGTCCTGGACCGCTCCAGAAAAAAGGTTTGTGAGTTGTCTGCTGCTCATGGCGCTGTCTCCCGTGATGTTTCGGAAGGTTGTCTTCCCCGTTGGAGGTGGCCCGCGGCCCTAGAAGTCCACGGGATCGGAGGTCTTGACGATCCGCATCCCCGAGCGGCGAAAATCGTCCATGGCCGCGTCGGCAATGCGCGGGAAATCAAGCTCCGGCGGCAGTGGATCCAACGGAGGAGCCGGAACGGAGCTCATGGCGTCCTCCAAGATCCAGACCTTTTCGGCCAGCCCGGCGTCCGTCGCCCGGACCCGCGTCTGGATGTCCCGGATTGTGGAGAGCACGCAGTGGCTCTTGGCCTGCCCGAAAATATAGATCCGGTCGTACTCCATGAGCAGTTTGAAGAAGGGAGCGTTGAAGCCGCCCACCACTTGCCCGCCCAGCTCCTGGACCTCGGGGGAGAGGACCGAGTAATTCTCGGTCATGGCGTGGGTTCCCTTGGTCTCGAAGTGGGTCTGGGTCATTCGGGAAACTGCATGGAAAATGGCGGCCTCCATAAGAGCGGGAACCAGCGCGTGACCCAGCCCTCCAAGAAGCGTGTGGTAAGGCCAGATGGTCAGGATGTACTTGCCGGTCTGTTCCAGTTTCCGGCAGTATTCCAGGCACTCCCTGGGATGGCTCACCGGCTTCCACTTCCCTGTTTTTACGTCATCATGGCGAATGATGGTCATGGGTTTCGGGTGGCACCCCTGATCGTCAATCCACCATCCAGGATGGAAAATCTGGAAGACGCGGTGGGTGTCCATGGAAAAGTGGAGGCCGGTGATCTTGTCAAGATTCCCGTAGATCCACTCGATGCTTCGGCGGGTGTCTTCCACGGCGCCAGGAACGAAGAGGCTTCCGCCGGGAATGCAGAAATCGACCTGGCAATCGATCCCGAACGCCGCGATACGGAACTTGTCCCGCCCCGCCGGCCGTACGCCTCCCCTTTCACGGAATTCCTCGGCAACGTCGGAAACATGGGCGTTCCGTTCAAGGTAGATCTCGCCGACCTTGGCCGGCTCATAAAACCTGGGGAATGGCATCTTCATGGCTTTCTCCTTCCTTATTTCGGAAAAAATTGTGACCGTTGTCAAAACTCGGATCGCTCTTCATCAATTGCTGACTTCCGCTCGCATCGGGCGCCATCCGACGCCCGCTACTCGCCCCTCTTGCCCCAATCGCCAGCGGACAGCCGGAGGTCGAAGCGCCACCGGAATCCGGGGAGCGGCGGCTTCGTCGCTCGTTTTTTACTCCTTTCATGCCAGGCTCAATTGAGAGACCCGGCGCTCAGTGACAACGTAGACCGAGCCCCCGGGACCGGGAAGCAGCCTGGCCCCCCCCTGGACAAAAGGCTCGGTGTCGGTGAAGAAAGTTCCCTCTCCTATCGTTTTGCTCTTCCGGTCCACGTGGAGCGACAGTAGTCCCTGCTCGGCGGCACACAGGATCCGTCCTCCCAGAAGGGCCTTCCCCTCCACGCTGGAAAGACATTCGCTCTCTTCCGGGCTGCCCGAAAGACTGGCCACGAGCCCACCATCACTCCCCACAAGGAAAAGGGATGCCCTCTCCCGGCCCCCTTTCTCGACCAGCGTGGAGAAGAGGACATGCTCCTCGTCGAAGACCGCCGAGACCGACAGAAGACGCCCGTCCATGGGCGGCAGAGCAATATCGAGAAGGCCCGCCCGGCCCGGGCGGAACAAGAAGTAAAAGGTCAGGAGACCCGCCCGGTAAAAACCGAATCCCAGTTTTTCTCCCACGCGGAACCAGGTTTGACCCTCCAGAACCTTGCCTACCCGCGTCCCGCCAGCCCCGTCCACCAGCCACTCGTGGTCCAGGTGGAAGCAGCCCCGGGAGTTGGCGTCGAAGCTGGGCTCCGTGCCGAAGAGTCCCGTCTGAAGCCGCCCGGTGGGGCGTTCCCCCTCCACTTTGACCAGTTGACACCCGAGGGCAACCCATGTGGCCGGCCCCGAGATGGCAAATCTCATCCCCGGCTGGAGCCGCTGCTCCAACACCAGGGTACCATCTTACCGCCGGACCGAATCCCCTTCCTGATAAAGGATCTTCAGGTTCCCCTGGACCACGGCCTCCAGAATCCGGCCACGGCACCGGAAGATCACCGTTTCCCGGCACTTTCCGTGGAAGCGGACAGCTTCCCGGACCACCGGTTTCCGGCCCGCGCCACAGAGAGGACAGGCGGCCCGAGCATGTTCCGCCCCGCATGAGCAGGAATTCCAGGCGATCTCCAGAAGGCCGGCCGGAAAGAGGTCTCGCTGTTTTTTGTCGAAGAGGCCTTCGAACCAGTGGAGCAGGTCATCGGGCAGAATGGAGAAGGGCGTGGCCGCCTTGGGGTAGTTGACGTCGGGCCGAAGAATGCTGTGCCGGGCCTCGGCCCGCCGGAGAAGGGTCTTGTGGACCTTGTGGACTCCGCCGTAGGGATGGACGTAGAGCAGGCTCGAAAAGAGGAGCACCGAAAAGGAATACCAGTCGGTGTCCCAGGTGAAAACGGGGCCGCGGGTCAGGTCGGCGCCGTAGAGGATCGGGTCGAGGAACCTCTCGTGCGCCACCGTGCAGAGATGCCTCCCGAACTGCATGGAATCCGCGTCGATAAACCAGGGCCGGGTTCCGGCGAAGAGAATGTTGGCGTCGTTGAGATCTCCGATGACGGCGCCGCTGGAGTGGATCTTGCCCACGACGCCGTGGATCTCCCGGAAGAGCTCTGTCACCGTGGCGTTGGAGAAGACTCCCTCTCGCCAGCGCCGGCGGGAGAGAAGGAAGAGATCCTCCGCCCCTGGGACCATGGGCATCGTATACCCCAGCGGATGGCCGGCTCGATCCGTCACGAGATCCATGGGCGCCACCACTTGTGGTGGAAGGTTCCGAGGAAAATCCCGAATCTTCTCGATCTTCGCCGCCCGCATCTTCCGGGCTCGCGACTTTTCGGCCCCCGCGAGCTTGGGATCGATGGGGTGAAGAATCTTCACCGCTAGATTTCGCCAACGGTAAACCCGGGCCTCGCCGCCGATCCCAAGCAGGTTCTTGTCATTCAGTTTCAGGCCGTGGCCAGCGGAAAAAACTTGCATCGGTCAACCCTCCCCACGGATGAAGACCATGGTGGTGTCGTCCCTAAGGCGGCCATTCAAGTCCCCGATGACCGCCAGCCGTTTCTGGAGGAGCGATGGGTTTCTGGCATACCGCGGATCTCTTTCGAACTGCTCCAGACCGCCCTGGAGCGAGCCATCCTTCAAGGTTCTCTTGGCGCCGTCAAGAAGATCGTTCAACCCGTCACTTCCCACGATGAGGCTCCGGACGAATGGCGTAGGCATCGCCACGTGAACGGCTGTCCTGAGATCCGCCGCCTCCATTTCTTCAACGCGATCCGGGACAAGGCGGTAGGCCAGATACGGCGGCGCATTGGAGACCCCAGCGTCAAGGCGGGTCACCTGGCCGTTCACCGACCACACGCCATCGCCGATCCCGAAGATGACGCTCCGTTCAGGATCGATAACCGCCACCATCCAGGTGAAGAGCAGATACTCTTTCACAATCTCCCAAGCCGATTCCAGGTCCGGGGAAAGAGCAGATGCAAGGGTTTCCAGGAACTGGAGCAACCCGGCCTCGATCCAGGCGATCAACTGGGGAAGAGGAATCGCCGGATCCCAACCTTCCGGAATCCAGCGGCTCAGCCACCGGGCTCCCAGAAGAGCTCCCACCTCGGAAAACCTCCCTGATGAGCAGCCATCCGTCACCGCCGCCACGATGAGCCCGTCCGAAACCGACACGGAGACGCCATCCTGGTTGTTCCGGCGAGTTCGCCGGTGCTCGCGGCCCGAGATCGAGCCCAAGGAGACGCTTACTCTTTCGTGGATCAAGCTTTCCATCTCTTGTCTCCATTGTGACACTGGCCTTCGCTTTGGCTACCTGAGGAAGCGCGTAACTCACAAATATAAGGTTAGCGTAACCCTTATATAGGTCCATGCAACCTTTATGTCAAGGGGGAAGGGGGTGAATTCAAGGAAAATGACCTGATACCTTGAAAAAAATCCTTTTGGTGGAGTCGGTTCCCGGACTCCGGCCCTTTGGCCTTGTCTCGCGGTTCTTGGCGGTATTTACAAATGGTGCGCCCTTCCCTTGGTTTTTTTTTTTTGCGGGTGGCTGTCAGGGGAGAAGGGCGATGATGGGCGGACGGCGGTGGCCGGACGGACGCCGACGGGAGCGGAATGCAACACGAAGAAAAGAAAAAGTTTATCGGGAACCACGCCCTAAACGAAAAGTCCAAGGTGTTGATGAAGCTCTTGGAGGGAATCCCTCGGGAACGGAGGCAAAATCTTCGTGGTTGGCCTCTGGTGGACGACATGGGTTCATCGTCAACGATATCCGGGTCTTGGGTGGCGAGGGCTTTTTCCTATGAAGAAGCTTTTTCTGCCTCTTCCTTGGCCCATTGCGATTTCATAGCGGCGCAGAGGAGGGGGACCAGGATCTCGTGGTGTCCGGTGATGCTGATGCCGCGGCTCGATCCCAGGCGGGTTGGGCGACGGACGACGTTTTGCGATGGCCGGTAGTGTTGGAGCATGTCCAGGTTTGCGGTGGTGAAATCCTGGATGGGACCGTAGAGGTTCCTGGCCACTGAAAGGGCCTTGAGAAAGACCTCGGGGAGGACGACCGCGGATCCGAGATTCAGCCAGACGCCGCCGGAGAGGTGACGGAGGACCTCGCACAGAATCCGGAAATCCCGCATGGAGGTGGCTCCGATGGCCTGGCCGTCAGCGCTGGGATGCTGGTGAACGATGTCCGTTCCCAGAGCGACATGCACCGTAACGGGAAGTCCCAGCCGGTGGGCGGCGTGGAGCAGCGAGAGATGGCGGTAGGGGCAATTCTTCAGACGGTCTAGGAAAAAGCCCATGGCTTCGCCGTAGCCCAGGTTTTTCCGGTGGCCTTGGAGGACGGCGCCGTTGACAGCCTCCGCGGTTTCCGCGGAAAAACCAAAGGTCCCGTCGTCCAGGGAACTGGCGACATCTTCGGACGTTCGCCCGAAAAGGGCGATCTCCACGTCGTGGATGACTCCGGCTCCGTTGAGGGCCAGCGCCGTGAGGAAGCCCTTTTCCATGAGATCGATCAAGAGTGGCGCGAGCCCGACCTTGAGCAGATGGGCCCCCATGGCGATAACAAAGGGAGCGCCCTTGCGGCGGGCCTCACAGATGGCTTCCACCAGAACCGCCAGCTCTTGAGCCTTGAGGAATCTTGGCAAGGCGTCCAGGAACTCGGAGAGAGTGGCATCGGCAGCCACGGGTCGCGCGAACTCTTCCCGGGAGACATGTCTTGGCCGTTCTCCGTGGGGGATCGTCTTCACCTTCCGAAGATCGGCTTCTGGAAATCGGCTCAACTCAACGCCTCCGGGCTTTTTCTTCCAGCAATTCGCAGAGGACGTGGAGCACCAGAAGATGGATTTGTTGGACCTCGTCGGCTTTTTGGCCCGGTACCTTTAGGAGCATGACATTTTCGGCGTTGAGATCTGGCCCGAGGAGGCCGGCCAGCCGTCCCCCCGACTCCCCGGTGAGGGCGATGAGGCCCAGGCCCAGATTCATGGCGCTGGAACAGGCTCGAAAGATGTTTTCTGAATCGCCGCTTGTGCTGATGGCCAGAAGGAGATCTCCCGGTCGGCCCAGGGCCTCCACCTGGCGTTGGAAGACAGTGGCAAAGCCATCGTCGTTGGCGGCGGCGGTGAGGATGGAGGAATCGGTGGTGAGGGCCAAAGCCGCCATGGGGCTCCGCTGGTGGCGGTATCGGACCACCAGTTCCGTTGCGAAGTGCTGGGCATCGGCGGCACTGCCGCCATTGCCGCAAACCAGGACTTTCGAGCCGGAAAAGAGGCAGGCAGAAAGAAGATGAAAAGCTCTTGATATCGGGCCTGTCAGACCTTGCGAGGCCCGTTGGACCAGTGCCAGGTGGGCCTCGAAATGGGCTTTGATCTCAGAGTGCGGGTTATCCATAGTCACATCTTCCCCATGGCTGCTGATGACCGGTCTGCCGTCATTTTGGAGCACGATTGCTCCGGAACGCTATTGCCCGCGTCGCGGGGTTCCGTATCGTTCCAGGATATTCTGGATGATCTTCGATGTGGAGCGGCCCTCCTTGAGATCGATGAGCTCGATCCTTCCGCCGTTGGCCTCCACGATATCACCGCCCACCACCGCGTCGCGTGTGTAGTCGGCACCCTTGACCAGGATGTCGGGCTGGAGCTGGCGGAGAAGTTCCACGGGTGTGGATTCGTCGAACAGGACCACCAGATCGACGGCGTCGATGGAGGCTAGCATGTGGGAGCGTTCGTGCTGAGAGATGAGAGGTCGGAGGGGGCCTTTGATCTCGCGGATGGAGCGGTCGGTGTTGAGGCCTATCACTAACAAATCCCCTAGCTCCCGCGCTTGGCGGAGCAAGTGGATGTGTCCCACGTGGAGCAGGTCAAAGCAGCCGTTGGTGAAAACGACGGTTTGCCCCTGCCGCCGGGCCAGGCGGATGAGAGCCGCCGCTTCGCCGGGCGTGACTTCCTTGTCGCTCGTTCTGGGGAGGCCGAACGCCTCTTCCAACTCCCGGGCCTCGACGGCGGCGGCTCCGAGCTTTTGGACCACGATCCCCGCGGCCTCCGTGGCCAGGCGGGCAGCCTGTGGGAAGCCGAGGCCGCACGAGTGGCCCAGCCCCGCGAAGGCGAGTACGGTATCGCCAGCGCCGGTGACATCGAAGACATTCTGCTCGGCGGCCGCTACGTCGATCCGTTTGCCATTTTTCAGGAAGAGGCTCATCCCGCGGCCTCCCCGGGTGATGAGCAGAAGCTCGGGGTCAGATTCTTCCAGCAGTCGCCTGCCTGCCTGGGAAAGGCTTGCATCATCGACGATTTCTTGGCCCGCTGCCAGCGAAGCCTCTCGCAAGTTGGGTTTGATCAAGGTGGCCCCGCGGTACCGGCTCAGATCCCGGCCTCGCGGATCGACGTAGACGGGAAGATCGGGGCGGGCGGGAAGCAGGCTCTTGAGTAGAAGAGGGGTGATGGCGCCTTTCTGGTAGTTGGAGATGAACACGGCCTCGGCCCAATCCAGTTGAGCCTCCACCTGCCGGATGAATTCCCCCTCGATCCCTGGCGGAGGCGGTCGGGAGCTTTCTTGATCGACGCGGAGGATCTGCTGTCCGCCGGCTAGAATCCGAGTTTTCTTCGCCGTGATTCTCTCCGGGTCTTCCTGGAGGATCGCCTCAATGCCGGCTTCTTCCAGAAGTTCTCCCAACCTGTTGGAAGCCTCGTCGATGCCCACGACGGAGCAAAGCCTGACCTGGCAGCCGATGGTCCGGAGGTTCCGCGCCACGTTCCCGGCACCGCCAAGGCTGTTTTCTTCACCGCCGACCCGCACGACGGGAACCGGTGCCTCCGGCGAAATTCGCTCTGCCTTCCCCCAAAGGTGGTGATCGAGCAAGAGATCGCCCACTACCAGCGTTTTTCGGTCTTGAGCCAAGGCCAAGAACCGCTCCAGATCGGCTGCGCCAAAAGCTACCAGGGAATCGCGCCGGTTCATGGGTTCGGATCCTTTGGGTCATGGTTGGTTGGATCTGGCTTTTACCACACAAGCAGGCTTTCGGACTAGATGGCGGGGTTCCACGCTCCCAAGTCAGTAGCCTTGGTTTTCCATGAGCTCCAGGAGCTTGTCTTGGAGAGGCGGGGGCAATTCCTGGAGGAGTTCGCCCCTGTGGAGCTCTTTTCCGGCATCGAAGGCTTCGATTCGCCGTTCCATCAGAGCGATTTCCCGGCCGATTGCGCTGTCGGGATTGGCGTCGATTCGAGCGAGCCGCCGGGCGCGTTGGACCAGAGTTTCTGGCGGTTTGCGATTGCGCGCCAACTGGTTGAGGGCCCGTTCGCAAAGGCAGCTCGCGAGCTGGTGGGAGCAGCCCATTTCTTGCATCATGGCTTCGGCCGTGTCCAGAAGGTGATCGCTCCGTTCAAAGTCACCCAGCGCCAGGCGGGAGTGGTGGGCGAGGTTCTTCAACACGTTGGCCTCGAAGACGCGGTGACCGATCTCTCGGGCGATGCCAAGAGCTTCCAGACGCAGCTTCCCGGCTTTGGCTAGATTTCCGCGGTCGAAGTGGATCGAGGCAATGTTCAAGAGACTGACCCCCTCGCTCCAACGATTCCCCACTTCTCGCGCGATGGCCAGATCCTGCTCCAGGTAGTCCAAGGCCACCTCGGGCCGGTTTTCATCCAGGTGGAGGAGCCCCAGATTCCCCAGACTGATCCCCTCGCCGCTCCGATCCCCGATCCGGCGGGTGAGTTCCACGTCCTGCTCGAAGAGTACTCGGGCGCTCTCATTGTTGCCTGTCTCCCATTCCACAAGAGCCAGGTTTCCCAGGGCCTTGCTCTCCGTTTGGCGGTGCTTGCCGCCCCGGCTGATTTCCAGGGCGCGGAGATAGAACTCTCGAGCCATTTCCAGCTTACCCAGACTGTGCCAGATGCGGCCCTGGCCCAAGAGGCTGAGGCTCCAGGCCTTTTGATCCCCGATCTGGCGGCTTTCCCGCTCGGCCGTCCGGTGTTGCGCCAGTGCCTCGTTGTTTCTGCCTTGAACCTCCAGGATCTTCGTCGCCAGCTCGTTCCGCACGACAAGACTCTTCCGCGTGGGGAGCGGGACCAGGCTCAGGTAGGCTCCATAGAGCTGCTCCGCCTTCTGGTGGGCGTAGTGAGCGATAGCCTTTCGAGCGCCGGCCAGATAGCATTTCCTGGCTCGCTTGGCATTGCCGGCGCACTCCCAGTGGTTGCCCAGGGAGCCGAGCCAATCGTCATCGTTCTTCCCCATGAGCTGCTCAATCGCTTGAGCCGCCGCCCGATGGAGCTTCCTGTAGCGGATTCCCCAAAGGCGACCGTACGCAATTTCGCGGATCTTGTCGTGGGTGAACCGAAGCCGTCCATCTTCCTGTTCTTCCAGGACCTGGCGCCGGATGAGCTCTTCCACTTCGTGCAGAAGTTGGGTTTCGTCGAGGCCAGTCATGAGGCCAAGGAGTTTCGGCGCCGCACCGCGGCCGATGACCGCTGCCGCCGATGCCACCAGGAGTGTTGGTTCCCGGAGGCCCTGCAAGCGCCGCTCGATGATCTGCCGCAGAGACTGCGGCATGTGGAGCGGGTCGTAGTCGCCCTGGCTTTCAGATGGATCCACCACCTGCCACCGGCTGTCTTCATCCCGTGCTAGAATGCCATCTTCCACCGCGGCTTGCAGGTACTCCGCGACGAAGAAAGGGTTTCCTTCAGACTGCTTTGCCAGATAGGCCGTGAGTTTTTCCGGTGGTTCGTCGAAAGCCAGCATGTCGGCGACGATCCGGGCCACTTCCCGATCCGAAAGGCGCTTGAGCAGGATCAAATCCTCTCCGGCTTCTTGGATCAGCTCTCGAAGGCGGTCGTCCAATTCTTCCGGCCGGTATGTGCTCACCAGGAGGACGGGCGTATTGTCCAAAGCTTTTGTTCGGGCGAGCCGTTCCAAGAATTCCATGGCCAGCTCGTCGATCCATTGGATGTCGTCAAGGAGCACGATGACCGGGGTTGCCTCGGCGACGGCTGCAAGAATCTCCCGCAGAGCGTTGAAAAGACGGTCGCGTGCCGCTCTTGACGGAAGATCCACCGGAGTGGCCTCTTCCTCCAGGCCGGGCAAATCAGCGTAGGAAGGCTCATAAGGTTCCAGGATCCGGGTGCGCTGCCTCAAAACCCTTTTGGTTTCGGCTTCACCCATCTGCCGGCACCAATCGGCGATGCCGCGAAGAGGGTTGCGAAGCAGCGCCAAGGGGGCGCTGATCCGGGGGCTGGTTCCGCTTCGCCGATCCGCGGGAGGCATGCAGCCGCCGGTGAGAACCAGCACCTTCCTCCGCCTGGCTTCCCGCGACAGCTCCAGAGCGAGCCGCGTTTTGCCCACACCGGTTTCGCCACCGATGAAGAGCATCCCGCCTCGGCTCGAGTCCAGGCGTTTCAGAAAGTTCTGGAGTTTCCGGAGCTCTTTCCGGCGGCCCGCCAGCGCGGGCCGATACAGGTAAGGCTTCGGCCGGGGCCAATCGGGGCCGGGACGCTCCAAAATCCCCATCCGCCGCAGAGTCATGGCGACATCATCGGCGTATCCCAGGCGATCCCGGGGATCTTTCTCCAGCAAGCGGAGCACCAATTCGTCAAGCTCGAACGGCACGCCACCCACCCGTTCCGAAGGCGGAACCGAGGGCTGCTTCATGTGCGCCCGCGCAAGGAGATAAGGCGTCGCGGCTTTGAAGGGAGGCTCCCCCACCAACATCTCGTACAGCACCACACCCAGCGAATAAAGATCCGCCCGGGCGTCAACGAGGCGCCCGCGAATCTGCTCGGGGGACATATAGCGGAGCGTTCCGGATATCCCGCCCTCCGGCGCCAACTGTTCCCGGCTGGAACCGCCGCCAAACTCCTGGTGCAGCCCAAAGTCCACCAGCACTGGCCGATCATCCGCGCCCATGAGGATGTTTTCCGGCTTCAGATCCCGGTGGACGATCCCCTCGCCGTGAAGATAGGCCAGCGGCCAACTGATCCGAACCGCGATCCGCAACATCTGCTTGAGGTCCACGGAATTGAAGGGCGCACTGAGGGAAGCGCCATTCCCGAAACCGCCAAACTGCTTGCAGTACTCCCTGAACGTCGGCCCTTCGATGAAGTCCATGACATACCATGGCAGCCCGTCAAGGTTTCCGCTGTCGAGGATTCTTACGACGCCGGGGTGGGAGATTCGCGCAAGAGCCTGGATTTCCCGCCGCGCGCGAGGCATCTGCTGGAGCCGTTCCCGCCGCAAGATTTTCAGCGCCACCTGGTTCGGGTGGCGGGGGTGCTCCGCACGGTAGATCGTGCCCATGGCCCCCTGTCCAATGCAGCCGAGGATACGGTATTCTCCGATTCTGTCCGGGTGCTGAAGGAGATCGCCATTCATCATGCCGAAGTTATCGCTTCGCGGCGGAAAGCGCAAAATCGGCTTCAAGGTTGCGTTCCGCTCCCATCGGGCGCCCTCCGGCACCCGCTACTCGCCCCTTGTCACCCCTCTTGAGCCATCACAAAAAAAACCGGAGCACCACCGAAAACCGGAGCCCGGTTTGTGGAGGCGATCTTTGTCGTTTATTCTCACTCCAGACCCTCTTGCGGGCCGTAAGCTCTTCTGGGGCCTCGGTGGGCGATGATTTCGCGGCCCGAGGAGTGAGCGAAAGGTGCCTCGATGCTGTTGGAAACTGGAGAAGTCCTGGCGGATCGCTTTGAAATCCGCGGCTTTCTTGGGCAAGGCGGGATGGCCGAAGTCTACCTGGCTCTGGATCGGCGCCTGGGGACCGAGCTGTGCGTTAAAGTGCTCTTCCCGCACCTCCGGTCGCAGCCGATCCTGCGGTCGCGCTTCGAGCGGGAGGTGGCGGCGGCCAGGAAGCTGGACCACCCGAACATCGTGCGGATTTTCGAGCTTGTGGAGGATGGGGAGCAGCTTTTCTTTACCATGGAATTTCTGCCAGGCTCGGATCTCAAACGACTCCTGCGAAGAAGCGGCCGTCTGCCTTTCGAGCAGATTCTTCACTTGGGTGCTCAGATGGCGGCGGCGTTGGAGGCGGCTCATGGTCAGGGGATCGTTCACCGCGATGTGAAACCGCAGAATATCCTGGTGGGTGCCGATGGCGGGGTGAAGCTCGTGGATTTCGGTTTGGCGCACATGACCGGGCTGGTGGGGATGACCATGGGGACGGCACTTCTGGCGACGCCGGAGTACGGGGCGCCAGAGCTGTTGAGCGGTTCGGTGGTGGATCCTCGGGCGGATCTCTACTCCTTCGGCGTGGTCCTTTACGAAATGGCCACTGGACGCCTTCCTTTCAGAGGCCCCCTGTACGAGGTGCTCCGGCAGCATATCGAAACCCCGCCGCCACGGCTGCGGGAGCTGCGCCCCGACCTGCCCCAATGGTTTGATGACCTGGTGGCCCGGGCGCTGGAGAAGGATGCGGACCGGCGTTTTCAGACGGCCGCCGAGATGCGGGAATGCCTCGTCCGTTCCTCTCTACCAAAGGAATCCAGTGCCCTGGCACGCCTGGATGAGGGGACACGCTGTTGTTTCCGGTGTCACGAGCCGATGTTGCCCTTCATGGCCATCTGCCTTGAATGCGGGTGCGAGCCCTTGGCCCTGAGTCGGAAAAACCGCGGCTGGCACTCCGTCTACCTCAAGGGCTGGGC
Organism: bacterium; assembly: GCA_024278345.1. GTDB lineage: Bacteria > CSSED10-310 > JAJRTK01 > JAJRTK01 > JAJRTK01 > JAJRTK01. The sequence continues at coordinate 5,671 of JAJRTK010000168.1, read as the reverse complement.
ATGGTGGAAGGTCAGATGGAGATACGGTCACCGGAGGGATCCCCTCACCTACCAGCAAAAGGCCCAGGTGGTGGCCTTGGTGGAAGAATTGACGGGGCAATCCGTGGAAAACACCAAGCGCATGGACCGGAAGCTCCGGAACCTTCCCACGGAGGCGTTTCGAGGGCTGAGCAAGAAGGCCGCCGAAGAGGTGGCTTCCCGTTTTGAGGCGATGGGCGTGCCGGCGACGATTTGCCACCAGTTCAATATGTTCAAGCTGGGATGGCGGGATATGACCGCCTGGACCGCCATTTACGCCATGATTGTGATGCCGATTCTGTTGGCTGTATTCGACGATCCCGTGGTGCTTGTTTGGATCGCGGTGATCTTGGCGATGCCGCTCCTCCGCCTTCTCTTTTCTTCGCCGCTGGGGCGGTTGACCGGCGGAGAGGCCCGGCGTGGAGCCCCGGCGCTGGCCGCACGATGCCGGGAAGTGCTCCCGAAGCTCCGCTCTTCAAGGCTCAAGAAGCTCATCCGGAAGATCCTTCTGCGATATTCGGCGGTCCACGATATGCTCACCGGGGAATCGCGGTCCCTGTTCAAGGAGCTGGCTCCGGAGCTACCCGTGCTCGAAGAGATGGGAGAGCGAGCACTTCTCCTGGCGGTGAGGATCCAGCGGCTCGAGGATGCCTTGGCCGATCTGGACGAAGGGGAGATCTTCGAGGTGATCCAGACCTTGGATGCCGAGATCGAGTCGGAGACCGACACGTTGCTTTTGGGCGACTTGGTGCGGCAGCGGTCGTTCCAGGAGCACTCTTTGGAGCAGCTCCGGGAGGCGGAGCAGGCGTTGACGGAGCTTTACGGCGAGTTGATCCGGACAGCCTCGACCTTGGGGGGAACCATTGGGCGCCTTGGCTCGATGGATGGACGCTTGGAGCGTGCCAGCACACCTTTGCCCAGGCTTCTTAAGGAGATGGAGGAGCAGCTTGATAGGGCCACGGAAGTTTTGGACCAGGTCGGGCCGGTTGTGGAGAGGCGGTCTTCATGAGGGAGAAGGCCAGATTGGGTGACGGTCCGGCGGGTTCTCCGTTCTTCGGCGTGATGGCCGCGGCCGGGGGGGAACGTGGCGAACAGCAGGCGTCGGACGGCGCCTGATGGTAGCGGAACGCAACACAAGAAAATATTGGTAGGATGGTGCTAGAAATACTAGCGACTCTCAAGTCGGTCTGCTGGGCGGGAGTGGGGGGATTGGAAAGCTGATGGCGAGACGCTTGCAAAGAAACGAAGGCGATTTTCTAGGATGATGCCTTGGAAAGTCCCGCAATCGGAAAGGGAGGTACCCGGTGAAAAAGAAGACGTTGCGCTTGGACCCGAGTGGGCTTCCCGGGCCGCCAGCAGGTGGGAGCGGGGAGGAAGAGGAGTCCGTCATCGGGATGGTGGACGATCTGATCAACATGGCGGTAGAGAAACACGTGACGGATATCCACATGGAACCGTTCGAAGAGATCGCCGTGATCCGGATGCGCATGGACGGCGTGCTCCGGAAGTACCGCGAGCTGCCCCTTGAGTTTTTTGGCAAGGCGATCAACCGGGTCAAGGTCATTTCGTCCATGGATATCACTCGGAGGACGATTCCCCAGCGCGGGTTCCACAAGCGCGTGGTCAGCGAGCGGAAAGTGGAGATGGATGTCTTTGGTTTTCCGTCTCTTTTTGGCGAGAAACTGGTGATCAAGATCCATTTTCGCCGCACCTTGCAGCACGAGCTTCCTCAGCTAGGAATCACCGGGCCCATCGTGGAAAAGTTTACGGAGATCCTTGATCGCCCCAATGGCCTCATTCTAGTGGCGGGGCCTCCGGGGAGCGGGAAGAACTCGACTCTCTACGCGGCGCTGAACCATCTCAATGCTCCGCACAAGAGCGTTTCAACTCTCGAGACCATCATCAAATACGAAATCCCCGGCCTCACCACTGGCAAATACGACGGGAAGGTGGATTTCACCTTTGAAGAGGCTCTTCGGTCCCTCATGAATCAGGAGCCCGACGTTTTGATGTGCGGCGAGATCCAGAGCTCGGAGACAGCGCGAATCTTGATCCAGGGCTCGTTCTCCAAAAGGATCGTTCTTGGGCGAATGCTGGCCAATGATACTTGCACCGCCGTGCAGACCTTGCTGGACATGGGGATTCAGTCGTTCTTGGTGTCGGCGGCCATCTCGGCGATTTTGGCGCAGAGGCTTGTTCGCCGGCTCTGTTCCCACTGCCGCAAGGCCTACCATCCGTCGGAAGAGGTTCAAAAGGAGATCGGCTTTCGGTTTCCGCCGGCGACGAAGTTTTTCAAGGCCGTGGGTTGTTCTGCCTGCAACAAGTTGGGTTATCGAGGTCACTTGGGGCTTTTCGAGCTGTTGGTTCCCACGGAGGATGTGCGGGATCGAATCGTTGCTCGCGTCGGCACCGAGGTCCTTCGCCAGGCAGCAGTTCAGGGCGGAATGGCGACGCTCAAGCAAGATGGGATTTCCAAGGTCATGCAAGGGCTTACCACCATCGAGGAAGTTCTCAATGTCTTGTAAAATGGTGGTTTGTGCTTTAAACTCAAACGGCATCTTGTTCGACTAGTTTTCACCGCTCTTTCCCTTCCACTTCTCCACGAGTCCAGCCCATGAGCAAGAAACTAACCCCCGAGTCCATCTACCAGGCAAAGATATCGCTTCGGAACATCCGGCCGCCGATCTGGAGGAGGTTCCTTTTGCGGGCGGACTTGAGTTTGTCCGATCTCCACATCATCATCCAGACCGCCATGGATTGGGAGGGCTACCATCTGCATGCCTTTACGCTGAAAAACAAGGGGCGTATTGTCCGTGAATTCGAAGCTGGCGAAGAAGAATCGACCAGGCTCTACGAGGTTCTCAAGAGAGAGGGCGCCAAGCTTTGCTACACTTACGACTTTGGCGACAGTTGGGACCACGAGATCCTTCTCCAGAAGATTCTTCCTTCAGATCCCACCTGGACTCATCCCGTCTGTCTTGCTGGAAAACGAGCTGCGCCTCCGGAGGATTGCGGGGGGGCGTGGAACTATGGGTGGATCATGGAGGTGCTGGAGGATGCCAGCCATCCTGAGTACGGGGAGATTTCCGATCTGCACGAAGGATTGGATCCGGGGAGGTTCTCGAAGGAAGAGATCAATCAGAGATTGGCGAAAATCTGGAAGGTGGTTGATTCGGGTTCAGGTGGGGCAAAGCCTGCTTCGGGCCGCAAGGCGGTTTCGAAGAAAAAGGGTCGGCGCCAGGTTCGGCAACTGGAGCTGGTTCCGGCGGACTCTCGGGCTCGGGAGAATGGCAAGGAAGAGGGCGAAAGCGGGAGCCCGGATGGCCTGGATAGGCTCAAGGCTCTCATGGCCGGTTATTCCAATGAAACGCTCCAGACGATGGTGATCCGCCTTGCCCGAAGCCTCAGTGAAGCGGGTCTCAACGTTTTCATCTCGAGCCTTCCCGAGCCGGAGATGGTCGATTTTTCGGGGAGAAGACCCTCTCCTTTCGGCTCGTCAGGACCCAAGAGTATGAGCGAGCTTGAAAACACGTTGATGGATCTCTTTGCAGGGGCCTTGACGAGTGGCGCATTGGGGATGCCGGACTCGCCGCCGGGTTTCACGGAATTCCTCGGCATGCTTTCCTACGATGGAAGCGAAGAGGGAGATGAATGGTTCGACGAGGATGACGATTGGGACGAGGACGACGACCCGTGGGACGAGGACGACGACCCGTGGGACGGGATGGAGAACGGCGGGGCACTGGAGGATGCCTTGGAGTCGAAAGAGCTTGCCAATACACTGGCGATCGCCAATCGCGCTTTCGAAGAGGGAGACAAGCCCAGGGCGTTGCTCTTTTATTCGATGCTCTTCAGCACCATCGCGGAGGTGAACCAGGAGTGTTTGGAACCGGTGCCTTTGGAACAGTTGGAACGGTTGGCCGAAGGCAACCTCCGGGAAGCGATGTGGCGCTACTTGAGGATCCTTTATGAATGGACTTCGCCGAAGGATCGGCCGGCTGTGCTCATGAGTGTGAGCGATGCTCTACCCCTGCAAAAAATTCCCATCCTCCAGGCGTTAGGCCGTGTTTCCGGAGATCGACTTCCAGCTCTCAAGAAGTTTCTTCCGGCTTGGATTGCTCTACTGCGGAGCCGTTTCAAGCGCCCGGATCGAAGGGATGCCTACCATCGCAAGATGCTGGTGGAGGCTTTGCTCCTCCACGGGAAAGAAGCCGAGATCAAGAAAATGGCCAAGCGTCACCCTTCTGAGAGCGAGGGAATCTACTTCGATTGGATCGACTGTTTGGCATGGCGGAAGGCCTACGAAGAAGGCGCGGCCAGGGCCATGGAACATATGCGGAAAGCGCGGACCGCGGAAAGCCGAGCCGAATTTGCCGATCTTGCTGCCTGGCTCTACAAACAGCGGGGTGATCAGGTCGCCGCCCTGGAGGCCCGGCGCCAGGCTTGGAGAGCTTCCCCCAATCTCCTTCGGCTTTTAGCCCTCCGCCAGGAGGCCACCACCGAAGAGCAAGAAGCGCTCTTGGCGGTGGAGCACCAAGCCATCGAACGGCAAGAAGTCGCCGTTCCTCCGCGCCTGGCCAGCTTGCTTGCCCTTTTCATCGGGAGGGAAGCCACCGCCTTCCAGTTGGCTGCCTCTGCTCCGGGGACGGGCTGGGCCGCCCCCGGGCACCCCGGTCCGGTGGTGGTGCCCTTCCTGCTCCTGGCCGTGAGTCGGACCGACGCGCTACCGGTTGGCTCCGAGGCTGCCCGTTTTTGGTCTGGCTTCGGGATGGGCATTTGGATGCCCCGTCAATCGACGAGTCTCTCGTTTCTTCCAGCCGTCACCCAGCAGTGGATGCCCGTGGAATGGGACTGTGTGGCTCTCCGGCTCAACGAAGAGCTCGAAGACCGGAACTTCGTAGCTTGGCAAGCGTCTGGCCAAATTCTGCGGAGCCGCCTCCAGGTTCGTCCGCTCTCTGCTGAAGATTGGCAACGGGCCTTTGAAGCCCTTCAAACCGTTACTCGAACGCGTGTCATGGCGATTTTGAAGGGGAAACGGAGGAAGGACTACTCCCAAGCTGCATCGCTGGTGGTGGCATTTGAAGAAGTCACCAAGCTAGCCGATGCTTCCGGTGGGGCAAAGGAATTTTTTCTCACGATCCAGCGGGACACTTCCAGGTTCACCATCTTCAAGCGAGAGTTTTTTGCCATCCGCGCCAGGTCCCCGGTTTTGTAGGTTTCCGTGAAAGATGACTGCCGATTCCGGAGTCCAGCTATTCCCGCTCTACTCTGGCTTTACGGCGGTATTCTATGTGGTGGAGCGGATCTGGGGGCTGCCCCGCGATAGCCTCGGGCGATGACAGGCGGACGGCGGCGGTCGGATGGACGCCGACGGGAGCGGAACGCAACCATAAGAAAAAAGGCACCTCTTGGAAATAATCCCCTGAAGGTGTTCCATGAATATTGTTGCTGGATGGTGGGCTGTAGGGAGACCTGGGCCTCACTCAAGATAACCAAGAGCCCGGAGCTGTTCTAGCTGCTGGGGATCGAGTTCGGTGGGTCCCCTTCTATCGATGGTTTCGTACAGGGCGTTTTGTTGCCGCCACTCCACGAGCTTGAGGAGTAGCCTCCGCGCCTGTTGTGGGTGCGAAGTGAAAAGGTTGGCCTTTTCTTC
>JAJRTK010000167.1 GCA_024278345.1 bacterium | reverse complement strand
CGAGCCCGGAGGTAACGCCTGAAACGTCCGCGTTCACGGGATTGACGGGACAAGCTCCAGGCGACCCGAGCCCGGAGGTAACGCCTGAAACGTCCGCGTTCACGGGATTGACCGGACAAGCTCTGGGACCCCGTGTGCTGGATTCTATAGAGCCTATTGGGGAAGTTTCCAGCGAGGAAATCGAAGCCGATGGCTCCTATGGCGGGCGCCTTGTCTATCTCCATCCGCTAGGGCGGGAGCCTGTGCAACAGCCAGATGAGGGGGCCGGCACAGAGGGCTTGGCTGAACCTGATTTTGGGGGTGTCGAGGAATCTCCGCCCTCGCCATTATCCGGTGATCTGGAGGAATCTCTGCCCTCGCCATTATCCGGTGATTTGGAGGAATCTTCGCCCTCGCCATTATCGGCCGGAGTGGCTTCCCCGGCCGGAGAAGAACTTGGCTTTGAGGATGTGGAGCCCGACCTCGAGGCGTTCCTCGAGATGGAGGATCGCTTTGATTGGGCTTTTTCTCGCGGAGACCATTTTTCGGATCCGGCGAAGCCGGTCGTGGAGCCGCCACCGAGCGTCGCGGCGGAGGTGACGGATCATCCCACGGAAGATGTGGGCGGCCCGGAAATCCGGAAGGAAGAGGTTGCCATTTTGTCCGCCGCGGCTCTGTCGCGCCGGGCGGCTCTCGATCTTGCCGGATCTCCCGAAGAATCCGAGGCTGGCAAGCCGGGGTCCCCAGAGCCGCTGGCTCCGAGATTGCTACCGACCGGTGAAGGGTCCACCGCCTCCCCCGATCTTTCAAGGCGTTCAGTGGCGCTTCGCCGGAAGAAACCGCGCCCTCGCCGCCCAACCAGGGCCGCTTCAAAGAGGAGTTCTTTCTACAAAGTACTCGCCATCGCTCTCTTTATTCTGATAGCGCTCTTGGTTTTCACACTGCGTGCTCTATGGCAGTCTTCGGGGCTTGGAGAAGACGATCCCGTGGTTGAGACAGCCGTGGAGTCGATGGATGAACAGGTGGCTGTTCCTCCCGTGGCGGCCCTGGCCGTGGTAGATGAGGAATGGTCCGGGCCTGCTTCGGTGGTGAGCCGGGGAGATGAAGGGCAAGGGAGCCAGCAAGTCTTTCAGGGAGAGAGTGGTGAGGACTCAGGCCCCAAGTTGAGGGTTTTGGACGAAGCTGAGCTGTTTGCCGGGTTGACCCGTTGGCCGGTCCACCCCGAGGGTGGTGAGGAATATGGTGGCTGGCTGACCTCGGGATCGTGGAAGTTTGAGGGGCGGGACCTCGATCTGGAGGGTGAGGGAGTACTGCTGTCCAAAAAGAGCTACCAGGATGTTGTTTTTGCCACTGACGTTCCGTTCGGCGGGACCTCCCGCTACTTTGCCATCGTCGTTCGAGCTCAGAAGATAGGCGAAGGACCAGTGGAATCCATCAAGCTCGAGTTTCGTGGGACACGGGGTCGGCTCAATGCGTCGCCGGCTAGCCCGGTTGCCTTCAATGCTCCTTTGGAAGGATGGCACCGGGTGATCCTTTCGGTTCGGGAGGATGTCGTCCGGGCCTTCGTTGGTGGTCTGGAGCGGGCCAAGGTCCGCGGAGTCGATCTTACTGGCGCCGGTCAGCTCGGGGTTTATTGCAAGCACGGCTCGCTTCAACTTCGGCGGGCGGAAGTTTGGATAAAACCCTGACGGGAATCTACGGATGACCAGGCCGGGCCGCTCATTGAAGGGTGAACCGCTTTTTGGGGACGGAGAGCTGGTTGCCCAATCTCTTATATGGGGCTGATTCTGTGGCTTTGGGGATTGCGCCGATACTCTGGAGGTAGCTCGACAGAGGGACGGCTTCAGTTTTTTGGCGATGGCCGGGCAAGCTCGAGAGCGTATCGAGGATCGTTTTTGGTGGGCGGAGTTCTGCTTTGGGAAGCCTTGGGTGTGGATCGAGGGCCAGCCAGGCGGGGCTGCCAGTGTGATCAAACTTGCCTTGAACGATGACCGGTGTCCCGACCCTGACCGCGGAGCCGTTCCGGGGCTCGACCATTCGTTCGTCTCCCCAGTTGTAGAGCCAGATGGCCTCTTGGAGCACGAGGCGGATGCAGCCGTGGCTCACTGGCTTTCCGTAGAGTGTTCCCGCGTGAAAGGCATTTCCTTCGATGTTGTCGAAGTTGAAATACCAGTCCATCCGCCAGTTGGCGTTGAAGTTGCTAATCCGGTGCCGTTGCCGGAAGATTAGGTGGTAGGCGCCGGTGGGGGTCTTCATCGCTTTCCGGCCGGAGCAGACGGCGCCCCACCGAACTAGTTTTCCTTCTTCGTAGGCGCCGAAAGCCTGGATACTGAGGTCTACGACGAGGAGCTTGGGGATTCTTTGAGCTTGGCTCAGTTGTTTCGGGAAGGGCGCGTGTGCCAGTAGGTCGAGATCCCAGCGATGGGGGAGGAGAGTGCGATCTCGGGGCGAAAGGGTTTGGAGACTCCGACGGTTGAGGTTCTCCAGCAGTTGCCGTTGCCCCGTGGAAAAGTGGTGGAGCATGGAGCCCGCGAGGTCCCGGTTTGGTAGCAATAGCTCCTGGACAAGGATGGAGTGGTAGCGGGGTGGAGTGTTCTCCGCGGGAATTGTCCAGGGGAGCAAAGAGAGGAGCAAGGGAACGATTGCCGTCACCAGAATGCCTCGCCATGGGGAATGAGTCGGCTGTCAAGTCCCGCCGTGCGTCAGGATGAATAGCCCGGGTTTTCGGGGTTTTTGAGGGCCTTGGAGGTTGAGGAAAGGGAGTTGTCTTTCCGTGGTCTCCTCGAAGAGGGGGACGATGTTGAAGTTGTTGACATCCACGAGCCCGTGGTCCGTAAGGCGAAGCTCGGGAATGACGGGGAGTGCCAGAAAAGAGAGGGACATGAAGGGGGCAGGGAGCTGGGAGCCGAGCTTGTCAGCGGCTTGGAGGCTTCGGTCCATCTGCGCGTCCACCTCTTCCAGGGATTGAAGGGACATCAGCCCGGCGATAGGAAGTGGAACGCGGGAAAGGATTTCTCCGTTGGCTACGGCGACGAGGCCGCCGCCCATATCGCGGATCGCGCTGACCGCATGGAAGATGTCGTCGTCGGTGACTCCCACGGAGATGATGTTGTGAGAATCGTGAGAGACCGAGGATGCCAAGGCCCCCATCTGGAGGCCAAAGCCCTTGACAATTCCCACGCTGACATTGCCCGTGGACTGATGGCGTTCCACGACGACCAGTTTGAGAAGATCCCTCTCCACGTCCGAAACCAAGTAGCCGTCCTTGATCCTGGCTCTTTCGATTTTCTTTTGGGTCAGGATCTGTTCGGGCTGGACGCAAATGACCTTGACATAGGAGGTCCTGGCTTTGACTTGTAGTTTTTCTTGAGTGAATCCGTGGATATTGACCGTGTTTCTGAGGATAGGCCAGCGTTTGGGGGTCGTTTCGATGACCATTTTTCCGTCGCTTGCCGTAAGCTGCCCACCGCAAAAGACCGATTTGACTTGAAATTTTTGGAAATCGTCGAACAAAATCAGATCCGCCCGGGCTCCGGGAGCAATCCTTCCCCGGTCGTAAAGCCGAAAATATTCGGCGGGATTGAGGGTTGCCATCTGGAGAGCTGAAATCGGCGGGACACCCTGTTCGATTGCCGATCGCACCAGGTAATCCACGTGCCCTTCACGAAGAATTTCGCCCGGGTGCCGATCATCGGTGACCAGCATGCAGCGTCGGGAGTTGTAGGCGTTCAAGACGGGGAGCAGGTCTTTGAGGTTTCGCTCCGTCGTTCCCTCCCGGATCATAATGAACATCCCCTTGCGAAGTTTTTCGCGGGCTTCCTCGGCGCTGGTACATTCATGATCCGACCCGATTCCCGCAGAGATGTAGGCGTTGAGGTCCTTGCCTTGGAGGCCGGGAGCATGGCCATCCACAAGGCCGTCTCTCTTCCGGACCGCCGTGAGTTTTTCCAGGACTTCTGATGCACAATGAATGACGCCGGGGTAGTTCATCATCTCCGCGAGCCCGAGAACTTTGTCGTCCACGAGGAGTGGAGCGAGATCGGAGCCCCGAAGTCTCGCACCGGCCGTCTCCATGTGGGTGGCCGGAACACAGGATGGGAGCATGAGAAAGATAGTGAGGGGCAGGCCGTCGGAGGCATCAAGGATGAATCGCAGGCCGTCGAGTCCCAGAACATTGGCGATTTCGTGGGGATCGATGACCGTGGCGGTGGTTCCCCGCGGGACCACCGCCCGAGCGAACTCGCTGGGCTGCACCATCGTGCTTTCGATGTGCATGTGCCCGTCGATGAGGCCGGGAGCGAGATGGAGTCCCCGAGCATCGAAGGTCGCCTTGGCCGAGTAGTTGCCTTCGCCGACGATGCGGTCTTCGTGAATGCCTAGGCTCGCTTCATAGATTTCCCCGGACAGCACGTTGACGATTTTTGCGTTTTTAATCACCAAATCGATTTCAAAATCGCCTTTGGCTGCCCGGATCAGGGTTTCCATCTTCATGAGTGGTTCCTCAAACATTCCAGATCGTTTTTTAGGAGCAGTCCTCTCCAATTCCGGAGTTCGGCCTCGGTCATGGTACCGGCCACCCGAAAAAAGCGCGCCGCGTACAAAGATGTGGGTCCAGGGAGCTGGCTCCCTGGCGTGGGTCTGGGAGCGGCGCTCCCAGCGGAGGTCCGGAGGCGGAGCCTCCGCCGGGTTCCAGGGCTGGAAGCCCCGGGGCGGCGTCTGAAATCTGAACCGTGGCCGG
>JAJRTK010000007.1 GCA_024278345.1 bacterium | reverse complement strand
GAAAGCGCGGCACTGCCTTGCTCGGCTCCCTTCTAGGAGTCCTCCTCGTCTAGATCCCTGGATCGCATATAGAGCCTTCCTTTTTTTTCTGTTCTGTCCCGCCTTGCGTGGATACCCTGTTTTCTCTCTGTCCCGCCTCAGGTGGATACCCGAATTGTCTCATTGCTTCGCCCCGGACTCTACCAGGACGCTGGTCTGGCTGCCGGCAACCATGACCACTTTCCGACATCACGATACTCGGAATTATCACCGGGGCCAAAGTTGGGAACCCGTGGTTTGGGGTCGTGGTCCGGTATCCGGGCAGCTAGTCCTCTCCGGGTTGGTGAAAGGCGAGTGGCGGCGGACGGATTGCCGCCGCCGCGAGCGGAACGCAACCCCAAGGAAGAAGAGTGGCCTCCATCGCCGGGGGGTGCGGCTCTTTTGGAACATGTGAGAATCGTCATGGAATCAGTGAGTTCTTCTATGCTCGCTTGGACCGTGTGGCTCAGCCTACCGCTCAGAAAACTGCTTCCCAGCACCACGTGAAGCATCCACCTACCATTCTGAATGTGCCAGATCGTTTCGGATCCGGGCCACGAGCCCAAGAACCAAGGCTTCACCGAACCTCCGCGTCAATGCGTGCTCACATTTTTTACTACCTCCCGGAACAGATATTGGTTCGAATGGATTCTGCAATCCATTGAGATTCAACCTGAATCGGCATGTCGAGAAAGAGCCGCACCCATCGCCGGGTTGCTTGGGCCGGAAGCGGTTCGAAGGTGGACTAGATGTCTGGCCGGATCGGTGAATTGCCCTTGCTGGAGCGCTCTTTGCGGATGGGGCGAGTGTGCGATAGAACGGTATTGTTTGAGATTCGCGATGCCAATTCAGTAGCCGAGACGGGGTGGAAATGATGAGCACCGAAAATCCGAAGAAGCGATTTCTTTTTTTCGTTCCGATCCTCGTGGGCGGCGGGATTCTAATCTTGTTGGTGCTGACTCGTTCGGGGCCGGAACGCGTGGAGTTGCGGGAGGAGGTGAGGACGGTTCGGGTTATTGAGGTTCCGTCAGTGGATGTGGTGCCTCGGGCGGTGGGATACGGGCCGGTGGCTCCTGTTCGGAGTTGGGAGGGCGTGGCCGAGGTGAGCGGGCGGATCGTGGAGAAGCATCCGCAATTGGAAAAGGGCGGGCTGGTTCCCGAGGGCGCCTTGCTTTTGAGCATCGATTCCACGGATTACGAGTTGGCGTTGCGGCAGGCGGAGACGAATATCGAGGCGACGGAGGCCCGTCTTGCGGAGCTGGAGGCTCGGCGAAAGAATATCCATGCTTCCCTGGAAATCGAGGAGGAGGCGCTCCAGCTTGGAGAGAAGGAGCTCAAGCGTCAGCGGTCGTTGGTGAAGCAAGGAAACCTGTCCAGGTCGCGTTTCGAGCAACAGGAACGTTCGGTGCTCCAGCAGAAGCAGAGTGTTCAGGCTCAGAAGAACTCCCTGAGCCTGATTCCGGCGGAAAAGAGGTCGCTCCGGGCGGAGCTGCGGCGATATCGTGCCCAGTGGGAAGGGGCTTGCCGAGATCTGGAGCGGACGATGATCCTGGCGCCTTTTACGGGGCGCGTTGCCGAAGTGAAGGCGGAACTCATGCAATATGCTCGGCAGGGAGCCGTCCTGGTGATTTTGGATGATACCGAGGTTGCGGAAGTGACGGCCCAGGTGCCTGTGAATCGGATGCGTAGCATTGTGAGGACCGCTGAAACCTTCGGTGAGTTGGGGTCGGACATGGCGACGATCCGCCGGGCGTTCGGGTTGAGGGCGAAGGTTCGATTTCGGGTGCAGGACGCGGTGATTGAATGGGCCGCGCGTTTTTCCAGGATGAGCGACACCATCGATCCGGCGACGCGGACGGTGGGAGTTATCGTGGAGGTGGAAGGTCCGTATGAGCGGGCGAAGCCTGGTGAGCGGCCTCCGCTGGTCAAGGGGATGTTCGTGGAGGTAGAGCTTTTGGGAAAACCGCTTCCGGCGCGCCTGGTGGTGCCTCGAACGGCTCTGCGGGATGGCGTTGCCTATCTGGTGGACGGGGAGAACCGGCTCCGGCTAAGGAGAGTGGAAATCGGGCTGGTACAACCGGGGTTTGTGACGGTGAAAAGTGGGCTGTCCGCCGGGGATGAGCTGGTGGTTTCGGATCTCTTTCCGGCGGTGGAGGGAATGGCCCTGGACCCGGTGTCGGACGAATTGATGCTGAAGAGGCTGGTGGCCGATGCTCAGGCGGAGGGAGCGGACTGATGATACGAGCCTTTGCCTCACACCCCACGGCGGCCAATCTGTTGATGTTGCTCTTCCTGGTTCTGGGCGTTGCCGCGCTGCCCGGCTTGAAGCGGGAGACTTTTCCCGATTTCGCGCCAGAGGAGGTCCAGGTCTCGGTGGTCTATCCCGGGGCGAGCTCGGAAGACGTGGAGGAGGCGGTTTGCCAGCGCCTGGAGGATGCCGTCGATAAGGTAAGCGATGTCGATGAAATGCGGTGCGAGGCGCGGGAAGGGCTGGGAACGGCGGTGGTGCGGATGCGCCACGGAGCTCGGTTCGAGCGCTTTCTTGATGATGTCAAAACCGAAGTGGAGGGGATTGACACCTTTCCAGAGCAAGTGGAAGATCCGGTGATCCAGCAGCTTGGGCGCCTGGACTTGGTGGTCTCCATCGCTCTCAGCGGGCCCATGTCAGAACGGGATCTCAAAGCCTATGCAGAGCAGCTCAAGGACCGATTGCAGGCGCTGGACGATGTGTCGCAGGTGACGATTCTTGGCTTTTCCGATCACGAGCTCCGAGTTCGCCTTTCCGCCGACGTGCTCCGCCAGTTCGGACTCAGTATGCAGGATGTTTCCGATGCCATCGCCCGGAGGAGCATCCGGCTTCCCGTAGGCTCCATTGAGACCCGCGATGAAGAGCTGCTCATCCGTTTCTCCGATGAGCGGCGCACGCCGCGGGAGCTGGAGGATCTGATCCTCATCCGGGGCAAGAATGGCGCGGAGATCCGCCTTGGTGATTTGGCGAAGGTCACCGACCGATTCGAGCTCAGGGAGCAGAAAATCATCATCAACGGCCAGCGCGGATGCCTTCTTCAGATCACGAAGACGAAATCGGAGGATACGCTGGTCGTCGTGGGCGCTGTCAAGAAGTTTTTGGAGGGGGAGCGGAAGATCGCGCCGCCAGACGTCCGTTTCATCTTGACCCAGGACGTTTCGTCCATCGTCCAGGATCGTTTGGAACTGTTGGTGAAGAACGGGCTCCAGGGGTTGGTGCTGGTTTTCTTGACGCTGTGGCTCTTTTTTCACCTCCGGTTTTCGTTCTGGGTGGTCATGGGTTCGCCCGTTTCTTTTTTGGGGGGCCTCTTCTTCATGGGCTTCCTGGGGCAGTCGATCAATCTCATCACCATGGTGGGCCTTCTCATCGCGCTAGGGCTCTTGATGGACGATGCTATCGTCATCGCGGAGAACATTGCCGCCCGCCGGGAAGATGGGCTTTCTGGCTTGGAGGCCGTGGTGGTGGGGACGCGCCAGGTGGCGCCAGGCGTCATTTCTTCCTTTCTGACGACGGTGGCGATTTTCGGGCCGCTCATGTTCCTGGAGGGTGACATCGGCAAAGTGCTCAAGGTGTTGCCGGTGGTTTTGATTCTGGTTCTTGCGGTGAGCCTTGTGGAGGCCTTCTGGATCTTGCCCCGCCACCTGAGTCATGCCGTGGAACATGGCGCGAATGCCCGGGAAGGCCGTTTCCGTCGGGCCTTCGACGATGGCTTGGAATGGGTGCGGAACCGCCTTTTGGGTGGGGCCATCGACTGGGTGATCCGGCGGCGCTATCTGTTTGCTGGATCAGTGGTGGGGATCTTTTTGCTGTCGGTGGCGATGATTGCTGGCGGTGTCTTGAAGTTTCGGGCTTTTCCCGAGATTGAAGGCGATGTGATCGAAGCCCGTCTTTTGCTTCCCCAGGGAACGCCCCTTTGGAGGACTGAACAAGTCGTGAAACGCCTTGTCCAAGCTCTTCATGAGGTGGATGACGAATTCTCTCCACTCCAGCCCCAGGGCGAAAGACTGGTCCAGAACATTGTGGAGGGATTCAATCGCAACGTCGATTCATACGAAAGCGGGCCTCACATCGCCACCGTCACCGTAGACCTCTTGACGGCGGAGCGAAGAAGAGGGCTGGTGGATGATATTCTTGGCCGTTGGCGAGAGAAAACAGGGCCTTTGCCCGATGTCCTGAACATCAAGTTCACGGAGCTCCAGATCGGTCCCGCCGGCCGGGCCATCGATATCCGTATCACGGGAGCCCATCTGCTGGAGCTGGATCGGGCCGCCCGGGAGCTCGTCGATTGGTTGGGCGGGTACCGGGGCGTCTTCGATCTTTCCAGCGATCTTCGACCGGGAAAGAAGGAGATCCTGCTGCGCGTGCGCGACGGGGCCTCGGCTTTGGGAGTCGATGCCGCCATGATCGCCGCCCAGCTTCGAGCCGCGTTCTACGGCAGCACGGCCAGCGAGATCCAGGTGGGCAAGGAGTCTTATGAAGTCAATGTCCGGCTCCGAAAGGAGGATCGAAACAGTCTGTCGGATCTGGAGGAGTTCCGTATCACGACGCCCGCGGGCGCTCTGGTTCCGCTCAACGTGTTGGCCGTGGTGGAGTCCTCTCGTGGCTATGCTCGCATTCACCGGATCGACGGTCTTCGCACCGTCACCCTCCAGGGGGACGTGGACACACGGGTGACCAATGTCAGCGAGATGCTTGCCGATACCCGAAAGAGCTTTTTACCCAAGTTAGCGGAAAAATACGCCAACATTTCCATCTCTCTGGAAGGCCAAGCCAAGGAGGCCGCCAAAACCGGGAAGTCCGTGGCGAGAGGGTTTCTTCTTGGGTTGGTGGGCATTTTCCTCCTTCTAAGCTTCCAGTTCCGGAGTTACATCGAGCCCGTGGTTGTCATGGTGGCCATCCCCTTCGCCCTCATCGGCGTCATTTGGGGCCACCTGATCATGGGGCTTGAGTTGTCGATGCCCAGCATGATGGGCTTTGTCTCTCTCACCGGGATTGTCGTCAACGACTCGATCCTCCTCGTGGAGTTCCTCAAGCTCCGTGCCCGCGAAGCGTTGCCCGTGGTGGAGGCGGCGACACTGGCAACGCGTGAACGGTTTCGAGCCGTCTTATTGACGTCACTCACGACCATTGCCGGGCTCTTGCCTCTCCTGGCCGAGCGGAGCCTCCAAGCGCAGATCCTCATCCCCCTGGTGACGAGTATTGCCTTTGGGTTGTTGGCCTCGACACTGCTCGTGTTGCTGGTGGTCCCGGTTATCTTTACGATCCTCCACGATCTTGGCTTGACCGGGAGGCTGGAGGCGATGGCAGACCCAATGGCCGAATGATCACTGCCGGAACATCTCCAGCTCGTAAATGTGGACGTAGTCGTCCCGCCTCATCCGGTGGACCGTGATCCGCCAAACCGCCGCCAGGCGCGCCGGCTTCAGCTCTGCCTGATCCCATTGGCCGCCCACGTTCTTGTGAGGTTCCATGACTTTTTGGAAGGAGCCGCTCTTCGATTCCAGGTCGGCCAGCGAGTCAGCGGTCTCCACCCACCAGTCGTTTCGGTCGCTGGCGTCGCCGGGCTGCCCGACCAACAGGCGCACGACCCCAACGTTGACGGGGCGAGGGAAGACAAGAACGATCGATGCTGGATTGACCTTCTTCGAGATCATGGGAGTCTTGTCGTTCCCGTCGAAGAGGCTGGCTGCCGAACCACGAGCCACGGGGGGCATCGTCAAGGTGGCACGGCTCAGGTCGATCTTGCGATCGCCAGGCGGCGGCGGGGATGGCGGTTTCCTCACCACGGGCAATGGCTTGGATTTCTCCGCGCATTGCCGGCGCTTCAAGCTCGATTCGGGCACGTTCGGTTTGTTTCGCGCAAGCAGGGCGTCGCCCTCGGCGCGGGGAATCCGCAGCATTCGGTAGATACTGTGCCGATTCCCATCGACGATATTGGAGTGGTAGTAGTCCCAGACCAGTTCGCCCTCGCTGGTGATTTCGAAGACCCTCGCCTTCTCGGAATCGGTGACCAGGATATTGCCGTTGGGCAAAGGCTGGGCGAGACCTCGGAGGCCAGAGTAAAAATCTTTGGGCGGGTCCCCCTTGTATTCCCAAAGAATGGTCTTGTTCTCAGGGTTCAGGCGAAGAAGCCGCGTGTAGTGGCGGCGCGTGCCATTGTCAAAGAGAAGGATCGTGCCATCTTCCTCCATGATGGGCGCATGGGGCCATTCCAGCTCGCCCGGGCCCCAGCTCCAGACGACCTTCCCGGTCTTGGGATCGACGATGAAGATGAGGTCGGTGTGGCGGGAACAGAGCAGCCAGTTGCCCTCCTGGAACCGGGCGTCGCGGCGGCCCAGGGGCGTATCGGGCAGTCGCCGGATCGTGTTCAGATGGTAATAGTCGTAATCCTGACTCTTCTTCTTGGGGCCAGGTCGATCCAATGGCGAAGGTTTGTGGTGCTGGCGAAGATCGTCAAAGGCATCCCAAGTGGACCACCGGTTGAGCAAAGCTCCTTTTTGGTCCCGGTGATCGACCACATCGAAGTAGACGCTGTGGCCATTGTACATCTTTTGGGTCTTGCTCAGGACCAGGAAAGTCCCGTCCGGGAGCGGCTCGGTATCGTGGTGAAAGGGATCGTGGACGGCGAAGATAGGCGTGGCATCCCCGCGCAGCCGGAAAAAGAGGTTTGTTGCAACGCCCAGGAGCGATCCATCCGGCAGAAGGCGCACGAACTCCATCCGCCCCGAAGGGAGCGACCAGACATGGACGATTTTTCCCTTCATGTCCATGAGGAGGGCTTCGTTTTCGTAATCCTGGAACAGATTGTATCCATCGAAAACCCGCTTGGGATCGAGCTTCTTGACGCCGCACGAAGAAGAATCGACCGTCGTCGATGCAGTGGCGAGGTAGGGAATCGCCTCCAGCTCCGCCAGTGCCTCGTCAGAGGGGAGCTCCGGTGACTCGGAGACCGTTACCTCCGTTTCTTCCGGGGCCGGTGGAGTCTCTCCAGCGCAGCTGATGAACAAGGTCAGGAGAACAAGAATACTGAATCGTGGGTTCATGGGCGTCGCGCTTCTTCGGTTCGGAGGTTTCTCACAGATTCATCGCCGTGGACGGCGGAAAACACCATTATGCTGCTCCCATCCTTCCCGGTCAACAGTCTCAGTCGGGTTGTCTGCCGCCCGCCGGACTTGAGCCTACTAAAGCGCTTTTTTTTCTTTGGGTTGGGGCCGCTCCCGGCGGCACGACCCGCGCCTTCGGCGCGAGTTCCCCCCGTCCGCCGCCAGTCGCCTTTCTTTTGGCCTCTTTGACGCCTGCTTCCTTTGAGATTACAAGTGAACAGGGCGTTTCCCGTAACGCAGGGCGTTTCCCGTAACACAGGGCGTTTCACGCAACGCAGGAGGAGCAAATGGGCCATTTGGGGCACTTGAAAGAGGAATACCGGCAGCTCGTCGAGCGCCTGGATGCCAATCCCGTGGGCTTGCCGGAACCGAAAACCGAAGAGGCGCGCCAGGGCTGGCAAGAGATCCTGGAGATCCTCTTCACGCCGGAGGACGCAGCCTTGGCGGCACGGATGCCAGTGGCGCCTTCGAAGCTCGAAAAGATCGCCTCCCGGGTCGGTATGAAACCTTCCGAGCTGCGCACAAGACTCGATTCCCTTGCCGACCGCGGTATCGTCCTCGATCTTGTCCACCCCGAAACTGGTGATGTCCGCTACCTCCTGGCCCCGCCAGTGGTCGGCTTCTTCGAGTTTTCCATGATGAGGGCCAAAGACTCCATCCCCAAAAAGCGGATGGCCAAGGCGCTGGAAGCCTATACACACGGCGATGACACCTTCGCCCGCGATGTCTTCGGCGGGGATACGGTCATCGGCCGGACGATGGTCCACGAAACAGCCCTCCGGGATGACTCCCTGCCCGATGTCCTGGACTGGGAACGAGCGACCTCGGTGGTGGGAGATGCCCGGGTCCACGCGGTTTCCCTCTGTTATTGCCGCCACAAGAAGGAGCACCTTGGCCAGCGGTGTGACGCACCCATGGACGTTTGCCTCTCCCTCAACGGCGGCGCGGAGTTCGTCATCCGCCGCGGTTTTGGGCGGAAAGTCGCGCCCTCGGAGGCGATGGACATCCTGGTAGAGTCCCGGGAAAGCGGCCTCGTCCAGATCGCGGACAACGTCCAGCACCGCCCTACCTATGTCTGCAACTGCTGTGGCTGCTGTTGTGGCCAGCTTTCGGCCATCAATGATTTCGACTTGCCGGCGGTGAATCCCAGCGGTTTCGTGGCACTTTCGGATCGGGAAAAGTGCAATGGCTGTTCAAGGTGCGCACGGGCATGTCCCGTCACCGCAATCGCCATGGACGGTGTCCGGATCTCGGCCAAGCGGAAAAACAGATTGGCGCCCCGAGTCGATGCGGATCGATGCATCGGATGCGGGGTCTGTGTGGCCGCATGCCGCCGCTCCGCCATGGCAATGGAACGTCGGAAAGAGCGGCCGCGCGTCCCTTGGAATGTCATTGAAAAAAGCCTTCGCATGGCCATGGAGCGCGGACGGCTGCCCCATCTTCTCTTCGACGTGGGCCAGAATCGGGGCATGGCTTTTCTGAACAAGACACTCCAGGCTATCTGCCGGCTGCCCCTCATGGATCGCCTCCTTGCCAGCGAGCAGCTTCGTTCCAGGTTCGTCAAGTTTGCCATCAAAAACATCCCGGATCCCACGGGCTGAACAGGTCATTCCGGTCACATCTCCCGCCATGGCGGTCTTGCTATCAGTGCCAGTTTTTTTATAGTTGCCTTCCGCTCCCATCATTCGCGTCCGCTCACGCTGCTCGCCTTTCATCGCCCCCTTTCCACCTGGCTGCACCGGAAACCTATTTCGCCCACTCTTTGGAGTTCTTCAGATGACAGACCAGCGAAAACCCTTGCCAGAAACCATCAACCCCGAACTTTCCGACCGGAAAGAGCGGCTCCGGCGGGCCATGGAGCTTTGCCGCCAGCGGAAGATTGTCATACCCACTTTCGCCCAGCAAAAAGATCCTTCTCTCATCCCCGAAAAAATCGTTCAAGAGCTTCAAAGAGTTGGACTTTGGGACGTGCATGTCCGAAACCTCTTCCGCATCACCTGGAAAAACGATCCCGCCACCGGCGGATTTGGTGGAGTCAACTTTCTGGAGCTTCCCCGCGAGCTCACTGGTGTCCCGGCGCGGATCTTCGCCCTGGTGGGCAAGTTCTTTCCCACGGGAGCCCACAAGGTGGGCGCCACTTTTGGGTGCTTGGTGCCGCGCCTCATTACCGGCACTTTCGACCCGACCTCCCAAAAAGCGGTCTGGCCCTCCACGGGGAACTTCTGCCGAGGCGGAGCCTACGTTGCCAAGCTCCTGGGATGCGAATCCGTGGCGATCCTTCCCGAGGGTATGAGCCGGGAACGCTTCGATTGGCTGAAATCCATCGGCTCAGAGGTCATCGCCACCCCGGGCTGCGAATCCAACGTCAAGGAAATCTATGACAAGTGCTGGGAGCTTCGGGCGGAACGGGGCGATGCCGTTGTCGTCATGAACCAGTTCGAAGAGTTCGGCAATGCTCTCTGGCACTACGAGGTCACGGCTTCGGCCATCGAAGAAGCCTTCCAAGAATCGGCTGGGTCTGGTGAAAAACTGTTCGCCTACGTCTCCTCCACAGGTTCGGCGGGGACCATCGGAGCAGGCGACCGCCTGAAGGAGCTCCATCCGGCTCTCAAGATCGTGGCCTCGGAGGCGCTCCAGTGCCCCACCCTTCTCCGAAACGGCTTCGGCGATCACCGGATCGAGGGGATCGGCGACAAACACGTCCCCTGGATCCACAATGTTCGCAATACTGACATGGTTGTGGCCATCGATGACGAGGCACCCATGGCGCTCCTCAGTCTTTTCAATGAACCCGCGGGGCGCCACCTCTTGCAGGCCGAAGGCGTCCCGGAAGAGACGATACAGAAACTGGATCTCATGGGAATTTCAGGGATCGCCAACATGCTCTCCGCCATCAAGGTGGCAAAGTGGTACGAACTGGACGAAAAGGACGCGATCTTCACCATCCTCACCGATTCCGTGGAACTCTACGGCTCTCGCCTTGAAGAGGCGCGGAAGGCACACGGCGAGTACACGCCAGAACGGGCAAGGCTCGACTTTCGGCTTCACCTACGGGGCCAGAAGCTGGACAACATAGCCGAGCTTGGCCACTGGGACAAGAATCGCATCCACAACCTGAAATACTACACCTGGATCGAGCAACAACGGCGGAATCTGGAAGAACTCCAAGCCCAGTGGCACGACCACAAAAACTATTGGCCGGCCCGCCTGGGAAGAGCACCCGAATACGACCGCCTCATCGAGAAATTCAACGAGCACGTCGGAGTGCTCAAATCACCTTGGACAGCGCCGAAGTAATTCAATTTGCCCTGGCGGAGGGCGCCACTCCTTTCGTGGAAGAATACACTAACACTGTCGTAAGAGTCGCCTACTCCATGGATCGCGGCCTTCCCGTTTGTTACGTCCAATTCCGGGACCGGGATGAGAAAAGCACCTGTAGCGAAGTCTGCTTCTGGCCGGCATGGAGACCGGAAGGCATCCATGGCAAAAGAGGGGGGCGCAACCAACGGTCGAAGGGCCACCCAAAACCCGGTAGCAGGCTGCGGCGTGCCGCGCCCTCCGAGGGCCTAACGCCCTCCATCCAGGGCGCACGAAACACTTCCACCAACCAAGGACCACCCGGCCCTCAGTTTCCCCCAAGGTCCAAGACTTCCCGGTAAATCCGCTCTTCCACTTCCCGCAACGCCTCGAGGGTTCCGGCCCCTTCGAGGAGAAGCTCATAGGTCGCCGCTTGCTCTGGAGCCGCCCGCCTCAAAAGTGTCCGAAGAACCTCCCGCTTCCCTTCCTGAATTCTTTCCCGCTGGCCTTCTTCAATCTCCCGGTAGATTCGTCCTTCCAATTCCTCCAGTGCATCGAGGCTTTCCGCAGAAACCAGCAGCGGCTCGTAGACCGCCGCTCGCCCTGGCAACGCCTTCTCCAAAAGCGCCCGAAGAATCTCCCGTTTCCCTTCCCGTTTCCCTTCCCGT
>JAJRTK010000166.1 GCA_024278345.1 bacterium | reverse complement strand
TCGCCTCCTCACACCCATGCCCCGGAGGGGACTCAACACATCCAACCTCTCACCATCCGATACACGGCCATCACACCATTCTCCGTTCCAGGACCCGAACGGAGATCCGCCTCCGACACCTCCACCACTTCCCGACGAGCGGCTCCGGGCCACCAGAGAAAGGATGCAAGCAAAAGACCGCATCCCGCAAACGACAAAAACGACCACGATACCTTCCCAATCTTCATCGACTACCCCCACGCCGCCAGACTCAATACTTCCCGCCAATCCACTCTATCAGACTTGCCCATGATCTCCACCGCCAAGATGCCACGACCCCTGACAGACCCACAGCCTGGATGCCTATGAGCCAACGGTTACCGATTCCACACCTAAAACGCCTTCGCAACCACTCCGGCCCTCTCTTCTTCCTTCACCGGCTCCCTGACCGACGGTTCCACACCCGAACCCCCTTCTCCACACGGGAAGCAAACTATTTCCGGATATCCAGCGTCGGGGCACGGCACGCCATGCCCATACGAACGGCGCGAGCGTAGGGGCACGGCACGCCATGCCCCTACGAACGGCACGACACACCCCCTTGACTGCCGGTCTATTGTATGGCATAATCGATCGTGCATAGGCTGCCAACGCTCCATTCTCACCTTTACAAAAAGAAGCCGACCAACTCGTGATGAAACCAACCATCCTCGACCCCAAAATCGATGTCGTCTTTCGCGCTCTCTTCGGAAGACAAAAAAACTCAGCTCTCCTCCGAAGCCTTCTCAACGGCGTCCTGGAACTCCACGGCAAAGACGCCATCGATTCCATCACCATCCTCAGCACGCTCTCCGAGCTTCAGACCTCCGACGAAAAGGAATCCATCCTCGATCTCTCCGTACAGGACAAACGCGGACGACACTTCATCGTCGAAATGCAATGCCTCAACCACCGCGCATTCACGGAACGCATGCTCTACTACGCCGCAAAGAGATTCGGCGAACAGCTCAAAAAAGGCCAAGGCTACCACCTCCTGAATCCACTCCTCCTGCTGATCTTTTCCAACTTTGAACTGTTCAAGGATCTCGACGGCTACCACGAACGCTTCGAATTCCGCGGAATCCGTTCACAGCTCACTTTCTCGCGCCACATCACGATCCTTCTCTTCCAGCTCCCGAGCTACACCCGTGCCCCCCACGAAGCATCCTCTCTACGCGAACAATGGATCTCTTTTTTGAAGGAGGCCCCCAACATGCCCAAGACCGTCCTTGAAAAGTGGAAAACACCTGAGATCCTCCAGGCCATGCAGGAACTCGAACGCCTCGGCGGAGACCACCCTACACGCCAGCAATACGAAGCTCGCATCCGCTGGATGCAGCTCCACAACACTCTCACCGAGGGCTCCTACCTCGAAGGCATCGAAAAAGGCCGCGAAGAGGGCCGACACGAGGGCCGACAAGAGGGCCGACAAGAGGGCCGACAAGAGGGCCGACAAGAGGGAGAGCGCGACGCCTTGCGCTCCGCCCTGCAAGCCACTTATGAAGCCCGGTTTGGAAGGGCTCCCTCCTGGCTCACCGAGGCTCTCCAATACACCGGCGACCTTCAGCTTCTCCAGCAATGGCTCCCCATCTTCGCCACCGCAACTCCGGACCAGATCAAAGCTCGCGTCACTGAAACAGGCTAGAAGCCCGTTGCAGACAGGCTTCCACGTCCCGCAAACAGCGTTATTCGACAGCACATTCCCCGCATGCAGTTCCTCGAATTCACGCTGCTCACCAGATGTACGCTTCGGATTCGTGGGCATCCACGCAACGCGGGACAATTCGAGGATTGTGGCATTGCAAGCGCCAACGCCTCGCTCGGCGGGTCACGTTTGCGTGACTCGAAGGGTCACGCCTCGCGTTACTCGGCGGTCATCCGGGGCCTCCGGCACCGGTCCCCGGCAGGGCTTTGCCCTGGACCCACCAGGGAGCTCGCTCAACTTCCCGTTGCAACAAAGGGCAACGAGATCCCAGCCCACATTCATGTACGACGCGTTGCGTCTTTGTTTTGGCGGGTGTCCCGGCTTACGTTGATACCCGGATTCGGGGAAGTGGGCAACACGGTAACTCATGGAAATCATTAGATTCTACGCCTGCGTGCCACAGGACACGTGAATCCCCGTTTTTTCAATGACTTACCTAGAACTTACTGCTCACGAGCTAGACAAAGCCGGCTCAGCTCAAGCTAACCTTGCCAAGCGGCCTGGCAAACCGGGTCCATGATCCAAAGACGAAATCGGACACTTTACGAGCCCACTGTACTCTTGACTTAATACAGAATTGTATTATTAGATTAATACAGTCGTTGGATCGGTTTTTCGGGCGGAAGATTTCGCGAGGGCACTGAACGCGTAGGTGGTGAAGTGCTTTCCGGGGAATGAGCCCTGTCCGGGGGCATGACGGGCGAGTGGCGGCGGACGGACTGCCGCCGACGCGAGTGGAACTCAACGCCAGGAAAAGAAAGCGGTTTTCGAGAGTCGTGCTCCATGGGCATCCAACAAGCAGATCATGCTTCTGGATCTGCCTCCCTGCTGGTTTTCCGGCTGAAGTCGGAGAGAGGCGTTGACAACGGGGCCTCTCTTTTTTTGCCAGCGGTTCCCCCACGCAAAGGGCAACACCTTGGAAATTCACATCTCCACCAGCGAGGGAGTGCCCATCTACCTTCAGATCGTCCGGCAGGTGCGATTTCTTGTGGCGTCGGGCCGTCTTGAGGCTGGTGACGAGCTTCCTCCCATCCGTGTCTTGGCGGAGCGGTTGACGGTGAACCCCAACACGGTGGCTCGGGCGTACCGGGAGCTTGAGCGGGCGGGGCTTGTGGAAAAACGGCGAACCAGTGGGACCTACGTGACGGATGGCGGCTCGCCCCTTGCGCATGCTGAGCGTTTGCGCATTCTCACCGAGCGTGTGGACGCACTTTTGGCCGAGTCTCACCAGATGCAGATCGGGCTGGAGGAGCTGCTGTCTCTCGTAAGGCATCGAGATGCCGAGCTCACCTCTTCAAGAATGGGGCGATAAGAAATGAACTCGTTGGGATCTTCTCAAACTGCGGCAATCGTGGAAGTCCGCGGGCTATTTCGGCGCTTCGGCTCCCGGAGGGTGCTAAGGAATCTGGATTTCACGGTTCCTAAGGGAGCGGTCTACGGATTGGTGGGCGAAAATGGCGTTGGAAAAACCACGCTTCTCCGCCATCTTCTGGGTCTTTATCGAGCACAGCAAGGCAGCGTGCGGCTCTTTGGCCTCGACCCTGTCCGAGATCCTGTGGGCGTGTTATCCAGAGTGGGTTATCTCTCTGAGGAGCGGGATATTCCCGGTTGGATGCGAATCGAAGAGCTGATTCGCTACAGTGGGGCCTTTTATCGCCGCTGGGACGACGCGTACGCTTCCGAGCTTCTTGGCATGTTCGAGCTCGATCCTCAGGCGAGGGTGCGGGAGCTTTCTCAGGGGCAGAAAGCCCGGGCGGGCCTCTTGACGGCCTTGGCCCACCGGCCTGAGCTGTTAATTCTGGACGAGCCGTCCACGGGGCTGGACCCCATTGTGCGCCGAGACATCCTTGGAGCGATCATCCGGACCATCGCCGAGGAGGGCCGGACGGTCCTTTTCTCGTCCCATCTTCTGGACGAAGTGGAACGAGTGGCGGATCACGTGGCCATGATGGCCGATGGAGGGATGTTGTTGGACGGCTCTCTGGAAGAGATCCAAGAGAGCCACCACCAGATGGTGATCCGCTTTGAGACAAGCCTCTCAGAGCCTCCGAGCCTGGCCTGCGCTCTGACTCTGGTGGGCCATGGCCGGGAGTGGAGCGCGCTCTTAGGTGGTTCCATGGAGGAAGTGGAAGCTGCCATTGTCGCTGCGGGGGCCACGGTAGTGGAAAAACGGACGCCGTCCCTGGACGACATTTTTGTGGCTCGCGCTTCCAGCGGCGCCGACCTGCCGAAGGAGGATTGAGTCATGGGTTCACCGAGTCTGGCAATAGGATGGCAAATGGTTGCGGCCAACCGTCGAGGCCTGGCTCTGAGCTTGGCTGGAGTGGGTGCCTTGGGCTTGGTCTTTCGTGTTTTGCCGCCAACGTGGCTCACGGGGTCCGTGGTGCGTCTCTCCATGGTTGGCTTGACGATGCTGTTTTTCTACATGATGTCCGTGGCCACTTTCTCCAATCTCAAATTGGGGGAGGCGGTGAGTATCCAACGCTATCCCAGCCGCATGTTCGTGTTGCCAATCTCCAGTTTTACTCTGGTGTTCTGGCCCATGCTTTACGGAGTGGTGGGCGTCTCGGCACTATGGTTCCTCTCTGTTGGTTGGGTCTACCAACCGGTCGGGGTGGAGCTTTGGTATGGGCTTCCCGGCTTAATGTTGGCGGCCACGGTGACGTTCTTTCAGGCGGTGGCATGGTCGCCCTTTGGAGGCCCCATGGTCCGCGTCGTGGCAGGCTCTCTTCTTGGTCTGGCCCCGGTCTCCCTGGTGGTCTGGGGCAGCTTGGCAGGCTGGGATGACCGGGTCATCGCAGCTATTCTGGGAGCGTTCATCACGTTGTCGTTTTTCAGTGGCTGGCTTGGGGTTTCCATGGACCGGGCCGGGGAAGGGGTTGACGGCCGCGCCCTGGTCCGGGGTGCGGAGAATCTGCTCTGGCGAAGGATATGGCGTTCCCACCGTCTCTTTGCTTCGCCAGCGCAAGCGCAGCTTTGGTTCGTGTGGAGGCGCAAGGGCCTGCCCATTCCAGCGCTGGTTTTCCTTGGAGTTTCCATTCTGATTTTCGTTCAGGGCTTGGGGGTTCGTGGCGGAGAGAGCCCGGACCCGCCGGCACTGCTCATTCTGCTTGGATTTCCATTTTGGATGACGATGCTCCTTGGTCCGTCCCTTGCGAAAAAAAGGTTTTGGGGCACGGAATACGGTCTCACCGATCACATGGCGGCGCGCCCCATGGGAACCAGCGAGCTTTACATCGCTCTTCTCCGCACGGCCACCCGGGCGATGGTGGTGACCTGGCTTCTTGTGGCCGGTCTGTTGGTCATCGGAATTCCGTGGTCGGGTTTTGGGGAGCTGGCCTCGGAATGGTGGGCTCTTCTTGTAGGATCCGGAACAGCCATGGCGGTAGTTCTACGAACGGGAGGGATTCCGTTGGGAGCCTTTGCAGTCGCCCTGAGCCTGATGCTGTCGAACCTGACAGTGGGCTTGCTCGGGCGGATTGAGCTTGTGGTGGCCGTTCTTGTGGCCAAGATGATTCTTCTGATGGCCATGCTGGCGTGGGCACCGGAGTTCTTTTCCTATCTTTTGAGCCACCGGGATCTTCTGGAGTTGCTTCCGTGGCTCCTTGGAGGGTTGCTGGTGGGCAAGTTGGCTTTGACGGGTCTTGGATTCTATTTGAGCCATGGACAAGGTCTTTTCCACCTGGAGCTATTCGCTGTTCTAGTGGTGCTGTGGGCGGTGGCCTCGGCAAGTCTGATCGCCTTGTCGGTAAGGCTGTTGCCAGCGTTATTGCCGGGATCGGTCAAGCTGTCGATGGGAATCGCATGCACATTAGTCATCCCCTTGGCTCAGCCGCTGTTCGGACCGTTGGCATTGGCGAGGGATCGTCACCGGGCATAGCTTTTGTTCCGCTCGTGTCGGCATGACCCACGCCTGCGGCGTGAGTTCCCCCCGTCCGCCGCCACTCGCCTTTCCATGACTCTTTGGCCGCGTGATACGAAGGGCTTTTCAGGCAGGGGGCTTGTGGAGTAGGATGGCGTTTCAGGGCGTTCGTGCCGGGACGGGCAAGAGAGGATCGGGCTGGCTTGTGGAGTAGGATGACGTTTGAGGGCGTTCGTGCCGGGACGGGCAAGAGAGGATCGGGCTGGCTTGTGGAGCAGGATGGCGTTTGAGGGCGTTCGTGCCGGGACGGGCAAGAGAGGATCGGGCTGGTGAGGCGCTTGGAATGGAATCGCACCATGAGGTTGAGAGTGGGGCTGGCGAAGTGAAGGATGGGTTTGCCGCCTCGGCTTCAAACCGACGGGTCTTCATCGCCATTGGATTGGTCATGGCTCTGGCGGCGGTGGCCGCCCTTTGGAGCTCATCCTCTCTCCGTCTTTTCCTGGCCCCGGCGAGCTTATTGGAAAGAGCCCGCTCCCTGGGCAGCAGTCCGGCTGGTGCGGGTGCCGTACTTTTGGCCTACCTGGTGGGTGCGGGTTTGGTGGTTCCCATCAACTTCCTGATCCTGAGCACGACGGTTCTCTTTCCGCCTCTCCAGGGATTCCTCTACGCGCTGGCCGGGTGCTTGGCCAGCTCGGTCTTCAGTTTTTTGGCCGCCCGACTGGTGGGCCGCCAGACGGTCCACCGTTTGGCGAATCCGAAGCTTTTAAGCTGGAGTCAAAAGGCCGCGGACCACGGGATTCTCACGGTAATCATCGGCCGCCTCCTGCCCCTGGGTCCCTACAGCATCGTCAATCTTGTGGCCGGTGTTTCCCACATTCGGTTCCGGGACTTCATTCTGGGGAATCTGATTGCGCTGATTCCCATTGTGGGAGCCATCACTCTTTTTGGGAGCCAGCTTTCCCGGGCCATAGAGAATCCGGAATCAAAGAATATCGCGGTAGTCGCTGCCGTGGGATGCATCCTGTTCGTCGGCGGGATTTTCTTGGTCCGCTGGCTCTCCCCCAAGCTCCGAAGCGGTTCCGAAAATTCGGAAGCTCCCGATTCCTGAAAGGATTCTGGCCTTGCCCATTGCGCTCCGGCTAATCCCCGCGGGCGTGGTGTCGCGCCGCTCAGCGCCGTACTTTGCCAGAGAGGATTGCCCTTTGGACACCCGCTTTCGCACAGTGCGCGAGGCGGCAATACTTTGATTTCATTGAGATGATTTTCGCGACAGACTCTAGGCTGTGTCTGACAAATTAGGGAGTTCACGAAGGCAGTATTATGCTGAACAACGACCAATCCAGCTGACCAGCTTCATCGAGTTCGGTCTGAAGATGTCCCAGTATCCTGAGCCAGGTACCATCTCTTCTCCAGCGATTGAATCGGTCGAACACACTCTGCCATGGACCATAGCGGCCGGGCAGGTCTCGCCAGGGGATTCCAGTTCGAAGCCTGAAAAGCACTCCGTTAATGGCCCGGCGATGGTCCTCAAATCGGCGGCCTCGCCCAGTGTTGACTGGAAGCATCGGCTCAATTCGGGTAAACTGCTCGTCGGTCAGCTCATGCCGTCCCATCGACCATCTCTCCTATAATCAACCCACCGTCGCTTTCTCAAAAACCACGCAATTCTATACCAGAATTGACGATCTTTGTCAGACACAGCCTAGTTCCCGGACGTCGGGGAGGCTTCCGGCCGAAACAGATCCTCAAGCCGCCGGGCCTCCAACACCCGCCGCGCCCAAAGCCTCACACTCCGGCTATCCCCGTTTTCCACTCGGTCCTTCCACTCCGGAGACACCCCCCCAAATTTTGTCTCCAGCAGTTCCAATAGCATTTGCCGCCGACCTTCCAGCTTTCCTGCTTCTTTGTATTTCTCTGCCAAAATCATCGTTCTCTCCCGGTTCAGACTGGCCATCACCCTTTCCAGGGATTCGGCATCCTCCAACTGCTGGCTCGCCACATCTTCCCAGCATTCCTCTTCCAACACCTGGAGCCAAGCCAACGCCTCTCCACGCCTTTCCCCCTTCATCTCCTTCAACACAAGTAACACGATCTCCAAGTCCAACACCCAATGGCTCACGTACTTCCACTTTTCCACTCGCTCAAAACGGCCATCCACGTAAAGCGGGACACTTCATGGATTGTGGAAATACCAATCGTCCGGGCGGCGCCTCGCGCTGCTCGGCGGTCGTCCGGGGACTCCGTCCCCGGTCCCCTGGCAGGGCGTCGCCCTGCACCTACCAGGGAGCCAGCTCCCTGGACCCACATTTTTGTACGGTGGGCCTCGCTTATGCTCGGCGTCTCGCTTCGCTCGGCCCCGCGTTTTCCTTTTTTTTGTGTTCTGTCCCGCCTTACGTGGATGGCCCTCAAAACCATACTCCTCGCACTTCAGAAGAGCCCGCGGACGGCGGCTCGTCACAATCGTCAGCGTCAAACGGCCCTGGTAACTCTTCCCTCGCTCCTCTGTTTCCACCAACAAGGCCCGACCTACATAGTTGCGGAACGTCTGTTCGCTCAAAGACTCGAACGCGCTCTTGTACTCGATGAGATTCAGCTCCTTGAAATGGCCAAAGGGTAAATCCTCTCCACCACCGCCTGGAGCTCCCCCTTCCCCTTCCCTCGCCACGCACAAGTAGTCCAACCGAAAATAGCTCCGACGCTCCCTCTCCAACTTCCGCACCCTTTTCCCCGACATCATCCCCAGGCGCTCCTCCAGTACCGATCCAAGAATCTCATGCCGTTGAATCTTCTTTCCCACAAAAGCCCCCTTCTCACGACCAACCCTGCACCGGGACGCTCCCAGGGGGCAGATCAGACCCAGTTGACAATCTCGGCGGCGGGCGGGTCTCTTCTCCGCATCCGCGAAAGCCGGGCAGCACTGCGCGGGCAAAATGCCTGCGCCACTCTCCATCGGTGCATCTTGCCATAGGGCATTGCCCTCTGGCCAACCGTTCTTGCACTGCCGGGAGCGGCGCGGCCACTCTTTGATTTCATTGGGATGATTGTCGCGACATATTTTTGTGTGTTGCGCCTACTTGGCGGGTGCCTGAGAAGATGAACAAGGCTCCACGGCGCCTGCGAGGCGGCCACGGTTCCCATCTGGGGGGCACGCTCGCAAGTTGTGGGTCCGAAATTTCGGGGCGGAGGGAACCGGATGGTGAGCTGACCAGATGATGAGCTGTACGAGAAGTGTCCAGGGGAAAAGCCTTTCCTGGACTGGTATGGGGAGTTCTGGTAACTAGAGCGTCTCGTAGAGTTCCAGGGAATTGGTCACGGGCGGCTGTTTCTTGTGGTTTCAGCTCGCCTCCTCTCCCTCACCAGCAAGTGGAGAACGTCCATGTTGGGTATTTTAGATTCCCCGAAAACCGATCTTCGCCCCATCCGCCGCGCACTCTTGAGCGTCAGCGACGGAACCGGACTTCAAGACTTTGCCCGAACCCTCCACGGCCACGGTACCGAGCTGATCGCCACGGGTTCCACGTCCGCACGGCTCCGGGAGGCGGGTCTTCCGGTCACCCCGGTTCCCGAGGTCACCGGATTTCCTGAAATCCTGGGCGGGCGTGTCAAGACGCTTCACCCTTTCATTCATGGCGGCCTTTTGGCTACCCGATCCCAGCGCGAGCCTGGCGGTGAGCTCGA
Organism: bacterium; assembly: GCA_024278345.1. Classification (GTDB taxonomy): domain Bacteria; phylum CSSED10-310; class JAJRTK01; order JAJRTK01; family JAJRTK01; genus JAJRTK01. The sequence goes on along the minus strand of JAJRTK010000166.1, from coordinate 1,162 downwards.
AACGCTGGGCATCCAGCCCATCGACCTCGTGGTCTGCAACTTCTACGCGCTCCCCAACCCGACGGCGGATTCCACGCCAGAGGGAATTCTGGCCAACCTTGACATTGGCGGCCCCTCCATGGTGCGGGCGGCGGCGAAAAACCTTGCGGAGGTGGCGGTTTGCGTTGAGCCGGCTTCCTATGGAGATCTGGCAAAAGAACTGGATCACCATGCTGGATGCATCTCTCTGGAGACCCGGCGGTCGTTGGCGATTCGGGCCATGCGCTACGTATCGGCGTATGATTCGGCCATGACGGGATGGATCGCCACCGAAGAGGGCTTCCCGGATCAGATTGGCGTAGTTTACGGGAAGGAGACGGAGCTCCGGTATGGCGAGAATCCTCACCAGCAGGCCGCACTCTACCGCCAAGAGGGACCGAAGTGCGGACTCCCTTGGGCCAGGAAACTGAGCGGCGCCAAGGAGCTTTCGTACAACAACCTCATCGATGCGGAGTCGGCGCTCTGGTGTGTGGCGGAGTTTTCGGAGCCGGCGGTGGCTCTCATCAAGCACAACAACCCCTGCGGGCTGGCGACGGCGGCGACGACAGCGGAGGCGTTCCGGGCGGCTTTGGCGGGGGATCGCCTTTCGGCGTTCGGCTCGGTGATGGCGGTCAATCGGACGGTGGACGAGGAGTTGGCGCGGGCGATTTTGGACGGAAAGGTTTTCCTGGAGCTGGTGGTTGCGCCGCGGTTCGTGGGCGAGGCGGTTCAGATGCTGGCGAAGCGGAAAAAGAACCTGCGGATCCTGGAGGTTCCCTGGCCGACGGCAAAGGAAGCGGAAATGCAGATCCGGCCCTTGACCGGGGGACTCCTGGTCCAGACGCGGGACTGGGTGGAAGAGGCTCCGGCATCGTGGGCTCTCGTGGCAGGCGATCCCATGGGGGAAGAGCGCCACGAAGAGCTCCTGTTCGCCTGGAAGGCGGGGAAGCTGGTGAGATCGAATGCCATCGTCCTCTGTCGCGGGACGGCGACGGTAGGGATTGGCGCCGGGCAGATGAGCCGGGTGGACGCGGTCCGGATCGCAGTCCAAAAAGCTGGAGACCGCGCCAAGGGAAGCATCCTTGCATCGGACGCCTTCTTTCCCTTTTCCGACGGGGTGGAAGCGGCAGCGGCGGCGGGAGTG
>JAJRTK010000165.1 GCA_024278345.1 bacterium | reverse complement strand
CTCCCTGGCGTGGGTCTGGGAGCGGCGCTCCCAGCGGAGGTCCGGAGGCAGAGCCTCCGCCGGGTTCCAGGGCTGGAAGCCCCGGGGCGGCGTCTGAAATCTGCACCGTGGCCGGAACCATGACCGAGGCCTAGTTTTTTCTTCCCACGGAAGGCGTGGAGGGGCGCCGGACTAGTGTTCATGCTTGGAGCATGGACCAGGAGGAAAGGCATGCCGACCACAAAACTGGAAAACGAATTCAAGAAGTCGATGCGGATCGTTTGGGGGCTCTTTGTCGTCTTTGGAGGGTTGGGACTCTGGCTGATTGCCATGGGATTGGAGATCGTGCCGCCCGTGAGCAAGATCAACGGCCCGCCGTACCTCGTGGCTTGTATCGGCGTCGTTTTCTTCGTGGGCGGTTTCAGTTTCGTCGTCAGGGGATGGAAGGCTGGACGCGAGCGGAACCAGTGCGTTCTCCTGAGCCGGAGGTTCCCCGGGGAGTGGTGGGTGTGGGATCACCCATGGGATCCCGGTGGCGTCGAGGAAGAGCCGCCCGCGCTCACTTGGCGGTTCATGCTTTCCTTGACGGTTGTTTCCCTCTTCTTCTTCATTCCGTTCCATTGGATGATGCTGGGGGAGCACGGCAGGGGGGAGATCTCGATTTTCGGAGTCTTGAGGTTCGACATCGGCGTTCCAGTGGGCCACCTTTTTCTGGGGATCGTCGATATCATCCTCGTCATCTGGTTCCTCGTGGGAGTCTACCTCGCAGTGAAGGCCTGGCGAGAGGAGCAGTATCGGCTGCGGTTCGCGAATTTTCCCTATTCGCCAGGAGCGAAGCTGGAGGTCTACCTGGTGCCCAATCCTCGGCTTCCGGTCGAAGTCACCTTGCGCTACGTGGAAGAAAAGCCGACTTCGAAGCAGGAAGTTCGCGTGGGAAAGGCACGGGAAGAAGCCCGGCAAGTGCTGTGGAGCCAGAGGCAGTGGATGCGGCGACAAAAGGGGGAGGAGCTGCCCATCGCCTTCGATCTTCCCGCCGAGCCCGCCTGGAGCACTCACGTGACGCCCGAGTCCTACGTCTATCGCTGGGAACTCGACGTTCGAGGAAAAAGCGGAGCAAGAAGGATCGAATCGAGGTTTTTCCTGCCGGTTTACCAGAGGGGCTCCACGGCCCTGGGATGAGAACCAGCGGTGAGGGCGCCCGCAGGCCCGTCTCGCCCCTAGTGTGAGCGAGTTCCAGCCCTTTCCGGCGGGCTTGCAATTTCACAACCCTCGAAGTGTCCCGATTTACGTGGATGCCCCGTTCCGGTTCAGTCGCTTCCAGGGCTGGTGGGCGGGAGGAAGGTGGCTCAGCCGCGGCGGTGGCCGGTTGGCGGGCGGAAGGCGGCCCTGGCCCGCTGGACCTTTTCCCGTGCGTGGCAGCCTTCTACGTGATCGTTCACCAGGCCCATGGCCTGCATGAAGGCGTAGGCGGTGGTGGGCCCCACGAACCGCCATCCCCTTTTCTTGAGGTCCAGGCTCAGGCGCTTGGATTCCTCCGTTTGGCCGATCATCGGGGTGGGTGGGGTTTTGGCGCCAGGCTCGAACTGCCAGAAGAAGGCGGCCAGGGAACCGAACTCCGCGATGATTTCGTGGGCGCGGCTGGCATTGTTTAGGGTGGCTTCGATCTTTTTGCGGTGGCGCACGATGGCCACGTCGGCCAGGAGACGTTTGATATCGGTCTCATCGAACTGGACAAGGCGAGTAAAATCGAAGCCCAGAAACGCCTTCCGGAAAGCCTCCCGCTTGCGCAGAATCGTGAGCCAGCTCAAGCCGGCCTGAAACCCCTCCAGGCAGATCTTCTCGAAAAGGCGCCGGTCGTTGCTGACAGGGAACCCCCATTCTTCGTCATGATAGGCTAGATAGAGAGGGTCGCTGACGCACCACCAGCAGCGGTCGGTGCCGTCTTTTTCTCTGACGAGTGTTGGTTTTGGGTTCGCCGCAACACCATCTCGATCTTGCCGATGTTGAGCTGGTAGGTGGACCCCGTTCCGGCGCCTCCGCCGGCTTCCAGGGCCAGAGGCCCGGGCGCCGTTCCTAAGATTCACCGGGCGCCCTATTCTTTTTCGCCACCCGCGGTGGCGTCCGCCGCCTCGGCGGCCGAAGGTTTTGCATTCGCCTCCGCCGCGCCGGCGGAAGGTTCCGCGTTCGCCGCCACCTTTGCCGCTCCGGCGGAAGGCTCCGCATTCGCTGTCGCCTCGGCTTCGGCAGTGGGCGAAACGCTTTCCGGTTGATCCCCGGAACCGGAGGTTCTTGCCCAGCCTCCTGGAGAAAGCACATCCCTGAGCGGAGGAAGAACCTGCCCGATCTTATCCAGTTGCCCCGAGTCGCGCATGGCGGCGCTCACAAGGTCCCTGGCCGTCAGGTATTTCTCCGTGGCCCGCTGGCGGGCTTTCTCCAGATTCGCCAGGGATTGAATGGCCTCCACTTCTTCGGTCTCGTACTTCGCCTTGGCCGTCTCCACCCGTTCCACCGCGGAATCGACGAAGGCCGTCACCGCTTCCCGGTAGTTGTCGGGAACATATCGATCCGCGAAGGCCCGCGCCCGTTTCAGGGCGCTGAGCCCCGTGGCCAGGGTCGCGCTGGCAAACAGACTGGGGTTCTGGCTGCTTAGATAGCCCATCAGCTCCTTGGCGTCCTGTCCTGGATCCCCTGCCAGCCGACGCTGCAGGATCCCTCCATGGAGCGCGAGATAGAGGCGCGTGAAGGCTTCGTCCATACCGGCACGTTCCCTCTGGAGTTCCCGCCGTGCCTCAAGGCTTTCCACCTCCTCCCGATCCTCCTGCTCCACCGCGGTCTTGAGTTCCGAATTGCCTTCCTCCAGTACCCGTGCCGCGAGATCTCGAATCGCCGCGGCTTTCCCCGAGAGCGTCATCCCTCGAATCCCGTTCAGCCCACGGGCAAAACCCTCCAGCAACCGCGCATCCGTCTTGTTGATCATCGTTGTCCTCCAAAAAAGCATTTACGGGAAGGCGGGATTCTTCCCCTGGCGACCGATTCTCCCGCCTTGCGTGGACATCCATAGGATGACACATTCCGCCGAGGAGTGTCCAGCCAAGCCCGTCTCCTTCGGACGGAACCAGGTTGGGCCCCGAAGGTACGCCGCCGAAAAACATGAGAGGGACCGATGGGCAGTGGCGTGACTTCCCCAGTCGTTGAAATGGTGTCCCACGGGCGTGGGATGGCTTTTGGCTTCCCAAAATGGGGCAGATCACCCGTGGCGTGACTTCCGCAGTCGTTGAAATGGTGTCCCACGGGCGTGGGATGGCTTTTGGCTTCCCAAAACGGGGCAGATCACCCGTGGCGCCCGCTGCTCGCCATTGTCGCCGCTATTGCCATTCGTTGCCCCGGGGCTGGAGCCCCACCGAAATTCACTGGGTAGCCGAGACGATGACCAAGGCCGTGCTTCCACATCACAACCAAGGCAGAGTCTCAGGCCGAACAGGCTTCACAGAACTTCTTGCCAAAGGTGGTGAGGCGGGCGAGCTTGCGGCGGAATTTCGGTGTGAGCTTCATTTCTTCGGTGATTTTTCGGCGGATGGCTTCGCATTGTGGTCCGGCTTCCAGGAGCTCGTAGACATCGCGATCATCGGGATCGGGTCGGGATATTTTGACGAGCCCCAACCTGAGCAGGTTGTCGATGTAGCTTGGAACCAGGTCAGGATGGCGGACGCCGACGGTTTCGGCGATGGTGCTCAGGTGGGGCGCCACTGTTTTGCCTTCCCTGCCCAGGCGTGGCCCGGCCTTGATATCGACGAGGGGGACGTGATCCCGTTTGGCCAGGAGGCTGAGGATGAGGGCCTCGTCGGGGACGAGTTGCCGAAGGATTGTCCGAAACGCTGGGTGCTCGGGAGGTTTGTCTTCTTCGGCCGGCTCCAAGGTTCGATCGAGTTGCCGGCGGAAGAGGACTTCCAGGCTTGGCGGCGGTTGCTGCGTCGGTCTGCCTAGATTCTTGATAGCCGTGGCGCCAGTTCCGGCGGAGGTACTCAGGGCGTCCAGGACAGCGGCCCCGGTTTCGGCGGAGGTACTCAGGGCGTCCAGGACGGCGGCCCCGGTTTCCTTGGGGTTACTCAACGCATCCAGAACGCGAGCGGCTGTTTGGCTTCCCGGTGGGTGGAAACCGGTGCTGTTGGAAGCCGGTCTTGTTGTTGGTGGACTGGCTGGAGCCGCCCTTTCTTCGTCTGTTTTCCCGGGATCCGGATCCAGGTGGGCTTCCGCTGATTCGCCCACAATCCGTTGCCGTCGCTCCCGGGCAACCCGTTCCAGGGAATTGGCGATCTTTTCCAGGACGAAGAGCTCCAGTCGCCTGAGCCCGTCCAGTGGGCCTTTTGCCGGCGCCAGGGCTTCACTCATCTCGGCCGCGAGATCCACGGCCACACCGCCGATCTCCACGGCGGTTGTCCGGAGAGTCGTCAGTGGGCTGAAGACCGCGGTGGCCATCTGCTGGAATCGGGTGGTGAGGATCATGGTTCTCTCCTGCTTGTTCCGCGTCGGTCCGCCTGGTCATAATCCGCCGAACACCAGACCGAGTTGGGCGACGCCGGCGATGATTCCCAGTGCTCCTCCAAGAAGGACCAGTTTCCACTCGTCCTCCTGGAAACAGGGTCGGAGAAGCTCAACGTATTCCTCGGGCGTCAGCTCCTCCATGCGCTGGCGCATGACCTCTTCGATGATGTCTGCTCGATCCTTGTTGAAGACGGGGTCTTCGAACGGATCGACGGAGAGATCGATGGCGACGTCGGTGGCGTGTTCCTTGAGCCCCTCGAAGCCCTTTGTTCCGAAGACCCCTTTGATCACCGGCCTGGCTGCTCCCACGGCCGCATCGACGATGGGGCGGAGGTGCTTTCGGATCAGGGCGTGGGTACGGCCGGATTTCGGGCCGTTCAGCATGGCGTCAGCCAGGTTCCTGACGGTGATGATCTCGTGGGTCACCAACCGGGAATAGGTGGCCGCCACCTCTTTCTGGCGCTTGAGAAAAATTCCTTGGAAGGTGGCAGGTCCGATGTCCACCGGATGAAGCGGCCGGAAAATGATATTGAGGGCGATCCAATTTGTGGCGCAGCCCACCAGAAAGCCGAACGCCGGCAGGACCCACCAGCCTTGGCAAAAATACCAGAAAGCCATTTGCAGGAGCCCGAACAAGCCGCCAAAATAAATGCCGGATCGGATGATGAATCGAAACTCATTCTCGCCGCACTCCAGGAAGATCCGGTTGAGCAGCTCTTTGTTTTTCGAGGCGTGCTCCATGATCATATCTCGAAGGCTGATGAGGTCTTCCAGGTTCTTCCCCACGTCCTCCACAAGATGGTCGATCCGCGTGGGAAAGTCCCGGTGGATTCGAGCATAGATCCGGTTTTTCACGGGCTCTGGCAGGCTTTCCCAAAGAGCCGCCTGTTCCTGAGAGATCACTTCATCCGTCATCTGATTCAGGCGGGGCCTCACGAACTGGATGATTTGGCGGGCGATCTTGTCCGGCTCCACCTGTTCGTAGACGTCTTTTAGGGAGCCGAGCTTCGAGAGCGTAGCCTCCACGGCGACGGCGGCCATTTTTCTGGCCTTGGACGGGATGATTCCCTGCCACCCGAGCCAGGGTTTCAAAATCCCCACAAACTCCAGTGGCAGGAAGGTGAGCTGGATGGCCACCCAGTTGGTGGACCAGCCCACCAAGGCTGCAACAAGAGGGATACTGAAATATTTCCAGGTTTCGGGATCGAAGAGGAATTCCGGCATGGCGCTGGTACTTTCAGTCTGGTTGCGGCCCAACGGAGGCTGAGGCCACTTGGAACGAACATTTGGGACCTGTCAAATCGTCGTGTTTCTGCTTGACAATTCTCCCCGCCAAAACCGTATGCACAGGCATCTTGCCTGTGCAGCGCCGTCCGGGCTTCACGGAGTCAGAGAGGAGCCTCCCCCCCCCAACGCTGAAGTTGTCAACCGCGTTTGATAGGTCCCGAACATCCTTCCTTTGTAGGTCAGGGGGCCGGATTCGCGCAAGTCGTGGAAGGTCAGCGGGGGAGGAAAAGGTCCGGACTTGCGCGGTCCACCGCCGTGCCTTACTCTTTGAGTCGCCCTGCCGGTTTGGAGAGGGGATCGGCGGAGCAGGTGGGCCAGTGGCGGTGGACGGGGCCACTCGAGGTGCGGGCTTGGGTCTTGTTTTCGCGAACGGGAGCCTCTCCAAGGGGAATGAGCGTTTTGTTCAAAACCTGGTCAAAAGAGGTCTTGGGGGCAGTGAGCCTAGTTGGAAGGGGAGGGGCGGCGGACGGATTGCCGCCGACCCGACCGGAACCCAGCACAGAACAAAAGAGATCAGTTTTCGGGAGTCGTGCCCAGGGATGTTCCACCACCCAAAACGTGCCCCTCGAGGGGCCGATAACCTATTTTGGGCGGAGGCTAAATTGATGGAAGTTCACGAGCTGGCGGGGAAACCCGTGCCTTCAGATTACCTTGTCAATGTTCCAAGGCTGGTGTCGAGCTACTACACCACGGCACCTGATCCGGAGGAGAGGGCGCAGCGGGTTTCTTTTGGGACTTCGGGGCATCGTGGCTCGTCGGAGAAGAGGTCTTTCAACGAGGCCCATATTCTGGCCATCAGCCAAGCGATTTGCGAGCATCGCCGAGGGGCTGGAATTCGGGGTCCTTTGTTCCTGGGGATGGATACCCACGCCTTGTCGGAGCCGGCGCTTTCGTCGGCCATTGAGGTTTTTGGCGCCAACGGCGTGGAGATTGTTCTCCAGGCGGGCCGTGGCTACACGCCGACCCCGGTGATTTCTCACGCGATCCTGAGCCAAAACCGCAAGCTCTCTTCCCGCTCCCGGGATGGGATTGCCGATGGAGTGGTCATCACGCCGTCTCACAATCCACCCTGCGACGGCGGGTTCAAATACAATCCTCCGTCTGGTGGCCCGGCGGATGCCAAGACGACGGCCTGGCTTCAAAAACGGGCGAATGGGTTCCTTGCCGGTGGCTTGAAGGGGGTTCGGCGGGTTCCCCTTCAAAGGGCCATGGGGCTGGAGACCACGCGGGAGATCGATTTCGTCCGGCCCTACGTAGAGGATCTCCGGAACGTCGTGGACATGGAACTCATTGCCGGGGCTGGTTTGAAGATCGGAGCCGATCCCATGGGCGGTTCCGGAGTCGGATTTTGGGAGCCTATCGCGGAGCGGTACGGCCTGGATCTGGAGGTCGTCAACCGGCGGGTGGATCCCACCTTTTCCTTCATGCGGGTGGACCGGGACGGCAAGGTGCGGATGGATTGTTCGTCGCCCTACGCCATGAAAGGTCTCATCGGGCTCAAGGAGCGTTTCGACATCGCTGTCGCCAACGATCCCGACTTTGATCGCCATGGGATCGTCACCCGGAGCGGAGGACTTCTCAATCCGAACCACTATCTGGCGGTTTGCGTGGACTACCTTTATTGCAACAGGGAGGCGTGGAGTCCCGAGGCTCACGTGGGGAAGACGCTGGTGACGAGCTCCATGCTGGATCGGGTGGCCGCTGCCTTGGGCAGGCGGGTTTGGGAAGTGCCGGTGGGATTCAAGTGGTTCGTTGACGGGCTGCTGGACGGATCGTGCGGTTTTGGGGGCGAAGAGAGTGCCGGAGCGTCGTTTCTTCGGATGGATGGCTCGGTTTGGACCACGGACAAGGACGGGATCATCATGAATCTTCTGGCGGTGGAGATCATGGCCCGGACGGGTCGGGATCCGGCGGAGCACTACAAAAAGCTGGAAGAGCGGTTTGGTGCGTCCGTTTACCAGCGGATCGATGCTCCGGCATCGCGGGAGCAGAAAGCCTTGCTCAAGGGACTTTCTCCTGAACAACTGGGAGTGCGGGAGCTGGCGGGAGAGGCTGTGATCGCCACTTTGACGCATGCTCCCGGGAACGGTGCCGCCATCGGTGGGATCAAGGTCGTCACCCAGAACGGCTGGTTTGCGGCAAGACCCTCGGGTACCGAAGAAATCTATAAGATCTACGCGGAGAGCTTCAAGGGGCCTGACCATCTCAAGCAGATCCAGAAGGAGGCGCGACAGCTTGTGGCGGATCTCCTTCGTGTGGCGGGGCTTGCGGAATGAGGAAAGGTTTCCCGCTGGATCAACGTCTTCTGGGATCGAAACCGGTTTCAAGCTGAATGGAACGAGCGTCTGATGCAGAGCGAACGACAGCTTCAGAAGGATTTCAAGAAAGCGCCGTGGAAGAGTGAGCAAGAGATGGACGCACTCCTGGCTGAACTTCCGGAGAGCGGGGTTTCATCTCATGCCTTGACGGAGATGCTGGCGGTCCTGTGCAATCCTCGTTTTTCCGGCGACGCGCGTCAGCACGGGATGCGCTGCAAGCTCTTTTCGCGGCTGGCCTCGAACATCCGGGACAAAGGGCTGTTCTTGCCACTGGTGCAGGCGCTGGAGAAGGGGGATGCCCAGGTGCGCGCGGCCTTGGTTCCGCTCTTGCTCAAGGTGGACAACCCCCGGCATCATCCAGCGCTTTGCGCGCTTCTGGATTCCTCGAAGAAAGCGGCACGTTTGGCGGCGGGCCAGGTCTTGAAGAAGATTGGCGACCGCGCCATCTTGCACGCGTTGGGCGAGAAGATCAAGGAACCGGCATTCCAGAACCGGATCGAGGCCATCGATCTTGTGGTGTCCATTGCCGGCGCCCAGGGGGCGCCCATCATCGGGATCGTCTTGCAGATTGGCAATCCCAGGGAAAAGGTCAAGGCGCTGAAGTTCCTCGGTGACCCTGACACCATGGAGAGG
>JAJRTK010000164.1 GCA_024278345.1 bacterium | reverse complement strand
CATGGGCCGAAAAATCGATTTCAAACACACCGTTATCATCCTGACCTCCAACGTTGGCGCCCGACTCATCACGCAGAAGACGAGCCTTGGTTTCACCGCCAATTCGGCCGATGTCACGTACCGGCGGATGAAAGAGCTTGTCATGGGCGAAGTCAAGCGGACCTTCAACCCTGAGTTCTTGAACCGTCTCGATGAGGTCATTGTCTTCCACTCGCTTGGTCAAGACCATCTATGGAAGATCGTGGAGAAAGAGCTTCGCCTTTTGAACAAGCAGCTTGCGGAAAGCGAAGTCAACATGCGGATCGAGCTTGAGCCGAGTGCCATTGATTGGATCCTCAAGAAAGAGGACAGTAACCGGTACGGCGCACGTCCCATCAAGCGGGTCATACAGCGAGAAATCGAAGACGTCATTGCCGAACGAGTCATCCGCGGAGACCTTCTCAAAGGCGGCAGGATCATCGTGAGCATCGAAGAAGGAAAGCTGGTCTTTGACCATGAATTGACGACAGACGACATTCTTGATGAGCGACCCTTCGAAGAGGTCTCAGAAAGCATCGTGGAATCGAGGCCATAGCAGTGGTGGAGTGTGTGCATGTCGGTTGATAGAGCGATCCGATGGGCTGGCGGGCGTGGTGGTGTCGATGTTGTGCGACGGGGATTACCTCCACGTTTCCTCATCGCCTTTCTGCTCTTCCCGTTCCTCGGTCTTCCTGATCAGAGTGCCGGCCAGCCGCCGGCGGAGAGCCCCAAATCTTCGGCTTTGGGACAAGCCGCTTCAGACGACGGCGCAAAAAAGTTCGACAGTTCGGCCCTCATCGAAGAGTGGCGACCGGGGGATGTCTCAGCCTTAATTGGCCTTGAGATCGCCAACATTCAAGTGGTGGGCACTCAAAGCATCGACCCTGGAACAGTGCTTTTCAAGCTTGGGTTGAGGGTGGGGGAAAAACTCACACTGACTCGCCTCCAAGGAGGCTTGACGGCTGTCTTCGAAAGCGGTTTTTTTGACAACGTGGCCATCGTGGGAAAACGCGATGACTCCAAAGTCAAACTCATGGTGGTCGTCGTCGAAAAGCCAGCGCTCCGGAACGTGGAGATCGTGGGAAATCACTCGATTTCCAAAGAAAAGCTCCTCAAGCTCATCGAGCTTGAGCCTGAGGCTCTCGTGAAGCCCAAGGCTCTTCAAAAGGCCGCGGAAAAGATACGGGGGGAATACGTCAAAAACGGCTATTACTATGTGACGGTACGTCCGGTCATCCAGGCGATTTACGATGAAGAGTCACGGGTCGTCTTTGAAGTGGACGAAGGCAACAAGATCCGGATCGAGAAGATCGAATTCGTGGGCAATGAGTCCTTCCCTGCAGGCAACCGCTTCCGGGGACTCAAGGGAAAACTGAAGAAAACCCGCGAACACTGGTTTTTTTCTTTCTTGTCCAAGGCGGGGAAGTTCACTCCCGAAGGGCTTGAAGAGGACTTGGTGGCGCTCAAGGAGTTCTACGTCAACAAGGGGTTCTTGGAAGTCAAGATCGGAGAACCCAAGTTGACGATCCTCGATGACAAGCGGCGGGAAAAATGGATTGCCAAGGGCAAGTCCCCAGAAAAGATCAAAGAACTCCCCAAGCGGCTCCACTTGCTGATGCCGCTTCAAGAAGGGCCTCGCTATCGCGTCGGCAAGCTCGCCGTCGCGGGCAACGAGGTTTTCAAAGATGAAGTTGTCTTGCGAGCCCTAGCAAGGCCCTCTAAGGAGCGGGCGATCCAGAAAGGGATCTTGACGAAAAAAGAGAAAGTGCTGCGAGAAGGCGACTGGTTCAGCCTCGAAGCTCTCCGAACCGCCATGAGCAACATCCAGGATCTCTACGGAAATGCCGGGTACATCTATGCCAACGTCTACCCGAAACGGACACTGGACCGCGAGAATCACATCGTGGACATCGAGTTTACTGTCTCGGAGGATCGCGTCGCCTACGTGCGAAGTATTGAATTCGAAGGAAACACTAGGACTCGCGACAAGGTGCTTCGCCGGGAGCTGCGAATCTTGGAGGGGGACGTCTTCAAGTCAAGCCTTTTCCGGTACAGCTTGAGCCGAATTCAAGCTCTGGGGTATATCACCGAGCTGGTGCCAGATGTCCAGCCGACGGAAAACCGGAGAGACCTCGACATCAAAATCAAGCTCAACGACACACGCCAGACTGAATTCCAGTTTGGCGGCGGCTTCCGCTCCGTCGATGGTTTTTTTGGGACACTCTCCATTGCCGAGCGCAACTTCCTTGGGTACGGTCAAAACGTGAGTCTATCGGTTTCAGCTAGCCAGAGAAGTCAAAACTACGATTTCTCCTTTTCAGAACCCTACCTGTTCGACTCGAGGTACGCCGTCGGAGCCAATCTCTTCCGGTTCGAGCGATCCCCCACGACCTATCGGAACTTTCGGGAAAAAAGAACCGGCGCTCGGCTCACCTTTGGTCGCCATCTTTTCGAGCGCTTTCAAGCGCGCATGAGTTACGGTTACCAGGTGACATCGCTTTCAGAGTTCGATTCCAATGAAGCGAATCTCAACCTTCTCGAGCTGGAAGGCATCTCGTCCACCTCCAGCGTCACCTTCAGCGCTTCCAGGAACACCCTCAACAACGCTCGCGACCCCTCCCTGGGATCATCGACCTACCTCTCCACCGAATTGGCCGGGTATGTTCTTGGCGGTGACAACAATTACTTCAAGGTCCAGGCACAGACGGTGCGCTATTTTCCCGTGGCGGGAAAGCTCACGTTTGCAATTCGCGCAAGAGCGGGATACGCAGGATCTTTTCGAGGGCACTCGCTTCCCTTTTTTGAAAGGTACCGTTTGGGAGGAGAGCGCTCAATCCGGGGATTCGAAAACTACTCCGTGGGACCGCTGAACCAGAACGGGGACAACCTTGGTGGAAACAAGGAGCTCTTACTCAACACGGAATTCATCGTGCCCATCGCTGATCCCCTTCGGCTGGTGCTCTTTTTCGATGCCGGAAACGTCTATTCCGAAGATGAACCCTACGATCTGGTTGATATGCGGAAAAGCGCAGGCATAGAGGTGCGTTTCTTCATCCCCCAATTCTGGGTTCCCATCCGCTTCATTTGGGGCTGGAAGCTCGACAAAAAGGATAACGAAGACCCTTCGGACTTCACTTTTTCCATTGGAACGACATTCTAACCATTCCCTTTTCTCATCCCTGGATCCGAGGATGATGTTCCCTGACGGCGACCTCAGTTTCAGCCGGCTCGTTTTTCTTTGTGTTGCTTTCCGCTCCCATCGTGCGCGGGCCCACGCCCGCTGCTCGCCTTTTCATCGGCGTTGGCCTGGTTTTTTTGCCCTCCAGGCGTGCCCTTTTTTCCACCGTGACCATGGATTGTCGAAGGAGAAGACCGTGTTCAAGAAAACCGCGTTCATCAGACTGCTGGCCCTCACGGCCGCCGTTTTCATGACCCCCGCAATCGTGATGGCGGGTCAGGCGCCCAAGATCGGGTATGTGGTGCTCCAAAAAATCGTCTTCGACTCCAAGGCCGGAAAAGCTGGTATCGCGGAGATCAAGAGCTTCCAAGAGGCCCGGCAAAAAGAGATCAGTGACAAAGAACAGGAGCTCCTCAAGGCTAAAAAGGAGTTTGAAGCCCAGCAGTTTACCCTGACCGACGACGCCAAGAAGATCCAGGCGGAACGGATCCAGGAAATGGAAATCAAGCTCAAACGGTTGCTTGAGGATTCCGATCGCGACCTCCGAAAGCGCAGAAACCAGCTTTTGGAAAAGATCAACCGGGATGTTTCCAGGCTCATCGAACGATTCGGCAAAGAGAATGGCTATTCTTTCCTGTTTCAGAGGGAATCGGATGCGGTTCTTTATGTCGATCCCAAGCTTGAAGTGACTGACAAGATCATCGCTCTTTATGACAAATCCGGAAGCCGCTAGTGACCGGTCGCCAGATGACTCTACGGCAGCTTTCCCAACTGGTGGGCGGGAGGATGTTCGGTTCGCCCGATCTTTCTTTCGAGGGAGTGGCCAGCCTCGATGACGCTGGCCCCAAGGAGATCTCCTTCGTGGCGGGGAAAGGCTATTTCTCAGCCGCTTCCCGTAGCCGTGCCGGCGCTTTGTTGACCCAAGAGAAGATTGAAGCTTGCCAGGCGGCCCAGGTCTTGGTGGACGACCCGCGCGGGGCTTTGGGACTCTGTCTTGAGTTTTTTTTCCCCGATTCATCGTTGAAACCGGGAGTCCACTCCAGCGCCACCGTTCATCAGCGAGCCGTGATCCACAAGAACGTCTCCATCGGTCCGGCCTGCGTCGTGGGGCCGGGTTCCAAGATTTCCCAAGGAACCCGCCTTGGCGCCGGTGTTCTTTTGGGTCGTGGTGTCACTGTTGGGCGGGATTGCAGGCTGGACCCAGGTGTCACCCTCCTCGATGGGGTCGCTCTAGGAAGCCGCGTCCGCATCCAAAGTCGCACGGTGATTGGTTCTGAGGGATTCGGCTACGTCTCCAAGGGCGTTCAGCACATCCCGCTCAAGCACGTGGGGATCGTGGAAATCGGCGACGATGTGGAGATTGGGGCCGGGTGCTGCATTGATCGCGGACTGATGGGGAAGACGACCATCGGTCGCGGCACGAAAATTGACAACCTGGTCCACATCGCCCACAATGTCCGAATTGGTGAAGACTGCCTCATCATCGCTCAGGTAGGGATCTCGGGGAGTGTTCGGATCGGCGACCGGGCGGTTTTGGCCGGCAAGGTTGGCGTAGCTGGACACCTTTCTATTGGTCCTGACGCCGTTGTTGCCGGAGCGTCCAGAGTTGTAGGAAATGTTGCTCCGGGCGCTATCGTGGGCGGCTGGCCGGCGATCCCCATGGAAGCCTGGAGGCGTATGGTGGCATTGAGGAAGCGACTTCCTCGCATGTGGCAGCGGCTCCTGTCCATGCAGAAACTCCTCAATGAACTCTCAGGGAAAGGCGACCCCGATGTCCGTGGTGATCCATCCCACTGCCCAAATCAATCCGAAGGCTGAGCTCTCTTCGGGGTGCCGGATTGGCGCCTACGTGATGATCGAGGGTGCCGTCTGTTTGGGTCCAGATTGTACAATCGAAAGCCATGCCATACTCCAAGGTCCCATGACTTTGGGCTCCGAAAACCACGTGTACCACCACACGGCTCTTGGCCTGCCACCCCAGGATCTGAAGTACGCCGGGGAAGAGACGTCTCTGGAGATTGGCCACAAAAACTGTATCCGGGAGTACACCTCAATTCACCGGGGAACCGCCGCTGGAAGAGGCCGGACTTCCGTCGGCTCGGGGAACCTGATCATGTCCCATTGCCACATCGCTCATGATGTGATGATTGGCGATGGTTGCGTCTTGTCTTCAGGAGCAGTTCTAGGAGGCCACGTCCAGCTCCACAATCACGCCACTGTGGGCGGCCTGAGCGGAGTCCACCAATTCGCTAGGATCGGTCGTTACGCATTTGTTGGCGGCTGCTCGGCAGTGGATCGGGACATTTTACCCTATGGCCTCGCCGCGGGAAACCGTGCGGAGCTCCTCCACTACAATGCCATAGGGCTCCGGCGACACGGATTCTCCCCAAAGAAGATCGAACACGTACGGGAACTCTACCGCAAGCTCCTTGAATCCAGAGTTCCCATCCAGCAAGAACTGGAATCCCTTTGCTCCGGTTCCGATGATCCGCTGGCCACGGAGATTCTCAAGTTTGTCCGCACCTCTCACCGGGGGCTCCTGCGTCGGCGAAAAAGTGGCAGGCGGGCAGCGGGCGAATGGTCGGCGGGATTTGGTGTAGCGCCTCCGCGGGAGGAGAATCCCGGTTAGCCGCAATCGACTTTGCGGGAACGACACCGGCTGTGGCTCTGCGTTGACAACTCCTGTGTGTCAAAATAGGATGTCAGTGGAAAGCGAGTTGGTGTCACGGCTTTTTCAGGCGGCGGGAAAGCGCTCAATCCAAGGGGTAAGCACAGTGAGCCACGGAAGGAACACGGGAGAGAGAGCATTGGATCGTAAAGACGATGACTTCCTGGCTCTGGAGGAGTACATTTCGCAGAAGGCAACTCTTCTGGACCGGTTGGCGAACATGGAGGCGAAGCGTGACCGGATTAAGCACGCAATCTTCGACAAAATCAAAGCCGACTACGAAGGTCAATTGCGGACCATCATCGACGAGTTTCGACCCATTAGAATCAGGATTGTCAAGAAACTCAGTGAGTTCGACACGGAGCTCGCACAGATAGAGAAAAAACTGATCTTTGCCAAAGACAAAGTGATTGAGCTCCGGTTTCGCCATGATCTTGGCGAGTATTCCGAAGACGAGTTCCGCCGCATTGAATACGACTATCTGGCGCAGGTCGATCAGATCCAGGCCGGTTGGGATGATCTAAACAGCAATATCGAGAGCTATCGCTCTCTCATTGGCGATGACCGGGAATTCCAGAGACGGATTCGATTCGAGGAGGCTAGCTTCCCGTCAGCTCCAGCCATGGCTTATGACCCAGAGCATAAGGAGCTTGAAGAAGATCTGGCCGTGGAGCTTTTCCCGCCGGAAATGCTCGATGAAGGTGACGCAACCGCTGCAAGCGTCGCCGGCGAGCCAGAGCCTGCCCCTTTTCCCGGGCCCACCGCCACCGCGGATATCGCCACTGCCGCCGCGACGCCACCTTTGCTTTTGGAACCGAAGTACACCAACGGAGAATCCGGCTCTGCCATCCCGGAGATGGCAACCCCAAGAATCACTCCCGCAATCGAGTTCAAAGAACCGCCTTCCCCCATGTCGCCGGAGGACTCGTCCACCGGCGTATGGACTGGCGACGAGCTGGAAAACGTGGGAATGCCTGGTGACTTTGGTGATCTTCCCGCCACCACGATCGATTGGACCGAAGCCGAGGAGGAACGCGATTCCACGATGGTCTGGGGGGAAACCCCGACGCTCACCGAACCAGAGCCGCCGGCCAAAGTGCTCGTCTTTTCCGACGACAAAAGCGGTGAAGTCAGCTACCCCATCGGACCCGGAGAAGTGAGTATCGGGCGGTCACAGGACAACGACATCGTCTTGACTGAAGGCAAGATATCCAGACGCCACGCCAAAGTCGTGTTCGAAGAAGGCTCGTTTTTCTTAGTGGATTTGGGAAGCTCCAATGGAACTTATGTCAATGGCAAGAGAGTAACGCGGGTCATGCTCCAAGAAGAAGATGAAATCTTGATCGGCGAGTCGATGATGAGCTTTCGCTAAGGAATGCCGGATGCCGCTTCCCGAGACTCTGAAAGCAGCGGTGGTGGGCGTCGGGCACCTGGGTCGCCACCATGCCCGCATTTACTCCCAAATGCCCGGAATCGAGCTTTCCGGGGTCGTCGATATCCATGACGGAGCCTTCAAGAATCTGGAACTGGGGCCGGGCAAGGTTTCTTTCCACCATTCCATCGAGTCTCTGCTCCGGAGCCGGATCGATCTCGTCTCCATCGCCACTCCCACATCGACCCACCGGCCGGTGGCGATCCCATTCCTCCGGCGCCAGATCCCGGTCCTTCTGGAAAAGCCCATTGCCGCCACACAAGCAGATGCTCAGGTTCTTGTGGAGGAAGCGGATGCGACGAAAACCATCCTCCAGATCGGGCACGTGGAGGAATTCAATCCAGCCCTGGAAGCCTGCCGGCACCTGATTGAAAAGCCCCGTTTTATCGAGGCTCATCGTCTTGGCGCCTTTAGTGGCCGAAGTCTTGATGTCGATGTGGTCGCCGATCTCATGATCCACGATCTTGACTTCGTCCTCCACTGGATGGGCGAAAAACCCAATTTAGTTCACGCCATCGGCATTCCCGTTCTCAGCTCACGGATCGACATGGCCAGTGTGAGGCTAGAGTTTCCCGGAGGTTCTATCGCGAATCTCACCGCCAGCCGCGTCAGCTTGCGGCCCCAACGCCGTTTTCGGCTCTTCATGAAAAATCGCTACGTCCGGATCGATTTCCTGGAACGCTCGGTGGAATGTGCCGAACGCCGACAAAACAACGAAGGAGTGCCCGAAATTAAGCCAGTCTGTCTCGAAGTCCAGGAGGGAGAGCCCTTGAAGCGGGAAATCGAGAGCTTTGTCGATACCGTCCGCAAGAAGGCGGCACCAAGGGTCAATGGCCGGCGAGCTCTGGCCGCACTCAGCCTTGCCAGTGAGATCGACGGCCTCATTTCCGCGAGAATTCACCGTTGGGATGAAAACGAAAATGGAACCCGTGGATAGAATCCGCAATCTGATGCTGCGGCAGGGAATCCCGTGCATTGAGCTCGTATTTTACACTAAGGAGAACTGCCGTCTTTGCCACAAAATGAAGACCGTGATCCAGAAAGTCGCTCAAAACCTCCCCATCTCCTTGGAAGAGCGGGATATCACGCAGAATGGCAAATGGTGGGATCTCTATCGCTACGAGATTCCCGTCTTGGCATTTCGGGATCGAGTGCTGTTTCGCCACAGGCTGTCCACCCGGCCCTTTCTCGCAGCCTTGGAGGAACTTTTGGAATCGCTGTCCTTTTCTTGACAAATGTCCCATGATGGCGTATTCAGAATCCACGGAAAAGGGCCGTTAACTCAGTGGGAGAGTGCTACCTTCACACGGTAGAAGTCGCTGGTTCAAATCCAGCACGGCCCATAAAGAAACCATTGCGCCCGGGCCAAGGCTCCGGGCGTTTTTTTTCGGGAAATTGGGCGCATTCCAGAGCCCAATATCCTCGCCAAGGCCCTGTCCCACGAACCTTCCGCCAGGGTCAGGCGGATCGAGACCAGTCGGCAATCCCAACCTGAGAAGGCATCTGGTGGTGGATGATGACCCGCCATTTCGCTGGCGGGCCTCGGTCATCGTTACGTAACTTGTGGAACGCCAATGAGCTGGCATTTAGAGGGGAATGAGGCCAAGACTGATTTTCAAGGCCTCATCGACCTTGAGCATCGTGGCGGGCTTGAGCTTGCCCCAATACTCGTACAGTCGGCCAGTCGGCTCTTATCGATTGTTCTAATCTGGTTGATCAATACAAACGACTGGTTACTGAGTCCTCCTTCTTCTGAAGGTTGAACAAGGACGTCTGTGGGGAACTGTTTTTGACCTCGGGCAGACCTGATGGCCGCGATAATGACAACAGGACTATAGCGGTTGCCGATGTCGTTCTGGACGATGAGAGCAGGACGAATTCTGCCTTGCTCGGAGCCCACGACGGAGTTGGGTATCCACGCAAGGCGGGACATTCCCGGGACTGTGGAATCGCAAGCGTCCGGGCAAGGCCTCGCTATCGCTCGGCGGGTCACGCCGCGCGTTCCATCCCGAGCTCGTCGGAAGATCCTTCTCGCCGGCGGGCATTCTGCCCAATCGCCGAGGCATCCCTGGCTGATAACGCGTTGCAGACCGCCACGCGACGATTCTTGATAAGATAGCGGGGCTACTGTCACTTTGTTCTCACCGTGAAGTTAACATAATATCAATTCTGAGACATTCCGGGTGGGTGTTTCACCTTGGGCTAGATCTGGAAATGCTTTTTGAAAGCAAACCGCGATGGAAAGAAATCCCCACCCCCTCAAAAGAACCCTACCAGGACTCGCGCCCCAGAGGATGGCTAGAATCGGGCATGACAACCGCGCTGAGGACCTCAAAAGAACCCTACCAGGACTCGCGCCCCAGAGGGAAGCTAAGGAAGGCGAGTGGCGGCGGACGGATTGCCGGCGCCGCGAGCGGAACGCAACCGAAAGAAAAGAGAGTGGTTTGCTTCAATCATGCCCTGCAGGAGTCCCACAACAAAAACCGGGGTTTGTGGTGCGTTTTTAGGACAGAGCGCCAATCCAGGGGGGGGCGATGGGCACGTTGGCGGTTTGCTGGCCGCTATTTGTCTGCTTGTGTCGGCATGTTTCCAAAGAAACGGGAGCGTGATGAATTTCTTTTTGTCGGCGGCAGTGGGATTGGCTTTTCTCTTCGTTGTTCTTTGGTTCGTAGTAAAAAACGCGGAGACCGACGTTGAGGATCGGCCTGGCGGCGCGGCGATGGCCGGGGCTCTCTTTGAATTCTTCGACGAGGATCGCAGAAAGGCCCTGGAAGTCGTCATCGAGCGGGCTGCCGGAGAGATGTTGGAGGAGTCGGCCAATTCAGAGCCAGTGCCAGAAGCTGAACCATCCGAAAACGCAGCTCGATCTCAAGAAGAATGAGCTGATTCGTCTGTGGGAGCTTCTCGTGGGGAGCCACCCGGCGGCGGACTCGGCGATTTTGCCGGCGGCCTCGCCTTCAGCCTGGTTCCGTTGACTTCTTCGGTTCGCTTGTCTCGTTGGGTTCAGCAAGAATCCGGACGGTTCCCGATGCGCCGTCGATTTCGATCTTCTGGCCTGTTCGAATCGTCTTGGTCGCTTCAGAAAGGCCGATGACGACGGGGATTCCAAGCTCACGGCCGATGATCGCCGTGTGAGAAAGCAGGTTGCCCCGCTCCACTACAAGGCCAGCGGCGGAGACCATCAAAAAGACCCAGCCGGGGTCGGTCATGGGCGCCACCAAGATCGCGCCGCTCTCTGGCTCTGCGGATTCTGGGTCGATGACAACGGCGGCAGGTGCCGTCACGCGGCCAGAGGAGGCGCCGATTCCCTGGAGATCGTGACCGGCCGTTTCCGTGGGTTTGGCTGACTCGGCAGTGGCTCTGCTCCGAAGCAGGTTGCCGTAGACAATCCCTCGGGTTCGAATCCGATCCGCGGAGTCTGACAGCTTCCAAGCCGTGTGCTGGGCGCGCCGGATCTTGACCAGCGCCCGGAGATCGAGGGTCATCGATGAGCCTCGAAGGAATCCCAGAATCTCGTCCGCTCCCAGGAAGAAGATGTCCCGGGGGGAGTCGAGGGCTTGGGCCCGTGCCAGCTTCGCTCCCATGGCTCCGAAGATCCGTTTCACGATGCCGAAGGCCCGGGAACGTGCCAGGCGTAGATTCTCCCGGTTCTTGAGGCCGATGCGTGCCTGACCAAGGGCAAACTTCAAGATCCGAAGTCTTAGGGGATGACCTCGGAGGGAATCCCGTAGAGCTTTTTCCGCCCGTGCGCGTTGGGCTCTCTCGCCAGCAAGGGTCTCCACGAGATCCGGCGGAGATTCCACGTACCGCCGGAGCGTCTGGATAAAAAAGCTTGGATCGTCCTCCAGCGCCGGTGTCTCGAGCTTCAGCTCATGAAGAGTTCGGTCACCGAACCGCTGAACATGCTCAGAAAGAGCGTGGCGAAAGGCCGCCGGACTTATTCCCGACATGAGGTCGCGCCAGATGGCGTCGGGTTTGGCATCGCTGGTCAAAGTGGCGCGCAGGCTGGAGCTGGCGCGGATGCTCTTGGCCAAATCGAGAGCCGACTGGAGGGGTTCAAGGCTTTGCATCCCTGTCTCACCGCCTACCAGGTCGTTGATGCGCACCCCTTTTCCCTCCAGTCCCCACTTCTGGAGCAATCGCTCTGCCAGGTCGTAGAAATTGAAGGCATAAAAATCGTTGAGCGTCGTCACCTCCCACTTCCAAAGGAGCCTCTGGACGAGGGAATCGTGGAGGTCCGCTAGGTCATCAGCAGAGCAGCTTTCGAGATCCAGCTTCTGAAAATCTTCCTGGACCTGTCGAAATCTTCCATCGAAAGCCCGGATCTCCGATTCCAGCCGAAAAAAGTTCCGGATGATCCGGATGACAACACGGACCTGGGCCAACCGTTGGCTGAACCAGGAAAAAGTCACTGTCTCCCGAGCTTGCCCCTTCAGGCTTCTCCCGCTGAGCCCCAGCGATTTTTCCCACGCCTCCAGGCGGCCTTCGAATCCGGGAATCAGGCCGTACAAGCGGTACCAATTCAAGATGTTGTAGTAGATACGCCCATTGAGGAAGCCCACCATGTTTGCAAAGAGGGCCTGTTCCCGGGCAATGACCGGCTCTGGCACGCCGAAGGCCCGAGCCGACTGACGAAAGATGATTTCGTAGGCGCCGCGGACAAAGGAAAAAGTGAGCGGCGTCGTGACTCCTGGATAGCTCTCGATAATGTTCGTGTTGTCGAAGACCCGGACATGCCCTGGCGGAAGAAAGGTGATGGGCCGAGCCTGCAAGAGATGGAGCTCTCCCCGGTGATCCATGGACCACTCGATGTCCTGGCCGGTGCCGAGTGCCGCTTCCACCTGAAGGGCCAAGCCGTGGAGCTGCCTCAACTCCTCATCCCCAAGAGAGGGCACGTCGGCCACAGCCATGGGAACTTCCTCGATCTGTGTTCCGCCATCGGTTGGGCTGATGCGCTGTTTCTTCTTGGCAATGCTCATTTCCAGGACCTTGCCATCGAGCCTCTGGAGAACGTATTCATCCGCCTGGGCACGATCGGCGACAACCCCTTCTCCCAGGCCCAGAGCGGCCGCGATGACAAACCGGTCTTCCCCACCGCTCCGCGGATCGGCCGTGAACATGACTCCGCTAGCCCGGGCATCCACCATTTCCTGAATGACAACGCCGCTCTCGATGGATGTGATGCCGAAGCCCCGCCGAAGGCGATAAGCCATGGCACGGGCCGACCAGGCTGATGCGTAGCAACGAAGAATCCTCTCTGGAAGATCTTGAAGAGGCACGCACAGAAAGCTGTCCATCAGGCCCGCGAAGGAAGCCCTGGCACCGTCTTCGCCAAGAGCCGATGAGCGCACGGCAAAACTTTTTCCCCTCAGATGTTCGCTCACGGCGTCTCGGAGCATTTCCCACTGGCAGGCTCCGACGCCCTGCTCGCGGATGAGCGATCCTACTCGGATGCTCATCTCTTGAAGATACCGGCTATTGGAGCTTCCGTCTGGCGGGGTCAGGCCGGCAAGGCTCTCCGTGAACTCCCGTGGAAGATCCTGGAAGAAAGCCGGGGTCAGGCAGATCCATCGGGGCACCGGCAATCCGGCCCGAGTAAGCCGCTCCAAGCCAAACCCCTTCCCGCCAAGAAGCTCCGCCTTTTTGGGACAGTTTCCTCCTCTGAAGATGGTCTGAGATTTCAACATCGACTCTTTCACCCCTGCCCTGATCCGCTGCGCGCCGTCAAAAAGAGGATCGTCACGATGACCGCCGATGCCGCGAATACCGCGTACCATTTTCCCCGCGGCTTCTTCACCGGCAATGGGCTCAACATGAGGCAGGCCGCACCAAACGCAAGGATGGCCAGGGTGGGCTCGACCCAGTCCGGGCGCACGAGGTCGATCAGGTATCCCAAGGGAAAAAAGAGAGCGGCGAAGGTGACGGGAAGCCCGCGATAGGTGTCGTCCCTGTGGGTCATCTCCATGGCGAAGGCATTGAAATAGGCAAGTCTCCAGACCACCGCCGCCAAGTAAAAACCAACGAGTGCCAGTTCGGGTGCGGAGCGAAATCCCCGGCAAACCAGAAAGAGGCCTGGAGCCATCCCAAACGAACAGGCATCCACAAGGGAATCAAGCTGTTCGCCAAACCGCTTCTCTTCGTCCGACAGATCCAATAGCCGCGCCACGAATCCGTCGAACAGATCCGAAAGTCCAGCGGCAATCAGGGCGACCATCGCCAGCCGGAATTGTCCCGAGACCGACAAAACCGCCGACGCGAGGCCAAAGAAAAGACCGCTCATCGTTACGGCGCAGGGCAGGTTGAAGAATCTTCGCAATGGCGGCAATCGCTCCATGCTTTCATCCTTTACCATTCTTTGGGTTACGTTCCGCTCGCGGCGACGGCAATCCGTCCGCCGCCACTCGCCATTGTCGCCGCTCTCGCCATCCAAATCCATCTCCTTCATATAGGATCTATCAGATCCGGTTTACAACTTCAGCGTTGGGGCGGGCCTCTGACTCCGTGAAGCCCGGATGGCGCCTCACAGGCAAGATGCCTGTGCCACGGTTTCGACGGAGAAAATTGTAAACCAAAAACACGATGATTTGATAGGTCCCGCCTTTTGGACGCAGGCTCGTCATGGCATCCGGCCGAATCGAGTTCGTCATCCTGCGGGTGATTTTTACGTCGCCCCTACGGCATTGTGGATCATACGATGAACAGCGATCCGCGTAAGATGCTCCCTCAAATACCGGATCAACTAAATAGTGCCGTGAGTCCACCCGCACAGAGTTTCTGGATTTCTGACAATCCTGAAGCAGCATGACAGGCCTCGGTCATGGTACCGGCCACGGTTCAGATTTCAGACGCCGCCCCGGGGCTTCCGGCCCTGGAACCCGGCGAACCGGCTCCGCCTCCGGACCTCCGCTGGGATCGCTGCTCCCAGACCCTCGCCAGGGAGCTTGCTCCCTTGTATCTTGTCCCATGACGAACCCGAACAGTT
>JAJRTK010000163.1 GCA_024278345.1 bacterium | reverse complement strand
GAAGCCTTTCGGAGCGATGCTCTGTACGGGATTCCGGCAGGTAGCGGGGTGGCTACGCGCCCACGGTCTTTCTCACGGCGGTCTCCAAGAGTCCCGGTTCCAGCTCTTCCAGCTCGTAATAGACCGTGGCCAGAGGCCTTTCGATCTTTAGCACTCTGCGCATGTCGATAGGCGTTCCCTGGACGACAACGTCACACGGCGTAGCGTCGATGGTCGCTTTAAGATCCTCGATCTGGGCCTCGGAGTATCCCATGGCCGGTAGAATCCCCCTGGCGTTGGGGTATTTTTCATAAGTGGCGGCGATGGAGCCTACGGCATAGGGAGTGGGATCGACGATCTCCGCCGCACCTGCGTCTTTGGCTGCGAACCAGCCAGCGCCATAGCTCATCTCGCCATGAGTCAAAGTGGGCCCGTCTTCGATGACCAGGACGCGCTTGCCCTTGATCAGCTCCGGTTTGTCCACGGTGATCTTGGAGTTGCACTGGAGCACCTGAGCCGAGGGATTGTAGCGTGCGCAATTGTCCAGGACCTCCTGGAGCTTGTCCGCGTCGGCGGTGTTGACCTTGCTCACCAGGAGGATGTCGGCCATGAGGAAGTTGGTTTCGCCGGGGTAGTACCGGAGTTCGTGGCCTGGCCGATGGGGATCGACCAAGGTGATTTGGAGGTCTGGCTTGTAGAAGGCCGTGTCGTTGTTGCCGCCGTCCCAGACGATAACGTCGGCCTCTTTTTCAGCTTCCGCCAGGATCTTATGGTAATCGACACCGGCGTAGATGACGAAGCCGTTATCGATATAGCGTTCGTACTCTTCGCGCTCTTCGATGGTGCATTCGTGGCGGTTGAGGTCTTCGTAGGTCTCGAACCTCTGGCAGGCCTGTTTGGCCAAATTGCCATAGGGCATGGGGTGGCGGACGGAGATGACGCGCTTTCCTAGTCGCCTGAAGATGTCGAAGAGGAACCGGGACGTCTGGCTCTTGCCGACGCCTGTCCGCACGGCGGTAACAGCAATCAGTGGTTTGGAGGAAGAGAGCATCGTCCCCTGGGGAGAACAGAGCACGAAATCGGCGCCCCAGGCAGTGACGTGGCTGGCCTTGTCCATCACGTAGTGGTGAGACACGTCCGAATAGGAGAACCAAACCTCGGCGACATCGTGTTTGGAGATGAGCTGCTGAAGCTCGTCCTCGGCGTAGATTGGCACGCCATCGGGGTAAAGTGGGCCAGCCAACTCTGGCGGATAACAGCGCCCCTCGATGTCTGGAATCTGAGTCGCCGTGAAGGCGACGACCTCGATATCGCGGTTCTCTCTGGCCAAACAGTTGAAATTGTGGAAATCTCGACCTGCGGCACCCATAATGATAATCTTGCGCGGAGACATAAGTCCTCCTTAATGAGAATGGCAGCCAGGGCAGAACAAAGAGCCGTGAAACCGGCCCTCGCTTGCAGTTCTTGGCAACGCAAAGACGGCCTCCCGAAGGTCCCGCGGGGCCGACCCGTCGCCTGAGCCTCAGCTCGGTTCTCGGCGGATGCTAACCGACTCACGGGATAATTTCGAGAGCAGGCCATTGGAGACAACAGGCTCAACGCGACAACGGTTCTGACGGATCCCATGGAAGCAATCCACGGAGCTCGAGTTTCTTCCGCTCTATACCTCACGATACCGGGCGAGCTGCGTGTAACGGGGGTGGTCGCACCGAAGGTGTGGGCTGCGATTCAACTTCGGCCCACGGATCTCGAAACAGATCAACCTAGATTCTCCTGCTCAGAGAGGCATGGTAAGATGATGAAGTGGATCGGCAGTATGCTAGATCGCCCCTCGAACTCTCATCGGGTAGGCAGATGCCGAGATGTGCCGGACCGGCGAAATTGCGGTAAATTTTTTGAGTTCATGAGGAAACCCGGTGGATCAGACTCGAACCTATCAACTGTTGAGCCAGATTCTGCGCGTTGACGATCCTGTGGAATCAGTCCCCATCGAGACAACGCCATTTTCCACGGAGCAATGGAAGGCGATCTGTCATTGTGCGACCCTCCACGGAGTCGCCCCGTTGCTCCATCGCCATTTGGCCCAACAGACTTCCGGCCTTTGGGCGCCACCAGCCATTGCCCAAACTCTGGAAGCGCATCGCCACGCCACCGCTCACTTCAATCTGCGTCTTTATTCTCAGTTGGCCCGGGTTCTGGAAGTCTTCCAGAGTGGCGGAATCCCCGTGGTTCTACTGAAAGGAGCGCATCTGGCCCGCTGGGTCTACGACTCAGTGACACTGAGAACGATGGGCGATCTGGATCTGTTGGTGCCCAAGCCCCAGCTCGAGCAGGCTGAAAGCCTGTTGCTCCAGGCCGGATACCGCCGGGCCCGACATGCGGGAGGCCGTCACCGCCTGCCTGACCGCCATCAACTATCCCCCCTTGTCAAGCCTGGAGCTGTACCCATTGAGCTCCACGGGGCCATCCTGCGCACCCATAACCCATTCGCCATTGATCTCGACGGCCTCTGGAAACGGGTTCGTCCAATAAGCTTGGCTGGCATCGAAACCCTTGTCCTGTCCGTAGAGGATCTACTCCTACACCTGTGTCTTCACACCTCGTACCAGCATGGGTTCAGCCAAGGCATCAGGCCTCTCTACGATATCGCGGAAGTCGTTCGAGGAGCCGGCGGCCAGGTAGATTGGGACATTTTGGTCCATCGCTGCCAGGAGTGGTCGATCCAGGCCCACACTTATTTGCCACTCTACGTCACGCAAAAACTCCTTGGCGCCAATGTACCGGCGGATCTGCTCAACGAGCTGAAGCCGATTTCTGCGGATTCCCTTGATCTGACGCCGTTCCAGAGACGACTGCTTGCCAACCACAAGGACTTTTCCAGCCACTTCGATCATCTTGTTGGAGTCTGGCAATGGAAGCCGAAAGCACCCCCATCTTTGTTGCGAAAAATCTTTCTCACGAAAGGCAAACTGGCTCGAATCTATTCACCGGATGCAAAAGCTTCCCTCGCCAGGCTCTACACTCTGCGGTTCCAAGATCTTCTGCTTCGCTACATCTTTGAACCCGTGCGTTCGTCCCTTGGGAGCCGGCCAAAGGCAAAACATCGCCGGTAACGAACATGGTCGTGGGACGCCTTTTGGGGCACGACTTCCGAAAGCTGCTTCCTTTTCTTTTGGTTGGGGTCCGGTCGGGTCGGCGGCAATCCGTCCGCCGCCCCTCCCCCATCATCGTCCTCCAACCGGGCAGCCGGCACCCAAGGCGCCTTGCAACCGAAATCTATCCGTTCGCCCGCTCGTCATGTT
>JAJRTK010000162.1 GCA_024278345.1 bacterium | reverse complement strand
GGGTCACGCTGCGCGTTACCCGAAGGTCGTCCGGGGCCTCCGGCCCCGGTCCCCGGCAGGGCTTTGCCCTGCACCCACCAGGGAGCTCGCTCCCTGGACCCACATTCATGTACGACGCGTTGCGTCTTGGTTTTGGCGGGTCTCCCGGCTTACGTTGATACCCTTTTACGCCGCGCGTCTTCTTCTGGTTTTGGCGTATGTCCAGGCTTAGGTGCATACCCGTGGGATTCTACACGCAGCTCTAAGGCCTGCGACCATGCTCTCCGCTACGCTCCGGCTACTACCTTTGGTGGTGCTCTTGAACCCGGTCATCGGCGGTGCCTCCGGCAGCTCTCGTTACCCTTGGATCCGGCTACCCGGCGAATCTAAGGAACGGCGCCAGGGCCTTTGGCCCTGGAACTCGGCGGAGGCGACCTCCGCCGGAAGCGCTGGTTATGGCCTGAAGCCATTGTCACCGCTGCGCTCCGGTTCAGCACCTCGCCAGGAAGCTAGCAAGAACCCGTTGCAATGAAAAGCAACAGGATTCCCCACCCCTCTTTTTACGCTACGCCTCCTTCTGGAGAGGGCTCCAGAATCGCAACAAAGCCGCAGCCCCCCTGCGAGAGGCTTACCCTGCTCTGCTCCCCCAGAGGTCAAAGAGTATCTTCCACCGTCGCCCCGGAAGAGAACCGCCTTGGGGCGCCTTACTGACCCGGATATCTCTCGCGATTCTACTGCGGCGACCGCCCCATCGTCTTCGCCTGCGTCCTCGTTGATCGGTTCCTCGACGGTCTGCGGGACTCCCCGCCTCCCGTGTCCAACTCTCCTCGTCCTTGGCGGAAACGCGACCATGGCTTCGCCCTTCACTGGACACCTGGGAAAGTCAGCCGCCGGTCCGTCGTTGTACCTCGGTGGACACCGGAGATTCCTTCCAGCCCTAAAACCTAGGCAGCTCTAGGCCTTTCGACCCCCGAACAGCCTTTCTCTGAGGCCCACCTTCTTTTCGATCTCATCCTCCCCCGACGGGCGATCAAGGAACTCAATCAGAGCCATTGATGCTCCATCACCCAGGCGTGGTTCAAGCCTGTAGATCCTGGTGTAGCCGCCCTGGCGATTCTCAAATCGCGGACCAATCGTGTCGAAAAGCTTCCGGGTCGCGTCCTTCTGCTGCAACAACTGGACAACTCTGCGTCTGGAAGCCAGATCCTGCCGTTTTGCCAACGTGATCAGCTTGGCGACAAAGACCCGGAGGGCTTTAGCTTTGACGACAGTCGTCCGAATTTCCTCGTGTCGAATCAAAGCAGTAGCCAAATTTCTCAACATGGCCTTACGATGAGGCCCTGTCCTTCCAAGCTTGGTTCTCAGTTTCCGATGTCTCATTTCCAATTGCCTCTGGATCTCACAAGCACGACAACGTCGTATTACAACTTTTTCTCAACATTCCCAAAAACACTGCGGGCCACAGATCTCCCAGTCCCGTGGCAGGCCACAACTGCCCCTTTTATGCCGGCCATCCATCCAGCCCAGGCACCATCAAAGCCCCCATGCTCACCAAAACGGCGATCCCAACACTCCACCCAATGCCGACACTGACCATTGAGAGAGCACTCATGGCTCGATTTCCAAAACAGACATACACCATCAGGAACCCGCATCGAAAAACCAGCCAAATAAGAGAGACTTCAGGCTGTGCAACCCTGGTATGGAACAAACAGAAGCTTCAAGGAACGTGGGTAAAGTCCAATCCTGCCAAAGCCCGCCATTGGCGTCTCACTCAACCTTCTATAATTTTTCCGTTCTCAACCTTCATTCCCAACCTCAACCCTCTCAACCTCAATTTCTCTTTGATTTCCTCCAAAGATTTACGACCCAAGCTACGGGTGTCGAGAATCTCAGCTTCCGTTTTCTGAACCAGTTGACCGACAGTTTCGATCTTCGCATTTCTCAGACAATTAAATGCCCGGGGCGGCAATTTCAATTTGCCGATGGTCTCCTGTAGCCGCGCATCTACTTCTAATGCCGCAACTTCGCCTTTGGAAACTGCGATTTCCGCATCTCGCTGGATCTCAGAGGATCCGTCCAAAAGCTCATCCTGCTGGTCCATAAAGTAACTGCCAAGAACCCGCCTCGCCGAAGAAAACGCTGCATCTGGGCTCATCGTGCCGTTCGTCCAAATCTCCATGGCTATACTCTCATAATCCATGGAACCTTGATACTGAATGTTTTGTACGCGGTAATTCACCTTGCTAACGGGCGAAAAACTTGCATCCACAAGAATGTCGCCCGGTTTTAGATCCTCCCGTGAACGCTGCTCCGCAGGCACATAGCCCCGCCCCCAATCAACGGTGACCTCGACTCTGAAAGTGATCTCATCACTCAGCGTCGCGATGTGCAAGTCTGGATTGAGGATTCGGGCATCTCCATCCGGCACGATGTCAGCGGCTGTCACCACCCCAGGGCCCGTAGCACTCAAATAAAGAGCTTTCGCATTATCAACCTTGAGATCTACGAGCAAGCCCTTCATGTTGAGGACAATATCCGTCACATCCTCAATGACGCCTGGAATCGAACGAAACTCATGGAGAACATCCTCAATTCTAACTTTTGTGACAGCCGTTCCCTTCAAAGACGACAGGAGCACGCGCCGCAAGGGATTCCCTATCGTCCGCCCATGGCCTCGCATGAAAGGTGCCGCCCAACACTCACCATAGCAACCATCAAGTTTTTTCCACTCCCACGTGGGTTCGGCTAACTCTTTTCCGTGCATATGGCTAGCTTCCTCCTCGGCTCAAAACACTCCGACATCACTCCAATAGAAGCGATGAGCCCTACAATCTGATTGCTATTTCGAATAAAGCTCAACGATGAGCTGCTCTTTGAACTCGTCAGGAACATCATCCCGCACCGGCAGCCGAGTGAGTGTTCCACACAGCTTCCCTATATCCGACTCCAACCAAGACGGAATCGCATGGTGGCTTGGTACGCCGTTCTCCAATACCAACTGGAATGGCTTCTTGTTCCTACTTGACTCCTTCACTTCGATCTGGTCGCCAGAACGCAATTTTATCGAGGGTATCGACACTCTCTTCCCATTCACCAAAAAATGATTATGCCGGACAAGTTGACGTGCCTCCGCCCGGGAGGCCGCCAATCCAAGGCGATAAACGACGTTGTCCAAGCGCAACTCCATACGCATCAAAAGATTCTCGCCCGTAATCCCACGCTGACGCTCTGCCTCCGCAAAATACGCCCGGAAAGGCTTTTCCAAAACGCCGTAAGTCCTCTTTACCCGCTGCTTCGCTCTCAACTGTGTTCCGTAGTCAGTGACTTTGGGGCGCCTCTGTCCATGCTGTCCCGGTGGGTAAGCGCGACGTTCAAATGCACATTTCGACGTGTTGCAACGAATGCCCTTCAACAGAAGTTTTTGCCCTTCTCTCCGACACAAACGGCACACTGATTCCTTGTATCGTGCCAACTCTATCCCTCCAACTCAATGCTCAGCCGATTCAGTCAAACTCGCCGTCTCTTCGGAGGACGGCAGCCATTATGCGGAATCGGTGTAACATCCTTGATGATTTTAATGTCCAATCCGCTTGTCTGAAGAGCTCGAATTGCAGACTCGCGACCCGATCCTGGACCCTTGACGTGAACTTCCACTTGTCTCATACCGTGATCTTGGGCGAGCCGGGCGGCATGAGCCGCCACCATCTGCGACGCAAAAGGTGTCGATTTCCTCGATCCCTTGAAACCGAGACTACCGCCAGAAGCCCACGAGATCGTCCTGCCATGAGAATCTGTTATGGTGACGATAGTGTTGTTAAAAGTCGTTTGTATATGGGCTATACCACTTCGGACGTTCTTCCGAACACTCCGTTTCTGCACTCCGCGCTTGCGCTGCTTTCTAGCCACGACCGCTTCCTCCTACTTTTTCTAGCGGCCCACGGCAACTCGTTTCCTGCCTCTTTGGGTCCTCGCATTTGTGTGAGTGCGTTGACCACGACAAGGAAGCTTCCGAATATGCCTATGCCCCCGGTACGAACCGATGTCAATAAGCCGCTTGCGATGCATTGAAATCTCTCGTCTGAGATCGCCCTCAACTCGGTGTTGCGTCTCAATGATCGTCCTCAACCGACGAATCTCATCGTCCGTCAAGTCCTTGAGTTTCACATTTTCATCCACACCGGTTTTTTGGCAGATATCTTTTGCTGTTGAGCGACCTATCCCAAAAATGTAAGTCAATGCGACTTCCGCACGTTTATTTCGTGGCAAGTCTACTCCAGCGATGCGTGCCAACACACCCCTCCTGTATTCGGCGCGAAAACCAATATCAAGCCCGCGCTCAACCTTGTCGTTGTTTGTGGCGAGGATTCTCGCAAATAACCCGAACTATCCCTTTGCGCTTGACTATCCTGCACTTCGGACAACGCACTTTGACCGATGCGCGAACTTTCATATGCTCCTCCGATTCATTACTTTGCTCGATATGTGATTCTACCTCGAGACAGATCATACGGAGACAATTCCACCGTAACCCGATCTCCCGGGAGAATCCGAATGAAGTATTTTCTCATTTTTCCCGATATGTGGGCAAGAACTTTGTGACCATTATCCAATTGGACGCGAAACATCGCATTCGGCAAGGGCTCGGTGACCGTCCCCTCAACTTCAATTGCCTCTTCCTTGGTCATGACACCTCCAGAAAAAAAAAGCTCCGGCAACACACTGTTGCCCCTCCTAACCCCTCAGCCGCACGAAGCACCACGAGCCTATCCCAAAAAAATGCCCCCCTTGCACTCCCCGCCATGCCGAGCATTAGCGAGACAACACGGTGCCATATCGAGCCGGGGTCAGCAACAGCTACCAGATTGTGGCCCCCCCACCGACTAGCCCGTGAGGCCCCGAACTGAAAAACTAAGACACCCTCTTCGTTCACGCGAAACGCGATGTCCCCAGAAACCTGATACCGCTTCCGTCACCACTAGCCTTCCCCTACCCCAAAAGCCCCCTCAGTCAACCAGAAATCTTCCACCCCGTCCAATGCACACCCACAACCAGACTCCCGCCGCTCCTCATAAATCCCCGCTACCCTAGCACTAGGCCCCCGGCCAAAGCGCTTAAACCACGTCAAGCGAAGGACCAGGAGAGCCAGACTACACGCAGGGAATGCACCAGAAGATTCTAACAGCTTATCACCCGCGACGCCTAAATGGCGACCCTCCCTTCAAAAACCCATCGTAATGGCGCATGACCAGATGAGATTCAATCTGCTGCACAGTATCCAGAGTCACTCCTACAACGATGAGCAAGCCGATCCCACCCAAGTAAAACGGCAGATTGAGCTGAGCGACAAGTATCATCGGCAACACTGCAATGGCTGCCAAAAAAGCGGAGCCAACCACCGTGATCCGGGTCAACACCCGGTCAATATAATTCGCAGTTTTCTTGCCAGGACGAATGCCGGGAACGAATCCGCCATATTTTTTCATATTGTCAGCCACATCCACGGGGTTAAAAATGAT
>JAJRTK010000161.1 GCA_024278345.1 bacterium | reverse complement strand
CTGGCGTGGGTCTGGGAGCGGCGCTCCCAGCGGAGGTCCGGAGGCAGAGCCTCCGCCGGGTTCCAGGGCTGGAAGCCCTGGGGCGGCGTCTGAAATCTGCACCGTGGCCGGTACCATGACCGAGGCCCCGCACGCCCTTTCGGCGGTCAACCG
The DNA here is from genome assembly GCA_024278345.1 of bacterium. Lineage (GTDB taxonomy): Bacteria > CSSED10-310 > JAJRTK01 > JAJRTK01 > JAJRTK01 > JAJRTK01. The sequence continues at coordinate 3,301 of JAJRTK010000161.1, read as the reverse complement.
GATCCCGCCGACCGTTTCCTGCCACGACTTCGAAACCGGGGCGTTTCCGGCGTCTGGGCCGCGCCTCGATCTGCTCGGCTCGCGTCTTCTTTTGTTCGGGTACGTGTCCCGGCTAAAGTTGATGCCCACCACCTTTGGTTCGTGGGATTTACCAGGCAGGGGATCTGTCAAATCAGCCTGTCGTCCAAGAAAAAACCGCATATTCTCTCGGGATCCCAAGGAGAGAAAAGATGCGGCAATGCGGCTGTCCGGGGATGATGCTCCCGTTCCGGTTCGACCACTTCATCCGACGGAAATCTCATGAGGGATCGCGGCGAGGCAGCTATTCACCGTGGCACTTTAGGGAGTGGCGCACACCGGAGACCTACGGCGGGTTTCAACCCCCCTCGTGAACTTCGCCAAACAGGGGAGACCCCAAAGGAGCCGCCGTGAGGGAAAATGGCGGGAGCGACGAGACTTGAACTCGCGACCTCCGGCTTGACAGGCCGGCGTTCTGACCAACTGAACTACGCCCCCGCAATGGGCTCAATGGGCGGGGCAGGGCTCGAACCTGTGACCTCCGGCTTGTAAGGCCGATGCTCTACCAACTGAGCTACCCGCCCAAAAAATGGGAACCAGGACGGCTGCCCACAGAGCCTGCCGAACAAACTTGCACTGCGCCCGCTGAACAAGCGGCCATGAAAACCACTTGGAGCAAGACGGATTCTCGTTCCGCGAGTCGTCCGCCTCTGGAATGCTCAGTTTTCTAACATGGGATGGACTCCTTGTCAAAGGTTGTTCGCACGGCTGCAAACATACCCGGCCAACCCGACCTTTGGGACTGGGGTAGCAAGGCGGGACAACGGGTCCTGCGAGCTCCCCACCTGCGCTATATGTGATGGGGTGGCGAGGAAATCCAAGTTTTGAGCTTGAACGGTTCTATGCACAACAGGCTCTTAGCGGGCAATGGGGTCAAATTGAGTGCGAGCGGGCAAAGAGGCTGGTGGGGCGATGGGGGCCGCCGCGGGAGCTTCGTGGCAAGCTGCCCTTCAAGCCCTGCGCCGCCGCCCGCCACTTCCTCGGCCCCACTGCCCCTTGTTGCGCCCGCGGCCACCGCTGTCGCCCTCCTCCGGAGGCATGCGGTTTCCCCACAAACGCTGGGCCTGATCGTCTTCGCTGAGCCAACCGCTTTTCGAATTGCGACCGCGGCGGCGGGAGTCACGATAGGGCCGGATGCTGAGACCACTGGGAGTGTAGTGGTATTGATCCTCGGGAGCCGGAAGTCGCTGGATCTGCTCTTCGAGGGCCAGCTCTGGCGAAGGTCTCTTGCCATTTCTACCGCCTGGCACGGGAGAATCCGGGCGCTTTCGACGCCGGCTCCTCACGCGGTTGCGCCGATCTGGGTTTTCCGCTGACGAGGACGAACCGGCTTGGCGTGCCGGAGTGGGCCTGGTCTCCGTGCCTGCTGGTTGATCCTTCCTGGTTCTCGTCCGTTTCGACCGCCGGCGCCTCCGTTTCTCCGTGGAGGCACCCCGGGCCTCGAGCCGCTCCGGCTCACGAGGTTTTTGCTCCCCTGTTCCGTTGCCCGAAGGCAACCTGCTGGTTGATGACGGGGTTCCTCCCGGTGCTGTTCGCCGCCGGCGACGGCGCCGTCGGCGCCGAGGGCGGGACGAATTTTCGTCGGAACTCTGGTCACGGGTCTCTGCACTTTCTGCCGTTGCCACGTTCGTCACTTCTCCAGTCTCCTGAAGGTTCTTCTTGGGGCAAAGTTCTGGTTTCAACCCAAAACTCTTGCCTGGTCTTGGGGCAAGGTTCCGGGCTCTCACCCAAACTCTCACCTGGATTGCACGTCGCCAGCGGCCCTAGGCCCATCAGGGTTACGCCCAAAGTTGGTCGCTCCAACAGCAAGGCAACCGAAATGCGGCTCTGCTTTCTCCATGGAATCGACCCAATAAGCGTGATCGGCATCCAATTCAGGGGAAGGCCTTCTGGTCAACTGGGACCGGCTCGAATCTTGGCCCGCGGCCCGGCTCCGGGCTCTGGTGCCCTGTCACTCTTCAACGCCGAATGTACGGCACACCCCAGTGGATCCGGCATCGCAACTCCGATTTTTCAATCGCCGGAAGACTTTGGCAGACCTTCTGATGCAGGCCACGGGGGAAACCTTCCAAATCTCAACCCGGATGATTCTCCAGCCATCCGGAGAAGGGCCAGCAACTTCAACTCGAGGCGAGAACCCCCCAGGGACCACGCCGATCACTCAGCAATCAATTCTGAGGCCACGATTTCAAAGAGACCCGGGTTTCCCTTGTTGGGTCATCGCGGTCAAGCCGGCGCATGGTTGGCCTTGCTGCGGAGCGCCAAAATTCCAGATTTCCGCCTGCGCTCCTTGCTGGCAACTCGGAAAGAAATCTATAATGGGATCATTAGGCATCTCAGAGGCGTAAGTCAAGAGACGAATGCAAAAACTGACCTCCAGCTAGATCTCCACCGCTCCATCGAGCAGGAAGCTAAAGCACCTATCATCACTCCCGCGGCGGGCTTCAGACGACCTTCCCCGGCCGATGACAGTTCAAGTTCACCACGACGACTAAAATCCCGACCAGGAGATGAGATGAGCGCCATCGAAGACGGCACCATTTATTTCAGCATCGATATTGAAACCTCCGGATCCGTTCCCCATTTCTTCAATATGATCTCCCTGGGCGCCTTCGTTGTCCGCCCACAAAACGGTAAACTCGAGCCCGGTGCCTCCTTCTATGTGGAGATCAAACCCGATTTCGACGGCTTCGACCCGGAGGCCCAAGAAATCCACAAGATCACCGTGGAACATCTCCAAGAGCATGGAGAGGAGTCCGGCGAAGCAATGCGCCGGTTTGACCGTTGGGTCCGCCAGCAGCTTGAGCCGGGAGATCGGGCGGTTTTTGTCGGCCATAATGCACCCTTTGATTGGGCTTTCGTCCTCTACTACTTCGAGATGCACAAGATTGAAAACCCCTTCGGCTACAAGGCTCTCGACACGAAGGCCCTGGCCATGGGCAAGTTGGGAATCTCATGGTGGGACGCCAACAAAGGAATCCTCCAGTACCATTACCCCAACCTGGAGCCCCCACCGCCGGAACTCGTCCACCGCGCCGATCATGACGCACGGTACCAGGCCGATATCCTCTGCGCCTTACTCAATCCATAGCTTCCCTTTGGGGTATCCACGCAAGGCGGGACAAAGTTTGGAAACAAAAGGAAAACGCGCAGCGCACAAAAATGTGGGTCCAGGGAGCGAGCTCCCTGGTGGGTGCAGGGCGAAGTCCTGCCAGGGGACGGG
>JAJRTK010000160.1 GCA_024278345.1 bacterium | reverse complement strand
GGAACCCGGCGGAGGCTCTGCCTCCGGACCTCCGCTGGGAGCGCCGCTCCCAGACCCACGCCAGGGAGCCAGCTCCCTGGACCCACATCTTTGTGCGCTGCGCGCTTTTTTCGGGTGGCCGGTACCATGACCGAGGCCCACAAAACCATCTCTCTGGGTTGCTCGCGGGATGCTTGCTTGCCGCAACCTACTGGCTCGGTGGCGCTTGGTTCGATCTAGCGCGGATTGACTCCCTTTTTCTGGCGCTCGTCTTGTGCTCTTGTAGAAGGCTCCTTGGCGGCAAAGGAAGAAGGGATTTCGCGGCCTCCGCTCTCTGGCTTTGTCTGGCCTTTCTGACCAAGCAAACCGCCCTCTTTTTGGCACCTTTCTTTTTCTTGATTGCCTGGCTCCATGGCCGGAATTCGGCCTTGACCTTTGGCGGAGTCCTTGCTTCTTCCGTAGGCAGCGCGATTCTTGCCCTGGATCTCTTCCACGAAGGGTGGTTCTTGTACTATGTCTTTTCCCTGCCCCGGCAGCACGAGTTGGACGTTTCCTATTTGCTGGGTTTTTGGAGCCATGACGTCATCGCTCCCCTCTCCATCGCTTGCGCCATGGCCCTGTTCTATGGGCTGTGCCTCAGTTGGGAAGGCAAAAGGCTGCCCTTTTTGAGGTTCCTTCTTCTGGCTGCGGGGCTCCTGGGGCTTTCCTGGGGAGGAAGGGCAAACGCCGCATCCTACAAAAATGCCCTCTTCCCAGCTTACGCCTTCCTGTCCATCGCTTTTGGGTTGGCTTTCCACAAGGCTCTCTTCATGGTCCAGTCCTCTCCTGGAAAAGCCCCTACCGTACGGACCTACCTTTTTCTGGTCGCTCTGCTCCAGTTCCTCGCCCTTGCCTACGAACCCTTCTCTCTCTTTCCCACCGCGGCTGATCTCGGCGCCGGAAAGGTCATGGAAGAGACCCTCCGTGGATCTCCCGGACCGGTCTTGGTTCCAGCTCACGGTTACCTGTGCCGGTCAGCCGGGAAAGGCTGCATCGCTCATCCCATGGCATTGGGAGAGCTTTTGGGTGATTTCGGAGGCCCCCAACGGCCAGAGGGCCGAAAACTCCTGATGAAGCTCCGGAGCTCGATCCGACGGCAAGATTATGATGCCATCATCCTAGACACCGGTACCGAATGGTTCCAACGACGATTTCAAGGGGTTCTGGAAAAGAATTACTTCCTTCAATCCACGGATCTCCTTTCAGACTTCCCCAAGGGATTCTGGCCTAAGAGCGGCTATCGGACGCGGCCACAAAAGCTCTATCTGCGGAAAAACCTTTGAACCTGGAACTCCGATGGTGGAACACCTCGTGGAAGTGGCACGAACCGCGCCGTCGGTGATGCACCGGCTAGAGGTGAAGTTCCACGATATCTTTGTCTTGGACCACAAAGTCGCGCTGAACCCGCTGACCGCCGAATTGGGAAGACCCCCAAACTTTGGCGAACTTGAGATCCTTGACAAAATCCTTGTGGATCACTCGAGCCACGTCAACAATGGTGCTTCCGGAAGGTAGGACGAAAGGCCTTTGCAGGTCGGCCTCTTTGCCGGGAGTTTTCGTGTAAACGCGAATCAGAGACAAAGTCTCCCGGAGCCTTTGCCCCAAAGCTTGGAGCGTTTCTTGGCGGTGAATGGAAACGGGAAGAATCTCGAAGCGTTCGCCGTAGAGATCTTGGAGTAAAGGGAGGTTTTCCAGATGCTCTCCGTCGGCACGGCTTGCGAGCATGAGGGTCTGAAGAACGACTTGCTGGTCGCTTAGCCCATGGCTGCTACTTTTTCTAGAGAGGTGCAGATGCCGTTTTGCCATCTGTTCGAGAACCGCTTCGACGCCTTCCAAAAGATCATTCGAGGCCAGGTCAGCAAAGATCATGGCCAAGTCGGCCCCGCGAGCCAGATCGGCGATCCAGGGGTCGAAGTGGCTCGTCATTATCGGGGGAAGATCGACGAGCTGGAAATAGACATCTTGGTGGAGAAACATGCCGGGCTGCGGCATGCGGGTCGTAAACGGGTAGTCGGCGACTTCTGGGCGGGCATTGGTCAGAGTAGCAACCAGGCTCGACTTTCCGCTGTTGGGCGGGCCAAGAAGCAGAATCTGTGCATCGCCTTCAGGCTGGATCAAAAAGGGGTTCGCCCGTTTGCCCCCTTTTCCGCTTCGAGCCTCCTCATTCCGAAGCCTGGCAATGCGCCGCTTGATGGCGGCCTGCATCTTCTCCGTCCCCTTGTGTTTGGGGATGGATCGGAGCATTTCCGTCAACGCCGCCTGTTTCTCATGGGCGGTGGATGCTTTGCGAAGCCTCTCTTCCGCTTCGCGATATTCCGGGCTCAGATTGGCAGCCACGGCCAAAACCTATTCAAAGTCAGTACCCCCGGAGTCGGCGGACCGTTCGCTGAACTCGTTGCCAAACGGGGTGGAGAAGTAGGGCACGGCGCTCCGTGCCCTACTAGCTATTTGAGAAACCAGTCTCTCGTTACTTGAGCATGTCGATGGTCTCCTGAATCATCTGAGCATCGGAAGCATCGGGTTTGAGTTCAAGGTACTTCTGGAAACATGCAACTGCATCTTCAGAATTTCCGAGATTCATGTTCACATACCCAAGCTGCAAATGGGCATCCGCCTTGTCGGGTTTGGCAGCGACTACGGCATCGAAGTAGGGCTTTGCCTCTTTCGCCTTGCCCTGGCCAAACAAGATTTGGCCCACCTGGAAATTCGCGTAGTCGTTGGTGGGGTCTTTCTCAAGGAGCTTCTTGAGCATCTCGACGCCCTTATCCTGGTTTTTCTGCTTGAGGTAGATGTAGGCGAGACCGCTCAGGGCGATATCATTGTCTGCCTCAAACTCCAGGGCCTTTTCATACGCGACCTTTGCCCCGTCCAGGTTGTCCAGTCGGATATTTGCCTGGGCGATTCTAAGGTTGATCTTATAGATATCAGGGTTCTTTTCCTGGGCTATATTGTACGCGGCAATCGCCTCAGGATACTTGCCCTGATCGAAAAGCTCGTTCCCCAGCTTGAGATCGGCTAGATCGAGGGCAGGAGGAGCTTCTTCCCCAGTAGGGACCATGGGCACACCTTGAGGAGTCGTGGGAATGCCTTCGGGAGCAAGCTTGAAGTTGATCGTCTTCTTCCGGCCCAGATCTTCGTAGCCCTTCTCTTCCGTATAGGTCTGGAACCCTTCGGCTTCCACCGTGAAAGTCAAAACATCGCCCCTGGTGTCCCAAATGGCCCACTTGCCTTTCTTATTGGTTTTTCCAGACCAATCCAGTGCGCGGTCTTTTGCTGAGATCGTCACCTTGGCCCCCTTGATGGGCTTGCCTTCAAGATCGGTGACAACCCCCGAAACCCTGCGAGTCCGAGCTTCGAGAGAAGAGTGTCCTAGCAAAAGAAGCATCGGGATAACCAAGCTAAGAATTCGACCCATTCTCTTCATAGTTTCGAAAACCTCCGTGAATCAAAAAGTGCAAAATCACTCGATTTCAAGCTCGAGCGTCTTGTTCAATGTCGTTCCACCCACCAAATCTTCGATCTTGAGCTTGAGCTCACAAGGGCCCTTCTTGACAGAATACTCTTTGAAGCTCATGGGGTGCATGACGATGGGTCCCGTGATCTCTGGAAGGGCAAACTTCTTGATCGACTTGCCATTCTGCGTCAGCTCGTAGGTTACTTTGACCTTGAGCTGGCTGGTCACCGGATCCTGAGAAGCACCGACCAGTGCATAGAAGACATTGATGGGGTCCTCCTTTTGGAGCTTACGACCGAAGTAGGGCATCATCTTCATGGGACCGAGGTATATGGCGTCGGTCAGTACCGTAAGGAGATCACTCCTGGGAGCTGTCTGTTGGTCGATCGACTTCGCCAGAAGGATCGTGGTCGTTCCCAGTCCATGGAAATCCGGTGTATCAACCTTGAATTCCTTGAGACCATAAACGCCGCTGGAATCATCTCTCGCGCCAATAAGAACATTGTAGCTGCCGGGCGCTAGTACCTCCGACTTGAAGACCAGAACCTTGGAAGGCTCAGCCCCCACCTCGTGAGACAAAACGAAGTTCTTGACCATCTTGTCTCCCTGGTAGAAAGCACCAAAAATGTGGCAGGCTCGTTTTTCGGCACCTTGTGGCGCTGGCGCGCCCGAAAAATCAACCTGGATAGCCATGGGCATGAAGATGTTCCCGTCGGGCGAGGGAATGAAATAGGGCTCTATTTCCAAGCCAATGGCCGCAGAAAACTTCTTTTCCGTAATGGCTTGGATGATCTCCTGAACGGTCGGATCTTGTGGACTTTGGGGAGCCTGAGCCGCCACGGGAGGCGGAGTCGGTTTCGCCGGAGAGGGCTTCTTGACCTTCAAAGAAGCGATAAAACTTTTCTTTGACAGATCGATTTCTTTCGTTTTGAGCGATAGCTTTGGCAAGATTCCTGAAAACACGACTGCCTGACCATCGGGGACACCGGTTGTGCCGTCTGGGTAGGTCCAGCTCATCGTCGTGTGCCGCGCCGTGCCACCAGCCATGTCGCCCTGTTCCATCTTCGAGTCGGAGGGGGGCCCAAGAATGAGAAGCACTCTACCGGTGTGGGTTTTCCAGCCATCCTTGCCAAAGTTTTTTTCCGCCATTTTCACACGCTTTGCGAAGATTTCTTGGGCTTCGTTTTCGGCGGTCTCTGGCGTCGGATCCAGGCTCTTCCAAAAGTCGTCAATGTACTTCTGGCGCTCCGAATCTTTCTTGATCTTTTTGTATTTCTTGACCTCCTTCTTCTCCAAAAGGTACTGGACCTCGGACTTGTACCAGTTCTTCAGGGAGCTTGCTTCCACCACAGTCGCGGTGGCAACCGAAAGCAACATCCCAGCCACAACAATATGACGACTGATCATTAGTTCCTATGCCTTTCTTCCTCGATTCGCTGGGCGTGACGACGCTCTTGCTCGCAAAAGTCTTTAGCGGCCACAAAATAGGAATCGGTGCCAGCTTGCGACGGAAGAGCCTCGATGTACAACTCGGCTAAACTACATTGCTTCATAAGAATCAACAAACGAACAAGTTCCTTTTGAATCCTCCGCTTTCCGGGCGCCTTCCGATCCAACCTACGAAGCAGACGGTAGGCTCCAGCAGGATCCCCCGCCGCAGCCCAGGCCTTGGCAAGCCCGAACAAACTCTCGCTGTTCCCGCGCTCAATCTTCAAGGCTTCCTCAAAATACCGAACCGCATCCGCTGACTTGCCCTCACCAAGAGCGATCTGGCCCATTTGTCTCAGGCTCCAGTCGGTGCCGGAATCGAGCCGCGGCCGGGGACGGTTCGCCCACCAGGCCACGGCCAAAGTGACTCCCAAGACAACAAAAAGGCTCCAACGAGATCTTCTTTGGCCACGAATTCTTGCGAAAAAAATCCACAACCCCACGCCCGCGGCCAAAAAAACGAACAATGCCAACGGCATTCGAAACCGGGAAGTCGGGAACAAGATCGCCAGAGGCAACAAATTGCTCAAGAACATCCAATAAAGCACCCGGAATCGCCGCCGAAACGGCCATGCCAAAAAAAGACCCATGACTCCCAGGGGAAGAATGACACCAAAGTGGAGCGGATTGGTTCTCAGCAAGAAGGATTGGGACCGGAAATAGCGGTAATCATAGTTGTTCGGAAGCTCCGTTTGTTGGGCCACGAATCGGGCTCTATTGAAAACCAACCCCAAAAATCGCCCTGGTCGCGCCACCACGAATTTTACGAAGCGAGATATCCAATAGCGGTTCGACTCCCCATACGTCAATGATCGACCGACCATGAGGGATGCTTCCCTTTTTTTTCTTTCATGCCCACGAATCTTATCGTGCCCAAATTGCATGGGGTTGAAAAGACCATCGGTCTTGGGGTTGTTGGCCATGTAGAGGACTTCTCCTCCGTGGGCTGAAAGCGGGATGAGCTCCCCTGTCAATTGATAATTCCGAAAACTCGTGGGACCAATGACCAAGAGAATCCCCACGATAAAGGCAAATCTCGCTCGCGCTCCTCGAATTAGGAATATGAGAACGACAATCGAAAAATAAAGATAGGTTTCCTTGAAGCTACACAAGCTTGCCCACGCGACCCCCATAGCAAAATTAAATGTTGTACATTCCCTCCACCGGCGACTCCGGAGTAGACAAAAGCAAAAAGCATTCAAATCCACGATGACGGAGGTCGGCAGCAAAAGACATTCATAGTACAGCTTGACCGGATAGATCGACCAAAAAGCTGTTAAAATACCCAAGAACATGGACTCTCGAGCCATTGTTCGGACCAACAAGACCGCCATCAAGGCGCCGATCAATTGCTGTACGACTACTGCGGCTTTCACTTGAATGCCGAAAACTCCGTAGACTAGCCGCAAAAAAACCGGGTATCCGGGAGCCGACCACAAAACCCTGGTCCCCAGATCCAGACCTTTCACGCCATCCCGAGCCAGTCGATGGTAGTACTGGGCATCTAGCTGGGGATGGGTGATAAGAAGGTGCTCCGAAAGCTCCAAAAACTGAAAGAACCTCGCCGCGACGGCCACCAACAGGGTCAGACCACAAAGAATCCAAATTCCGGTCGTCCGGTGCTCGGGAAGAGACAGGACCTCAACAATCCGGCGGGTCAAACAGCTCCCCGGCCCATCAACACCGTGGGAATGGTCCTCAGTAAAATCAGGAAATCCAACCACAACGACCACCGATCGATGTATTCAAGATCCAACGCCATCCACTGCTCGAAGCCGATCTCGCTCCGGCCCGAAACCTGCCACAAACAGGTCAAACCTGGCAACATACTCATGCGCCGGCGCTGTGCGCCCTTTAGCCAGGATGTTTCGATCATGGGCAATGGCCGAGGTCCCACCAAGCTCATCTGTCCCAAAAGCACGTTGACGAGCTGAGGAAGCTCATCGAGGCTCGTTCTGCGCAAAAAGCGGCCAATCCTGGTGATTCTCGGATCAGACCGAATCTTGAACACCGGTCCGTCCATCTCGTTCTGCTCCAAGAGTCGTTCCCTTTCCGTTTCGGCCCCGGTTCTCATCGTCCGGAACTTGAGCATCAAAAAAGGCCGCCCGTGCAATCCTCCCCGAATCTGCTTGAAAAAAACCGGCCCCTTGGAGTCCAGCCGAATCACCAAGGCAGTGATGGCGAAGAGTGGAGAAAGCAGCACACATGCAACGAGGGCGAAAACCCGATCAAGGATCGCCTTGGCGAACAGAGCCAATTGGTCGTGGCGTACTGTCTCGTAGGCGTGATAGAGGGTCGCGCCGATGGTAATTGCCCTGGGCCGGGCGAGCTCCAAGTCCAGCTCTTCGACGCCGACTAGTGCTGGAACCCCTACTTCTTCCGCCGTCCTCACAAGAGCGTGGATCTCGGTTTTGGACCAACCTGGCAAAAGGATAACTTCCTGGATACTCCCTTCTTTCAAGCGGCGACGCAATGCTTCAGAACCGCCTCCTTCCAAGATCTCCACCGTCCGGCCACGAAACCATTTCACCTCATCGATCCGCCGTTCGTCGGGGTCCTTTCCCACCACCAAAGCCAGATCCTGTTGGCGACGCGCAAAAAGGATAGAACGTTGGATTCGGGCTACCAGCAGCAAAAGCAAAGTGGAAACCCCAAAAAAAGCAAGGATCAGAGATCGATTCATCGCAATCTGCAAACTCACCAGTAAGAAAGCAATGAACGCCAGCCCCCAAAGCTGGGTCGCCAAGAGGGACCGCAACAAAGCCAGGTAGGAGCCGAGCAAAGTTGAAACCCGATGGAGCCGGAAATGGGCCGCGCAGTACAGCCAGGTGGGCAGAAACAGGGCTACCAAGTGGCCGTAAGAGGGGAAGGGGACGGGGCTTCGCAGCGCCGGAATCCAAGGCGTCAGAAATTCGCGAAGCTCATGAGCCAATGGAAGGGAAGCCATTAAGACCAAAAGATCCATGAGCAAAAAGGTCCATTCGATCTGACGGCTTGTTTGCATCGGCTCTCAGAGCTCATAATAAAGGCTTGTTTCTCGAAGACCACTCACCAGATCCACGAGAGGTTGCCAACCTAACATCTTTTCGATCTTGCTCACACAAGAGTAGTTTTTTCGAATATCACCCAGTCGTATTGGCCCGTGCCTCTTCCGAAAACCCTTGCCAAGAACCGATTCCATGGTCCGAACAAGCTCGAGAATACTCGTTTCCTGGCCCGTAGCGATCTGGAACGTCTCCCCACCAATCGAGCTTTCCAACGCCATGACAATCGCTCGGCATAAGTCACCCACATAGACGAAGTCTCGCGTTTGCATCCCATCGCCATCAATGGTGATCTCCCGCCCCGCAAGGAAACTTCGGAAGAACTTCGGGATCACACCTTCGCTGTGGGCGGAAAAAGGACCGTATACATTGGCGAATCTCAGGATTACCGTCCCCAGTCCCCAGGATCCGTGGTAGGCATGGCAATAACCTTCCCCGGCCAACTTGCTGGCACCGTAAGGGGAAATGGGAAGGGGAGCCTTCTCCTCTGTCGCTGGAGGCGGTTGGCGGCCAAGCGGAGCATTTGAAGAAGCAAAAACAAAGCGCAAACCCTCGTTCCGAGCCTCCGAGGCTTTCTTCGCGGCTTCCAAGAGATTCAAGGTCCCGAGCACGTTGATCCGGCAATCCATCTCCGGATCCAGCAGCGAAGCCGGGACTGTGGACTGAGCGGCCAGGTGAACGACTCCATCACAACCGACAAGGGCCTCATCGACGCGCTCCCGCTCCAGGATGTCCCCCAAGACAAACCGAATGGGCAATCCTTCAAGAGCCTCCTTGTTTCCGGTACTAAGGTTGTCCAGAACGACGACCTTATAGCCACTTCTCAGGAGCATTCTAACAAGGTTGGCACCGATAAACCCAGCACCGCCGGTCACAAGAATTTTTTTTGGCTCAAGCTCGTTCACCACGGCGCCCTCTGCGACTCAGTCCCCTGCCACGGAACTTTGGACAAAGAGAAGAAAAGCCATGGATGGTCGCCGAGAATTCTCTCGAACCACGAACTGGATGCTATCGAACTGCCATCCCCGGCGTGTCCACTCGTTGAGGGCCTTCTCCATCTCTTCGTCCGTAACAACCTGAATTTCCACAACTTTGTAAATAATTGTCCGATCTTGCATTAGCTGCCCACGTCTAACTCGGCGATGACTCTTCTTCGGACAGTGCCATTGGAGAATCTTTCGCTTGTTGGGTTTCCTCTTCCTCGTCATCGACAACGAAAGGCTCTACGGCGGCGATGATCTCGCCCTTTTTCAGATCTTGGAGCTTGACCCCCTGAGTGTTGCGCCCACAAATCCGGATTCCCTCCATGCGTATCCGAATGATTTTCCCTGCCGAAGTGATGAGCATGAGTTGCTCGTCACCTCGCACCAGGGCGGAAGAGACAGCGAACCCTATCTTCTTGTTCACGTTGATATTGATGCGGCCCTTCCCGCTCCGACCCTGGCGAGGATACTCCACCAGCGGTGTTCTCTTCCCATATCCCCGTTCGCTTACCGTCAGCACGGCGGTCTCCTCTTGTTGGGAAGGATCGATGACACACATGCTGATGACGCGATTCCCTTCACCTTCGAGGCGGACTCCAATCACGCCGCGGCTGTTGCGGCTCGTGGATCGGACATCTCCCTGGCCGAAGCGGATCGCTTTGCCACACCGAGTCGCCAAAAAGACATCATCTCCTGGCCCGACGACCTCGACATCAATGAGCTCGTCTCCCTCCTGGAGGGCAACGGCGATGATGCTAAAGCCTCGGGCACGGTAGTCGTGAAGCGGCGTTTTCTTCACCCAGCCATTCTTCGTGGCCATGAGGACATAGCGTTCCGGCTCACTGAAGGAACGGATGGGCAAGATCGCCGTAACTTTCTCTTCCTTGGCCAGATTGAGCAGGCGCACCAAGGGTTTGCCCCTGGAGCTACGGTCGGTTTCTGGGATCTTGTAGACTTTGATCCAGTGGACCTGGCCCAAGTTGGTGAAGATCATCAAGTAGTCGTGAGTGGAAGCGACGTAGAGATGTTCGACGAAATCCTCTTCCTTGGCTATGATCCCTCGAACTCCCTGCCCACGGCGTTTCTGGGTATTGAACTCCCCAAGGGCCGTCCGCTTGATATAGCCTTGGTGTGTGAGGAGCACAACCATGTCTTCCTCGGCAATGAGATCTTCATCGTCAAGATCGATAATTCCGTCAAGGAACTGTGTGCGGCGTTCATCGCTGAAAGCCTCTCGGATCTCCCGAATCTCGTCTCGTATCACCTGCATCAGGACGGCTTCGGAGCCAAGGATTTCCTGGTACGTCGATATTGCGGCTTGGAGCTCGGCGTACTCCTGTTCGAGCTTTTCTCGCTCCAAAGCAGTCAAACGAGCAAGGCGCATTTCAAGAATCGCCTTGGCCTGGCGCTCTGACAACTCGAAGCGCTCCATCAGCCCATTCCTGGCGATCTCCGTGTTCGCGCTGGAGCGGATGATGGCGATGACTTCGTCGATGAAGTCCAGCGCTTTGAGATAGCCTTGTACGATGTGGGCTCGGGCCTGGGCCTTTTTCAAGTCGTGCTGTGTTCGCCGGCGCACCACCTCGCGACGATGGTTGAGGAAGTGAATGAGCATATCCTTGAGGGGGAGCACCTGTGGCCGGTTCCCCACAAGGGCAAGCATATTTGCGCCGAAAGTCGTCTGCAGCGGAGTGTGACGCAAGAGCTGGTTGAGAATGATTTCCGCGACGTGGTCGCGTTTGATTTCCACCACCAACCGCATCCCGGAGCGATCAGACTCGTCTCGAATGTCCCGGATCCCCAGAATCACTTTATCCTTGACCAGAGCAACCATCCGCTCGATGAGCTTGACCTTGTTCACCATGTAGGGAATTTCGGTAATGATAATCGCTTCCCTGCCCTGCTTGTCGGTCTCGATCTCTGTCTTGCCTCGAACGTAAATCTTCCCGCGTCCCGTCTCGTAGGCCTGGCGTACGCCTCCCCGGCCTACGATGAAGCCCCCGGTAGGAAAATCGGGTCCCGGAATGCTCTCCATGAGCTCAAGAGTGGTCAAGTCTGGGTTTTCGATGAGCCGAACCAGCGCGTCGAGCACTTCGCCAATGTTGTGGGGCGGAATGTTCGTCGCCATCCCCACGGCAATTCCGGATGCCCCGTTGATGAGCAAATTGGGAAGACGAGTGGGCAAGACGACGGGCTCGAGCTGGGATTCATCAAAGTTCGACCGATAGTCCACCGTGTCCTTATCGATGTCGCTCAGCATCTGTTCCGCCGTGCGAGCCATCCGGGCTTCCGTATACCGCATGGCCGCGGCGGAGTCGCCGTCGATGGACCCAAAGTTTCCCTGGCCGTCCACCAGCGGATAGCGCAAGGAAAAATCCTGGGCCAGCCGGACCAACGAATCGTAAACGGCTCCTTCGCCATGAGGATGGTACTTGCCCAGGACTTCCCCGACAACGCGAGCGCACTTCTTGTACGGTCGGTTCGATGCGAGGCCAAGGTCACTCATCCCGTACAGGATTCGACGGTGGACTGGCTTGAGGCCATCTCTCACATCGGGCAAGGCTCGGGAGACGATGACACTCATGGCGTAATCGAGAAACGAGGATTTCAGCTCATCCTCGATATAGACATCAATGCGATCGTCATCGACTGGAGGAATTGAAATGGCGGTCATGGAAGCTCCTTGCAATCGGAATGCATTTGGGTCGTCCCCCCGTTTTTATGCACTGGCCTGGAAGCGCGGTATGGAGACCCTTAGAGCGGGTTGATTGGTGAGCGACGGGAGCGGCCGCGAGCGGCGTGAACGGACCTCAGACATCGAGATTCTTCACCTCGAGGGCGTTGTTCTGGATGAACTTCCGGCGTTCCTCCACGTTGTCACCCATCAAGATTGTGAACACCTCGTCGGCAGCCACGGCATCGTCAACCCGAACCCGGAGCAGCGTTCGCTTCGACGGATCCATGGTCGTCGTCCAGAGCTGCTCGGGATTCATTTCGCCAAGTCCTTTGAACCGCTGGATCGACATCCCGTCTTTTGCCCTGTCGTAAAAGGCATCTACGAGATCCAGAAGGTTTTCGAGCTTCTTCTCTCCACCCTTCCCTCCCATAATGCGAATGGGCTGGACATTGAGTGAGCAGAGCTCAGCCCACAGGCTTCGAAGTCTCCGCATCTTTGGATGAGAAAAGAAACTGGCGGTGAGACGGGAGGCCCTCGTGCCCGCGCCAGTATTCAGCTCGAGATCCCACAGGTTGTGTTCCTCGTCTTCCAGAATGTTCCCTTGAAACCCATGCTCTCCAAGCCGTTGGAGAAGTGCCTGAACCTGATCGCGGCTCTCGAACATCTCGACTTCGACGGACAGGTTCAACAAACATTCAATCAGAGACTCCGATGGCCCCAAATGACCGGCTTTGGCCTTGAGCTTTCTGAAATCGGTGAGCTGCCGGATGAGGCTAACGAGGCGGTCGCCCTCGAAAAGGCGCGATTCCGAACCGATCTCGACCTGGAGACGCTGCGCACCTTCGGCAAGAAGATAATCCTCGAACGCCCGCTCGTTTTTGAGGTAGCTCTCCTTTTTTCCTCGACTGACCCGGTAGAGGGGCGGCTGGGCGATGTAGATGTGCCCGCGCTCAATGAGGTCGGGCATCTGACGATAAAAGAATGTCAATAGGAGCGTCCGAATATGGCTTCCATCGACATCGGCGTCCGTCATCAGAATGACTTTATGGTATCGGAGCTTTTCAGAATCGTAATCTTCGCTGCCGATCCCCGTACCCAATGCCGTGATCAGGGTCCGGATCTCCTGAGAAGAGAGCATTTTGTCAAAACGCGCTTTCTCGACGTTCAAGATCTTCCCGCGCAAAGGGAGAATCGCCTGGAATGAACGCTCCCGGCCCTGCTTGGCCGATCCTCCGGCAGAGTCACCCTCCACCAGGTAGATTTCGCTGCCTTTTGGGTCCTTGTTGGAGCAATCGGCTAACTTTCCGGGAAGCGAGCTCGAGTCAAGGAGCCCCTTTCGCCTGGTGAGATCCCGCGCTTTCCGGGCAGCTTCCCTGGCTCTGGCAGCCATGGTGATCTTGTTCAAAATCGACTGGGAATAACTGGGGTTCTCTTGAAGAAACTCCCCAAGCTTCTCGTTGACGATCTGCTCTACGATCCCCTTGACCTCGGAATTGCCTAGCTTGGTCTTCGTTTGGCCCTCAAACTGCGGATCGGGAACTTTGACGCTGATCACAGCCACCAGGCCCTCCCGAATATCCTCGCCAGTGGGATTTTGCGCCAGTCCTTTGAAAAGTTTCGTCTCGTCGTTGCCATAGACGTTCATGGTGCGGGTGAGAGCGGCTCGAAAACCGGAAAGATGAGTCCCGCCATCAATCGTATTGATGTTGTTGGTGTACGAGAAGATCTGCTCCTTGTAGGTCTGTGTCCACTGAAGAGCAGCCTCCACTTGCACACCGTTCTTGGATGACTCGATGTAGATGGGATCGGGATGGAGAGGGTGCTTGGCCTTGGAAAGGTACTGAACAAATGAGGCAATGCCTCCCTCGTAGTAGAACTCGTTGTAGCGCAGCTCGTCATCCCGTTCGTCGGTGAGGTGAATCCGGAGACCTCGGTTCAAAAAAGAGAGCTCGCGCAAGCGATTGGCCAGGATATCGTACTTGAAGACGGTCGTTTCAAAAATCTCAGGATCGGGAAAGAACGTGATTTTCGTTCCGCGCTTTTCAGTCACACCGACCTCGGCAAGCCTCTCCCTAGCGCCGCCGCGATCATACACTTGCGTGTGAACTTTACCTCCGCGCTTGATCTCAATATCCAACCGCAACGACAGGGCATTGACCACCGAAACTCCCACGCCGTGAAGACCACCGGAGACCTGGTAGACATCCTTTTCGAATTTGCCTCCTGCGTGGAGCGTCGTCAGAACGACTTCCGCCGCGCTGATGCCCATCTCGGAGTGCGTCTCGGTAGGAATCCCCCGACCGCTGTCAATGACGGTCACCGATCCATCGGACTGAAGAATCACCTGAATATCGTCGCAAAACCCGGCCATGTGTTCATCGACGGCGTTGTCCACAACCTCCCACACCAGATGATGGAGCCCCGCAACGTTCGTGGATCCAATGTACATCGCCGGACGCTTGCGCACCGCTTCGAGGCCTTCGAGAACCTGTATATTGTCCGCCGTATAATCACTCTGACGGAAAGTGTCGCCTTCGGGCTGCGACATATCGATCCCTCCATTCACCAAACGCCTGATCCCTACATCCACCGCCCTCTTCTAAGCAAAGCCAACAAGAGCACTGATTCGGACAGTCGGTTGTCACCCCGCAGGGCACGATCTTAATAAAACGCTTTTGTTTTTTTGTTGTCTTCCGCTCCCATCGGTCGCGGCCGCTCCCGCTGCTCGCCTCTCTAACACCCTTCACCGGAACCTCAGCCTTGGTGGGACCTATCAAATTGTCGTGTTTTTGCTTTACAATTTTCTTCGCCGAAACGGTGGCACCGGCATCTTGCCTGTGTAGCGCCCTCCGGGCTGCACGGAGCTGGGAAGGAGGCCTGCCCCAGCGGTGATGTTGTCAACCGGATCTGATAGGTCCCGCCTTGGTCCTTTGGCGGCCCTTGGAAATCAATTTGCCACCTTGTTCCCGACTTCCCCCTGCTCCACCTTAAAAAGGCGGCAATCCTCAAAATCCAATCCCAAGACCTCGAGTTTCGTCGTGGTGATGAAAACTTGGCGACCCTTGGAAACCGCGTCGAAAAGACGCTCGCGACGCCGATGATCCAGCTCCGCGCCCACATCGTCAAGCAAAAGAATCGGCGGTCTCCCTCTTGCCTGGCTCAAGAGCTCGATCTCAGCAATTTTGAGGGAAATGACCACGCTCCTCACTTGACCCTGGGAACCAAACCGCTTCAGTGATCGCCCCTGGAGAGAAATCGACAAGTCGTCGCGGTGAGGCCCTTTCGTCGTCGTTCCCTGTTGCCGATCCCGGTGAAGGCCTCGCTTCAGAAAACTGCGGTATTCGGCCCTCTTGTCTTCAAGCGTTTGTCCATCCCCATAGGATAACGGAATCGTGGCACGATAGGAAAGCCCAAGCTCCTCGCCAAACTCCATTTGGAAACGAGCCGCGATCTTTCCCAGGTCCTCCACCAAAGCCCGCCGCCGTTCCAAAAGCACCACGCCTGCCACCACAAGCTCGTCATCGAAGCCCGCAAGCTCGGGGACGCCCCACCCCTTCTTCAACGCGGTATTCCGCTGCATCAGGGCCCGGCGATACCGCCGAAGAACTCTGGCAAACGAGGGCGCGAGTCCCACCAAAAGCCCATCTAAAAACCTTCGCCGCACCTCCGGAGATCCACGGCCAATGGCCAAGCTCTCACTCCTAAAAACGACCATCGGCGGAGTTCTCTCCAAGAAATCCGTTATTTGCGTCACCTGCCTTCCATCGACGAAAGCATATTTGTGCCGCTCATCCAAAGCGATACGGCAAGTGATGCTTCCGCCAGAACCGCCCTCCTCAAAAGAGGCGGTTACCGATCCATGTTCCCGGCCAAATTGAAGGATCTCCTCATTCGTGCTTTGCCGAAAAGAGCGAGCCTGACAAGCCAAGCTAATCGCCTCAAGGAAATTGCTCTTTCCCTGGGCATTCTCCCCTATCAGAATGTTCATCCCCCTGGAACACTCCAAGTCCTGGCTCCGGAGATTGCGCAGTCCGTCCACTTCAATGGTCCTGATCCACACGGAAAACTCCAACACCTTTCCGGGGCGAAAAGCACTAGATTTTCATGGGCATCAAGATACACTGATAGCCGTCATCCTCGAGATCCTTGAGCAGCGACGCGGAGGTCGGCGTCTTGAAGCTGAGCTCGATTTCCTCGCCTTCCAAGCTCGACAAAAACTCCAACACATAGCTTGAGTTGAAGACCACTTCGATCTCTGGCCCCTGGAAGTTGATGGCAATCTCCTCCCGAGCATGCCCAAGCTCCTTGTTTCGACACGTCAAAAGGATCTTATCCTTCAAAAGCGCAAGCTGGATCCCTCGGAACTGGTCGTCGGCCAGCAACGATGTTCGTCGAATCGCCTGCCGTAGTGCGTCCCGAGATACTTGGACGGACTTGTCGTTGTCCTTGGGAATGACCATCTCGTAGTTCGGAAACCTCCCTTCTAGCAACGAGCAAGAAAGAACCACCGAATTCAGACGAAAAACGACCTGCTGCCCATTCTGGAACATTTCTACCGACTTGGCATCCTTGTGGGTGTCAATGATCCGCTCCAACTCGGCCATGGCCCGACGGGGAAGAAGAAGCGTCTGCTTCTCCGCGATCTCCAGAGACTCCATGGGACGCCGGATGTGCGCCAGACGGTGGCCGTCGGTGGTCACAAGTTGCAACGTCCCTGACGTCAAAATCCAATAAACGCCTGAAAAAGCCGCACGACCCTCTTCCTTCGAAGCAACGAACACGGTCTTTTTCAGCATGCTATGCAATGTTGATGATTCAATGCGAAGAGGCTTGTACTCCCGGACAACTGCACCTTCCGCATTCGCGACATCCCCATAATCCATTTCAGGGAAAGCCGGATAACGATCCGCCGGCAGCCCTGCAAGCTTGAAATCCGCATTTCCACAGGAAAGGCTGATCCAGTCTTCTTGATCGGCTCGGAAAGCTACAGGCAACACGGGAAGCTCTTTGAGAATGCTAAACAACTTACGAGCACTCACCGTCGTTTTCCCCGGCGTTACCACTTTGGCCGGACAGCGAGCTTCCATGGCAATCTGAAGATCCATTGCCCGGAGACAAAGCTCGTCCCCCATTGCTTCAAGATGCAAGTTTGTTAAGGCCGGCATGGTATTGCGCCGATCAACAATGGACTGGACCAGCGAAACCACGTTGAGGAAGTTTGCTCGATCAACTGTCAGTTCCATGAAAGGACTTCCTTCATAGAGATGGAATGATTGTTGTAGGACTAGTGGGTGTTGTACTGTGGGTAACCAAGGAAATTGTCAGTATCTAAAGGGTTTTTGCTGTGCATAAATTCTTTATCCGCATCGATGGCGAGAATCCCGGTCTTCCAGAGACACCAAGGTAGACCAAAAGCCGGGACAGCTAGTTTCAACTATCCACATCCGCCCAACACGAATCTGCTGAAAAAGAGAAAGAGGCAAGATGTCTATATTTTCTCAACAACTTCACGACAATGGGGAGGCGCTCGGGAATAAATTGATTTAATAGGTAAAAAACCACCACCCCTGGCTTGTTTTTGTCGTTTATTTAAACACCTTTCCTAACAAACGTGAAAAACTGGGGTACTACCTTGAAAATAATGGGTTTATTTACGGCACGAGGGGATTGAGCCAAAGGAAATCTTTATACCGCAAAACCCAGAAAAACTCAACTCTCATCCCCAATTGATCAAGCCAGCATCGATCATCGGTCGTGGCCTCGGTCATGGTACCGGCCACGGTTCAGATTTCAGACGCCGCCCCGGGGCTTCCAGCCCTGGAACCCGGCGGAGGCTCCGCCTCCGGACCTCCGCTGGGAGCGCCGCTCCCAGACCCACGCCAG
>JAJRTK010000159.1 GCA_024278345.1 bacterium | reverse complement strand
TCCAGTTGACAACATCACCGCTGGGGCGGGCCTCCTTCCCGGCTCCGTGCAGCCCGGAGGGCGCTACACCGGCAAGATGCCGGTGCCACCGTTTCGGCGAAGAAAATTGTAAAGCAAAAACACGACAATTTGATAGGTCCCAACGGGAACACATATGTCATGCGGCACTGTGGGCGAAGACGCTCTTGAATCCATGGCTCGGAACACGTTTCATGTGTGTTGGTGGGCAGGACACGAGTGTAGTAAAGAAAGGGCCTCGGTCATGGTACCGGCCACCCGAAAAAAGCACGCAGCGCCCAAAGAGAGGTCCAGGGAGCTGGCTCCCTGGCGTGGGTCTGGGAGCGGCGCTCCCAGCGGAGGTCCGGAGGCGGAGCCTCCGCCGGGTTCCAGGGCTGGAAGCCCTGGCGCGGTGTTGAAATTCTGTCCCGTGGCCGGGTCCGAGCGACAGCGAGAGCTGCAGAAGGCACCACCGATGACCGAGGCCCCCGCTGGCCTTGGTCATAGTACCGACCACAGCAATCTCAAGCGGCTCATCGTCGAGGCTTTTTAGGGGCTCGGGCAGGGCGGGCGGGAAGTGGCGGTCAAGGCAAAAGCCATTCAAAAAGCTCGGTCGGCGGTGAGCCGAAGAAACGTTCAGCGGCAGTGGTGCCGTGGGAGCCAAGGTTGCCGGGATCGTCGAACCCTGTAGAAACGGTACGACACCCAACAAAGGAAGATGATCAAGACGGGAATCGTGAGGAGGGAACTGGCGGGAATCGGACCCCCAAAGCTCAGCAGAGTAACGCTGTGCTTGCCACCCACAAGGAACTCAGGGCTACCATCACCATCGACCTCCTCGATGGAAAGCGCATTCCACTTCCCGGGGTCATCTGCCCCGAAATCCTGTTCCGCAACGACGTTACCGGAAGCCAGTTCTTGAACCTCAAACTTTGATCCGGAGGTGAAAGCTAGCCTTCGTCCTCCGGAGTTGAGAGAGTAGCTTTTCAAAGCCAGGATGGGGGAAGCCGAAAGGGTCCGTTGCCACTTGGCTGTCAGGTTTTCTCCGCCCAGGGCGTAGGCAATTCCTGTTTCCGTCCCCGCAAGAACCTCCTGAACGCCGTCGCCGTCGATATCCACAAAATCCATGGTCCTGAAACCGGTCTCGGTCGTGCTTTTCATGGCGTGAGTCACGCCGTCGAAAAGATAGAGCTTCCCATTGATTCCCAGGATCTCTTGGACCCCATCGCCATCGACGTCGGCGACCGCTACTTCGTCGAACCCGGACCAGTACTCGCCAAGGGAAATACTCTTCCACTCCACGGTTCCGGTTTTCCCGTCGATGACGTAGAGATAGACTCCGGGAGCACCGGTGTGCTCTCTGCTCCCTCCGGCGATGATCTCGAGGGCTCCATCACCATCGACGTCAGCAATAGCCAGAGAGATGATGGTCGTGCCATCATCATAGATGTAGGTCTGCTCGATAGCATGAGAAACTCCGTCGATAACGTAGATCGCGCCCTGATACAGAACCCCCGTAGCGATGAGTATCTCTTTGATTCCATCGCCATCCACGTCCCCAACGACAACATCGTGGAGCCCTGTCCAGGCTTGTTGTTGGAAGAAATCCGGGGCGCTTTTCCACTCCACGTTCCCGGTCACGGTATCATAGATTGAGACGATCCCATCATCGTAGCCACTGTTGCTGGAAGTGGAAGTGATGATCAGCTCTTGACGGCCGTCGGAATCCGGGTCCGAGATGAGAATCCCGTAAAACGGGCCATCCTCCTGCTCGCTAGTCCATTCCAAAGCCTTCGACTCCAAATCGTGGACGTAGAAGTAATCGGCGCCGGTAGAGCCGGCGCCGGCCCCCCAGAACAGTTCTTCCTTCCCGTCGCCGTCCGTATCCATGATACCGATATGGGTCACTCCGCTGTCCGGGTTGGCAAGGGTCCACCGCTCTTGACGGGTCACACCGTCGTAGCAGTGGATTTCTCCAAACTGCCCCTCGCCGTACAGGATCTCCGCTATGCCATCGCCATCGACATCCTTGAGAAGAAGTGCGTCAATATCCAGATCAACGGGAATCTGCCAAGCTGGCGACTGGATATCGGCGTCGAAAATCGTCACCAGATACCATGCCTCCGCACCGACAATCTCATCCATACCGTCGGAATCGATATCTGCCAGGGCCACCCTTGTCCCAAAATCCCCCTCGGAATAAGACCACTGCACGTTCGCGGCATCACCAACCAGTTCTACGACCTTACCGCTGGAAAAGACCAGTTCCAGGTTAGCATCGGAGTCCACATTCCCGATGGCAACGTCCTTCCCGCCATAGGGAAGGGGCCCCTCGAGGGCCCAACTCCCCAGTGTATAGATCTTGGTGGAATTCGCGCTCACCACAACAAGCTCCGTGGAACCGTCATTATCCACGTCTCCCACGGTCATGGATGTCACGTCGGACCCAGGGTCCAGGGTCGCCTCTTGGGCATGAGTTTTCCCATTGACGATGACAACCGTCTGGTCGGCAAATGCCAGAGCTATCTTGTAAGGTTCCTGCCGACCCACGGGAAACCCTATGAATTTCACGATGGGGCTGGCCAGCAGATCGCTTTGCCATACCATCTCGTAGGACGCCTTCGAGCTCGAATAGCGCCAGATATACCAAAAGTCGTTATCCCCGAAGGTCGTCGTGGATCCTCCACAGACGATTTCCGGCTGGCCATCGGCATCCACATCTCCGGCTACCATCCCATTCTTGCAGATCCCGCTCCCGGTGATCCCGTGTCGCCAATGCTCTTGGAGAGTACCACTAGTCCGGATTGCCAAGGGAGCCGTGCGCCGCGGAGATGGCACAAGTTTTGGCATCTCCCGCAGGCTGTCTGACTTGGGATAGGTCCGTCGCCCCTGAGCTGGATCGAACACGACGCGACCGAAGAGGTCGAGCTGTATGCCCGCTCGAAGAGCCGCCCGGTACTCTGCGGCGTTGCCACCCGGCGAGAAGGCAGCCGCAGGCGCTGTCAACGCGACCATCAGAAGAAATAAATTGGGTTTTGCTTTCACAATCTCCTCCCACACAAAGACTCAGTAGAGTTTGAGGTTCCAAAAACTAACGACTCGGGTATCTTACCACGTTCGTAGCTAGGAGCGTGTTGCGCATTGCTCACTTCCCGGAATGGGGTATCCACGCAAGGCGGGACAAAGATTGGAAATAAAAGGAAAACGCGCAGCGCACAAAAATGTGGATAGGGGTAGGGAAAGCGCATTGGTTTGCGCCTCCCCTCCCTCCGAACCGTACGTGCGGTTCTCCCGCATACGGCTCTCCAGTCGGTAGGGTCTCTCAT
>JAJRTK010000158.1 GCA_024278345.1 bacterium | reverse complement strand
TCAAGCCCTCTACGCCATTGGAGATCCATCACTCCCCGCGCTGAAGGAAGTGGTGGCCAAGACTCAGCGTGAGGACGTGCGAGAAGCCGCTCTTTGGGCACTCCTCAGACTGGGCGGAAAACCACCGGCGGCAGGATCAGCGGATCCCACACCAAAACCGTGAGGCTGTGGTAAATGCCACAGGAGACGCGCCTCAGCCTCTCTTGCCACGACCCGCGATGAGAGTTTCCGGGGTGGCTCAGTTTTTCTTGTGGGATAATGGCTTGAGACCGCAAGAAGAGGAGAGGTGCCTAAGGCGCACGAGTTCTTTTGGATCGGTCGGGGTATTTCCGGCGAGCGTCTCCAACTCGTGGATTACGGAAACAGCGAGTTTCCGGGTCATGCCGCCTCGAATTTTCTTTTGACTCTCAAGCTCGACGATCCGTTTTACAAGCTCAGCAGACATCATTTCGGCTCTTATGGGTGCAGGTCACCGGGAGGACCCGGGGGTGTGAAGAAGCAAGCCTAGTGTTGACATTATGGTACGGTGCGCCCAAAAAGGCAATCCCGGACTCTGGAAAGGTTAGGGCAGGAGGCTCAAACTGCGGTCAAGGGCCCCGAAAAGGCGAGTAGCGGGAGCGGCTGCGAGCGATGGGAGCGGAAGCCAACCCAAAGAGGGAAAAGCACTTTTCCAGAACCAGACCCAAGAGAACAAACCAGGCCACCAGCGTGAGAGCGGCAACTTCACCGCCAAAAATGATGGCAGCCGTGGCTGGAGATGACGAATAATTGGGAACGGCATCGAAAGCAAAAATCGAGAAGAAATAATGACCGGGACCCGGTGGGGTATAGCTGAACGTCATTGCCTCCCCGGGCAGGCCGCTGAGAGTGGCCACCACTTCTCCCTGCACCCGGGTCGAAGGGTAGCCAGACTTGGAAACCCGGATTTCGACTCCCTGGAAATCGCCATTGGATGGATTCGTCCAGCTCAGGAGAACTCTGGAATCCGTCGCAACGGCTCCAGTGCCCTCGGGGGACTGCGGCGCACTGATGTCCTCGCCGATATCGCTGGGACTCTCCGCTATATGAGCTCCAGGCAGCGAGACATTGCCCGCGGAATCAATGGCAAAAATCGAATAGTAGTAGGTGACGCCATTGGCCACCGAAGTGTCGGTAAACTGGACAGCAGCGCCATAGACTGGGCCAGAGTCCATATAGACAGTCTCTCCTTCATCCGGAGAGCTGGGATATCCGGAGGTGTTCCTGGTCACCTGAATCTGATGGAGCCCAGAGCCACCGGGCTCCGCGACAGGATTCGTCCAGCCGAGCAAAATCTGATCCGCTCCAGCCGCCGTACTTGCCGAACTGGGCGCCGGAGGAGGCGACGTATCCAGAAGGAATGGACCGGCATGCGTGGTGGGTGAAACAACGATCTCCGGAAGACCCGTTTCCTGATTGATGGTGCGAGCAATGGAAAGTACGTGAAGATAGTAGCCGCCATCGCCCAAAGTTCCTGAAGTCGCGGAGGTTGTCTCCGGGTCGAAGTTGATGTCGGGATCGAGTTCCGATCCGTCCTGGCTATCGAATTTTGCGTTGTAGCCCACAGCGTCGGGATCCGGCAGCCAATCGGCGCTTATGCCGGAGGCGGAAGTCCAGACGCCTGGGACCGCGGACATGGAGCCAAAGATGATGCCGTTTTGCAGGGCCCTGATACTGGGTTTTGCCAAGGCGGCGACAGGTAGATCGAAGTCGATGCCGCCCACGGTGGCGTTTGCAACGACGGATACCGGCGTTGCGGCGTTCAAACTACTCACGTGAGGATATGCACGGGGAGCGTAACCTGTTGCCTGAGCCAAGATCAAATAGCTCCCCGGGACCAACGGCGGAGTTCTGTAACTTCCGTCGGCAAGGACATCAACCACGGCCGCCACAGACTGCTCGGTTTCGGCCAGGATCACAACCTTGGCATCGCTGGGCACGCCAGGAAAAGCGCCGGCCAAGGTGACAACACCGGAAATCGAGCCGCCGGAGCCGAATTGAAGGACGAATCCCGTTACGGCATCATTTCCCACAACCACGTTGGAGAACAGAGCGCGTCCCGGCTGATCCAGCGCCCTCGCCCAAATCTCGTAGGTGCCCGGCGAAACAGGCGTGGTGGAGAAGCTTCCGTCCGAGTCACTCAAGCCTCCTCCAAGGGCGTGATTTCCTCCTAGAGGAAGAACCGCGATGCGCGCTCCTTGGACGGGTTGGCCCGTGGTATCCAGGACAATCCCCTCGATTCGAGCGCCTTGCGCGAGCTCAAAGTCCAGTCCCGTGGCCGAACCTCCGCTCAGATCCACTGGCGTAGCGGAAAATGGCGTTGGGGCCTGGAAATAGAACTGGGTGGCGTAGCCCCTGCCCCCGGCGCGCAGCAGATAGTCCGGCGCGGAAGGAAGGTGCTCGATGAAATAGCGTCCATCGTCATTGGTAATGGCGACACCGCCGCGGCCCGTGGAGGGCGACCAGGCTTTGACCCGAATGCCGCCCAAGGGAGTCGCGCCCGAAAAAACCGTTCCCTGGAGACTACTCCCGACGGGGATGTTGATATCCACGCCGACGAGGCTCCCTGTGATGGTGCTCACAAGGGAGGGATAGGGAAAAGCCTGGAGCTGGTTGATCCCCGCGATGACTTGGAAATCGGCGGCGGCGGACAGCCCCTGAATCGTATAGGTGCCATCCAGTCTGGTCCTTGCCGTGCCGGTACTTCCACTGCTGGGGGAGTAAGCGTTGACCTGGACGGGAGCGGGTTGCCCAGCGATGGTGATCTTGCCGCTGATACTGCGGCCTTGTTTCAGGTTGAAAACGAGATTCAGGATATCCCCTGTTTTCAGAGAGAGATTGGCGCGAGCCTCCGTGGCAAACCCCGGAGCCTCGATGACAATGCGATAATCGCGGATGGAAGGAAGGTTCGGTTGCAGGAAAAATCCGGCAGAATTGGGATGCAAGACAATGGAACGGGGTAGGATTGGATTGGAAATGACAACCGTCGCCGTGGTGGGATCGAACCCGCCACCGGAACTGGATAAGACCTGCCCCCCAATGCTGTTGCCTAGCTGAACATCGATGACCAAATCCTTCTGATCGGCCAGACTTAGATCGATGGGAAGAAGCTCTCGCGGGGCGGCACCTTTGGGCAACACCACAAGACGATAGTCCGAAGCCGGAGGCGCTCCATCCACAAGGAACTTGCCCTCCAAATTGATCGGAGAGCTCTTGATGAAATCGAGACCCGCGGATTGTAGGATGATCTCACCGCCAGAAACAGGCTGGCCCGCCAGCAGCACAACGCCATCCACACTCCGGCCCGGAGCCAAAGAGAAGTCAATCCCAATCAGGAGACCCGCTTCGGCCACTGTGACAGGCATGGCTCCCCACCGAGCCACTGACTGGTCGTAGAAGAGGGATATCTTTCCCGGAGCCGAAGCCCGCAAGAGATAAGAGCCCGCCGGCAACCGCTGGAGATCATAGTAGCCCCCATCATCGGTTCGATCTACGGCCCGGAGGCCGCCAGGCATGACGCCGCTAAGCTGAGCAATCACCCGGACGTCCGCCAGAGGCTGCCCCTGGTCGTCCAAAACCCGACCCTGAATCCGCGCCCCCTCTGGAAGCGAAAAATCAACGCCGCTGATAATCCGGGTCCCAGCCGTTAGCTCTATGGCCGTCGCCATCTCAAAGCTCGTGGCATCCAGATAGAATTCCGGCCCCAAATTGAGGGGTGTACCTCTGTTCGACCAGGGCGGAATCCAAGCGGCAACTCGATAGCTTCCAAGTGGCAGATTGTCCAAAATATAGTCTCCCGGAGACCTCATTTGGTTCTCGCTCGTCGTCACGGCAACCACGCGACCGCCGCCATCCAGCGCCACCACCCGCGCATCCTCCACCATGGAAGAATCCTGCGCACGAAGAACCGTCCCCAGCAGAGTCCCACCGATTTCAAGGGAAAAATCGACTCCCGGCCGGTCGCCGCCAAGGGGTGGATCGGGTACCGTGACAACCTGCGCCTCTTCGAAAAACGTAGCACCGGGATAAGTCTGGCGAGCATAGCCGGGAACCAGAGCCGTGACATAATAGTTGCCCGCTGGCAACTGCTGGACTTGATAAAGTCCATCGACGCCGATAGAGACCGTCTCCTTGAAATCGGCAAACGCCGCCTGGATCACGACTTCACCTTGCGACTCCAAAGGACTTCCGTCGCTGGCACGAGTCACCCTGCCCGACAACCTTCCCGTAAACATCGAGCGCCGTAGAGCTATGAGGTTCAGCCCCGGCAAGCTCTGGCCATCGGAAAGAACTAACAATGTCCCATCTAGAAAGCGGAGAGTCGCTCCAATGCCCTGCTTATAGTAAGAAGTCATATAGCCGGACTTCATCACGGCTAGACGATATTCTCCCGGCTCCAGGGAGCTAAGCTGGTAAGTCCCGTCCAAGCTAGATAACACCACCTGGCGCTGCCCTCTCTCTTTGCCAACAGCAACGATGGTTGCGAGAGGAACGGGAACCGTGCCGCCTCCGGTGGCGACTTCTAGGACACGACCGGTCACCGAAGCTGGAGCACGATGGGCCGAAACCGCTACTGCCACTGTCATGAGGTTTCCAGCCATAACGAAGGCTGCCATGAGCCAAAGCCTTGGCCAACCTTGCGCAACGGATTTTGCTTGGACCGAGTTTTCCATCATGGAGCTCCTCCAGGATTTCCGATGGTGCTTTGCGTTTCGGGCGTCGTTTCCGATAGAATTTTTGTCCTCTGTCTGTTGTTTCCCGCTCCCATCGGGCGCCATCCGACCCCTGCTGCTCGCCATTTTCGCCCCTTTCCCCATCGGTTGCCCTGAAAGCGGAGCACGACCGGATTTCTTTCAACCATTGTTCGTCAAGTTCACAGACTCGTGGTTCCCCGAAAGGTTTAGTCCGCAAAATTTGTGCCTTTTAGCAATTCATTTGTCAAAACAGAGCTCACGATAGGATTGGCTGGCTATTTCGCGAGTTTTCCTGAAATTGCGTGCATCCAGAAGTGGCAACTTCAGTGGCTCGTTTGCCAACTTTGGTTGGCAAACAAACCATTCGCCCCCGGGGACAAGGCATCCACCGCCGCAGTAGATTCATCATGAAATATTCGGGATAGTGGGTGGAGGAGTCATCCCATGCCTACGGCACCAGAATCCGAAAAGTTCGAGACAAGAGCGCTCTTTGCGAATCGGTACCGCATTGGCCGGGAGCTTGGGCGCGGAGGAATGGGAGTCGTTCTTTCCGCTTTCGACGAAGGGCGGGCACATCCTGTTGCACTCAAGTTGCTCAAGACCAGCATGGAGCGCAGGGATGAGGTCTCCCGCCGATTTCGGCGGGAATTTCGAGCGATCCAGCGGCTGGAGCAATCCAATATTGTCAGGGTTTACGATTATGGCATCCATGGCAAACAACGCTACTTCACCATGCAAATCGTCGAGGGAGAGAATCTAGGAGCACGTCTTGGGTTTTCTTCCGAGCCGCCGCCCGCTACTCAGTTGAACAGCCCTGAGCGGATTCGGCTTCTACTGATCTACTTCTGCCAACTCTGCAAGGCACTTTCCGCGATTCATGCGCATCGGATCATCCATCGGGATCTGAAACCCTCGAATATTTTGGTCCAACCCAACGATCAGATCGTTGTGATGGACTTTGGACTCGTCCGCGCCGTCGATGACGAAGCATCTAAGCTGACACAAGAAGGGATCGTTGTCGGCACCATTGCTTATATGTCGCCGGAACAGGCCATGGGCGGAAGAATGGACTTCCGCTCCGATCTCTACTCGGCAGGGGTCATCCTGTACGAGGCTCTGGCTGGCAGACGGCCATTCCGGGATCCAAGCATTACGGGACTTTTACTCAAACAGGTTCACGAAAAGCCCTATCCAGTGAGCGTCTACAATCCCGGGGTCTCGCCGGAGCTCGAGGCAGTGGCGCTCAAGCTCCTGGAAAAAGATCCATTCAAACGTTACCAAAGCTCCGAAGGGCTCCTGCAAGCCCTACAATCCATTGAAGCTCAGAGTAGAACGGACAAAAATGGCGCCACGCAGCGCACCCAAGCCTTGGTGGTCCGGCAGAGGCCGCAGCTCCTGCCCCCGCGGTTCATAGGCCGAGAAAACGAGCTGAGCTCCCTGCGGTTACGCCTCCATGAGCTTCGAGGTGGAAAAGGAGGCGTCATCCTCATCGGAGGGGAGTCGGGTATCGGAAAGAGCCGAATGGTGGAAGAGCTTCGTGCTGAAGCCCGGCTTCACGAAATCCACTTCCTACGGGGAGTCTGCTTCGAAGGAAATATCACTCCTTATGCCGCATTCCAGACTCCCATGGAAAAGCTCGCACACCAGCTTTCGAGACGCCCAAAGGAAGAACAACGCAAGGTTCTCTGGCCAGAAGGACAAGCACTCCTTCAATTGAGTCCCTGTTTCCATGACGTTCGGGAAATTCGTTGCCAACAGCCGCTGGAATCACTGTCGCCCGGACAGGAGCGCTACCGTGTATTTTCCGCGGCAAGCAAGCTCCTCCGCAGCCAAGCCCGACAAAAACCAATCGTCCTTGTCCTCGATGATCTGCAATGGGCCGATGCCCTCTCCATCGACTTGCTGGGACATCTGGTCCGCAACGTCATCAACCCGGCCACCGAGCTCGACCGACCAGAGCTCGCGGCCCCACTTTTGCTTCTAGGAACGTACCGAGACGACGAGATCCAAGAACATCCGCTCCAAAGCCTCATCCGACAGCTTCGAAGACGCAGGCAACTCCAAGACATGGTGCTCCAACGATTGACACTGGAGCAGATCGGGGCGTTTCTCCAATCGATGCTCGCCATGGAAACATCGCCCTTGCGCCTGGCTCGCCGAGTCTACACGGAATCCGAAGGCAATCCGTTCTTCGTGGAAGAGATCATGAAATCCCTCCTCGAAGAAGGGGTTTTACAGTGGGGCTCCAGCGGTTGGTATCTGGAATTGCCGGACGAATTTGACGTCTCAGGGAGCAGCTCCTTTCATTCCTACTCCCAACTCCCGATTCCCGTCACCATCCAAGATGTTGTCAACAAGCGGCTAGAAAGGCTCGATGACGAAACAAGAGGCATTCTGTCCTGCGCAGCCGTCATCGGTCGAGAGTTCACCTTCGATCTTCTCCTCATGGTCTTGGGGATCGATGAAGATCGACTCCTTGACGCCATCGATCAGCTCTTGAAGCATCAGGTCATCACCGAGCGCTCCGACGCTGAAGACCACTTTGACTTCTACCATTCCAAGCTCCGGGAAGTTCTCTATGACCATCTTCGTCGCCGAGAACGAGTACGATACCATCGAAAGATCGTCGAGGCAGCGGAAGGCCTTTATTCAGGCTCTATCGAGCGTCACTACGAATTCCTCGCGCATCATGCCTTTGTTGCCGGACTCCAAGACAAGGCCATCGATTACCTATACCGGGCAGGAATCAAGCTCCAGAAACGTTACCTCAATGAAGAAGCCATCGCCCATCTCCGCAAGGCACTTGTTATTCTGGATGCCAAGGGCGAAGCCGTCACGGAGGAACAAGCGAAGACCCGCCTGGCCTGTTACCGTACACTGGTCGCCGCACTCTTTCATACGGGAGATGCTTCTGGTGCCCTGGGAACCTGCCAACGTATGGAAGCCTCGGCACGGGCGGAGAAACTCGAAACTTATGTTGCTTGGGCTCTCCTTGGCCAGGGACAATGCCACCATCGCTTCGCGAACTTCGAGTCGAGCAGCGAGCTGACACGGGAAGCCCTTTCCCTCTTTCATCGCCATGGAGAACTCCTTGGAGCCGCAACCTGTCACCAATACCTGGGACAAATCGAGACCATTCAGAGCAACTTCGACAGTGCGGCCAACCACCATCAGCGGGCGAAAAAACTCTTCGAAGGCCTTGGAGCGAAGCAAGAAGTGGCCTCGGTTCTGGGAGACATTGCGAACAACCATTACTACCAGCGCCAGATGCCCGAAGCCGAAGGGGCTTTCCGGGAAAGCCTGGAAATCTCCCGAAAACTTGGGGACAAGACTGGCATGGCACGGTTCCTGGGAAACCTCGGCGTGATCCTCGTGGAACAGGGAGACTACCGGCGCGCATTGGATCACTACGCCGAATCGATCCGCCTCAACCAAGAAGTGGGAAACAAGGCAAATCTGGCAGTCTGTTACCAGAGTTACGGAGCAGCCCTGGTGATGTCGGGCATCTATGACAAAGCTCTCAAGGCTTGTCAGCAGGCCATCGAGCTGTCAGAAGAAGTGGAGCAACGCTTTTATCTTTGCCAGGCTTTATGTAATCGGGGAGATCTCCTCTTGGCTCTCGGCCAGCTTGATCAGGCCGGCCGGGACTTCAGCCGCTCCCTAGAGATCGCTCAGGATCTCGACGTCCCCACCCTGAAGGCGTATGCCCTGCTCAATCTTGCTCGCCTTGCCCAAACGAAAGGTCAAGATTCCGAAGCTCTCGCGCTGTACAGCAAAGCCGCCGAGGAAGGGCGAAGCGGAAACATGGAAAGGACGCTCATCAGCGCGGAATTGCGGCATCTGATCCTCGATAATTCGCCTACCGCGGACCCGGCGTTGATCGAATCCCTTCTGGACCGGAGCCAGATCAGTCTTTCTCATGTCGATCAGATCGAAGTCGCTATCGACGCGGCAAGAGTCATGGCTAGAATCGGGCATGACAACCGCGCTGAGGAGCTCGCCACTCATGCTGCCGAAGCGAGCCATTCCAGCGGGCTCCTGGAAAATCAGGTCCTGGCATTGGGCCTCCTCGCCTCTCTGGCGGAACAGAACGGAGCCACGGAAAAAGCTATTCTCCTGGCTCAACGCTGCCTCGAAACCATCGAAGAGCTCTTCGATCACGTTCCGGCAGATTATCACGGCAGTTTTCTCCGTCGATCTGATCTCCAAGCGTCTGTGGAGATGGCCGCACATCTTGCCCAGTTGCCAAGCGCGCCAAGGATTCTGGAGCTCTTGGTGGAAACCTTCAGAGAGCAGACTCTTCTGCTGGAGCACGGGAATGTTCCTGGCGAGACGGAAGCAGTACAGAAGATACGGGGAATCGAAGGGCTGGAACCTCCCACGCCGCCTGTAGCCTCATTTGACGAGGAGGAAACAGGAAGAATCGACTACGCGAAACTCGGGATCTTCGGGCCGAAACAAGGGTGAGTCAAGCTCCATGGAAGCGCTCACGGTCGGGCAACCGACCGCGAAGGAAATGGGGAGTTGGAGATTTCACGCGCTGTCAGCTAAGTTGGCTTCCTCAAGATAGCGGGCCCCCCTGGTATGGAGGAAAAAAATGTGGCGACACCATTCGCTTGTGCATAGACTCGCTCCGGCCCTGATGCTCTCAGCGATTCTGCAGATTTTACTCGCCCCACCGGCGGCGGCGGAACAGACGCATGAACCCGCCCAAGCGGCTACAACGGAAACTGCCCCACCGGCGGCATCCAGTGGCGGCCCGGAGACCCTCTCCGCCCCTACAGCGGCGAAGCCCACCAACCACTCTGAGGCCTCACCGGCCTCCCGTGCCAGTCATACGCCGGAAGACAACAGGGAAGGTAGGGAAGAAAGCTCCCACCAGGTCCATGATCTCCCCTTGTGGAGCATGATCCCCTTTCTGCTCATGCTGTTGTCCATCGCCATTTTCCCCCTGGTGGCGGAAGATCATTGGCACCCAAACCAGAATAAGCTCATCGTGAGTGCCATCCTGGGAATCCCCGTGGCCGGCTATATTCTGGGCACGGTGGGCTTCGTTCCCCTGGAACACGCGGTTGTCGAGTATTTCCAGTTTATCATGCTCCTTGGCTCCCTCTACGTGATTTCGGGAGGGATCCTCGTCACCGGGGATATTCAGGCAACACCAAGAAACAACGCTACGTTCCTGGTCATAGGAGCGCTGCTCGCCAGTTTTATAGGGACAACCGGGGCGGCGATGCTTCTTATACGGCCTCTTTTGTCCACCAATTCCGAACGTAAACATGTGGTGCATACCGTCGTTTTCTTCATCTTCATGGTGTCGAACGTCGGAGGCTGCCTCACGCCTCTTGGCGACCCTCCGCTTTTCCTGGGCTATCTGCGGAACGTACCTTTTACGTGGACCTTCAGTCTTTGGCCGGAATGGCTGGCGATCAACGGAATTCTCCTGACCATTTACTTAATCTGGGATCACTTTGCTTACAAGAGCGAAGAAGTCCGCGATCTCGTCTTGGACAAGACGATCATCCGGCCCATCCGAGCGCGTGGGCTCGTCAACTTGATTCTATTGGGCGGCGTCATTGTCTGCGTGGCGTTCATCCCATCCATCAATGCGGCAAAGCACCAAATCATCCCGTTCCGCGAGCTGGGAATGCTGGGACTTTGTCTGCTTTCCTACGCTCTGACAGAAAAAGGACTCCGAAAAGCCAACCATTTCAGTTTTCATGCCATCACTGAAGTGGCCGCGCTGTTCATCGGAATCTTCGTCACGATGGTCCCCGCGCTTCTTATCCTTGAAGCCCGGGGTGCCCAACTTGGGGTCGATTCCCCCATGAGCTTCTTCTGGTTTACCGGAGCCTTGAGCTCTTTTCTTGACAATGCCCCCACCTACGCGACCTTCTTCGAATTGGGTAAAAGCGTCACGAGTGCCGGAAATTTGACACCGGCAATCGCGGGAGTCTGGGAGCCTTACCTGAGGGCGATCAGTCTTGGAGCCGTATTCATGGGCGCCAACACCTATATCGGCAATGGACCCAACTTCATGGTGAAGTCCATCGCCGAGCACCGCGGCATCAAGATGCCCTCTTTCTTCGGTTACATGCTCTACAGCATGGGTATTCTGATTCCCATCTACATCCTGCTTTCGCTTGTCATTTTCTGACGCGGACAAGAAGAGGCGGCCATTTTGGCCGCCTCTTTTCGTTTGATTGCGCAATGAAAACGCCAGGTCTAGATGATGTCGTAACCACAGAACGTCGCGAGCCTCTCGCGCCGGTTCGGATGCCGAAGCTTTCTCAACGCCTTGGCCTCGATCTGGCGAATCCTCTCTCGGGTGACGTTGAAGAACTCGCCCACCTCTTCGAGAGTGTGTTCGTACTGATACTCCGATCCAATCCCAAATCGCATTCTCAAGACCTTTTCTTCGCGACTCGTCAAGGTTTTGAGTACAGACTGGATCTGTTCTCTAAGGTTGTTGGAAATCACAGCATCCGTCGGCGAATCGATGCTCTTGTCCTCGATAAAGTCACCGAGTTGTCCATCTTCGTTCTCGCCTATGGGCGTCTCTAGAGAGATGGGCTCCTGAGCCATTTTGAGAACCATCCGCACTTTTTCGACACTCATATCCATCTTTTCGGCGATCTCCGCACAGGAGGGTTCTTTCCCCTGTTCCTGCACGAGATGCCGGGTCGTCCGGATGAGCTTATTGATCGTCTCGATCATGTGAACCGGAATACGAATAGTGCGTCCCTGATCGGCAATCGCACGGGTAATAGCTTGTCGAATCCACCAAGTCGCGTAAGTCGAAAACTTGTATCCACGCTTATATTCGAATTTATCCACTGCCCGCATCAGGCCGATGTTGCCTTCCTGGATAAGGTCGGCAAACTGGAGTCCACGGTTGGTATATTTCTTCGCGATGGAAACGACGAGGCGCAAATTAGCCTCGGTCATTTCTCGCTTGGCCTCCATCTCGAGCTGAGCACCCTTCCATATCTCGCGCAAGGTCCCGCGAAGCTCATCTCTCGTGACTCCAGCCTGCTCTTCTACAGCTTGGATTTCCTTTCGACAACGGGTCAAAGTGGTTTCAAAGTCTAAGAGGGTTTCAAAAGTAAAACGGGATCTCTCTACCCTGTCACCAAGCTCGTATCCCGCTTCCCGGGCCCGCCCAATGAGGCTATCGATATCTGGAAGCGTCAGACCACAACGATCCTGAAGCTCCTTGAGCTGACGCTCACAGTCATTGAGAGTATTGACTGCATTTTCAATCTGTTCGCACAGGCTCGAAATGAGCTTCGGCGAAAGATTGAGGTTGATCAGTTCCGCAAGGATGGTGCTGTGGAACTCTTCAAGCTGCCCGTCGAGCCTCGCAGGCTCTTCTGCTGTATCGCCCGGGGCATCGCGTTGTTCCCGCAACCTCTCCAGGCACTGCATCCATCCTTTGAGCTCGTCAAGTTTATTGACCGTGCGCTCGAAAATGATCTCCTCGCTCTGAAAATCCTCCTCGGAATTGAAGGGAACAATATCCTTGGCGCGGATCTTTCCTTTCCGGAGGAGGGTCCCCAAAGAAACTAGTTCCCGAAGCGCCAACGGACAACGAAGGACTGTCGCGGTAATCGCATTTTTCCCCTTCTCGATGCGCTTGGCGATTTCGATTTCCCCTTCCCGAGTCAATAGGGAAACATTTCCCATTTCCCGAAAATATTTGCGAAGAGGATCATCGGATTTGTCCAATGCCCCTTGCGCCAAGATCGTTTTTTTCTCCTTTCTTAGCTTGAGTTCCTCGCGCCTCTTGGTCTCGAGATGCTTCTTGCTAGAGTCGTCGGTCATCAGCGCCAGACTTTCCATGTAAAATCCAGGTGCTTACTGTTTGCATTGTTGAACGATGAACGCAGATTCAAATCTGTCCCCATCCTCATATAAACCATCCAGGAAGCCGCGGGGTCCCTTCTCGAACCCGAAACCCACACTACAAAGGGTAGTGAGGCAACGTTCGCGGTGGTAGGACAATTCGTGCCCCATTATAATCCTGCTATCTATAATCCTCTGCCTTGCCCTTG
The DNA here is from genome assembly GCA_024278345.1 of bacterium. Taxonomy (GTDB): domain Bacteria; phylum CSSED10-310; class JAJRTK01; order JAJRTK01; family JAJRTK01; genus JAJRTK01. The sequence continues at coordinate 3,579 of JAJRTK010000158.1, read as the reverse complement.
TCAAACTTCGAAGCGTGAAAGCCCGAAAATAGGGAGCTTCTCTAAACCTAGAGCGTCCAAGAAGATGAATGGCAAGGATCATCCCCGTCGATGGAGCTGGCGCCAACAGGTGATCATTCCCGCAGCAAGCGGCCAAAATTGGCGTGAAGCAAGGTTACAGCGACCAAGGGACAAGTGTCCGCCCGAAAAACCGCTCGCCCCAAGCTCATCATCTGCCACCCCGATTTCTCCATCCCTTCGAGCTCCTCAGGAGTCCAACCTCCCTCTGGCCCCTGAAGCAAACAGACCATTTGAGGCAAGTTATCTTGGCGAAAAAGGGGAGATTTCTTCCAAATCGTCCCTCCTGGCGTAAGGGCAATTCGGTGCATCGAGGAGCCTATGGAGGATTCCAGGAACTGTTGCAAAGGACTGGGGGAACGAACTTTTGGAACATCGAGCCTCCGGGCCTGCCTACAGGCTTCCCTACCAATCTTTCTCCACCGCGAGAGAGCTTTTATGGAGACTTTTCGGGACTGGCAGCGAGCACTCAAAATCGGAGTAATCTCAACGACATGCAGCTCGACTGCGCAACGCACCAACCGTTCCATGGCAGGACGGTGCAAAACTGCCGGTGCCAAATGGATTCTCACGGCATCAAAAGGGGCCGGCTCGATGGGCGCCACAACTCGGAGCCGTACCTGGCGCCGACGGCACAATTCCACCTGGGCAAGGAAAACTCTTTCCCCTTCCACCACTTCGACCTTGACTCCCTGTTCAACACGAAGCACGTGCAAAAGGTAATGCGCCTCCTCCGGATCAAGATCAATGATGCCATCCTCCCCGGCTTTGCCGAAACACCGAGGCCGTCTCCGAGACGTTTTTCCGCGCATCAAGCCCTCTCCATGCACCGGAAACGCAATAAACACCATTCCTTTCCTGAAACCTGCCCCACGAAACTAAGGCCGCGGGATCTTCCCAAATCCTCTAACCTCTCGGCCTGGTCAAGGAGAAGTCCTGAACAAAGCAAAAGACCTCCCACATCAAGTTTTGAAGCAAGCGCCTCCATCTCAACCTGGAAGATCCGCCATTGCAAGTTGGCCACCACAAGGTCGAATCGACCCGGGTAAGATGCCGGGCGACCCTGAAACAGTGTCAGCCTCTGCGTCAAACCATTCTCCCCGGCGGCTTCCCGAGCCGCCGCGATGGCATCCGCATCGACATCGCAACCGACTGCTTCCAACTGCTCCCAAAGCCGGAGGGCAAAGAGGGCTAAGATCCCGCTACCTGTCCCGACATCGAATAGCCGGCGGATAGAATATGGGCTGGCTTTGAACTCGCCGTGCAAGGCACGCAGGCAAAGCTGAGTCGTCTCATGGTTTCCCATGCCAAATGCCAGTCCAGGCTCGAGAACGATCTCAAGGCCACCACGACTTTCTACCCATGGCGACCGAAAGTAGATCCCCCCAAGCTCGAACGGTCGGTGATGAAAACGCAAGATCCCACGCCAATCGACCTCGGGAGTCGGGGCCGCCCCCACTACGGGGAGTTCTTGAATCTCACCGGTCGCAACAGCGGCACGGAAGAGTTGCCGCAGCGCCTCTTGAATCTTCCGGAGCCTGCCTACGGGAAAAGATCCCAAAACGCGGATTTTTCCCTTGGCGCTTGCAGATTCCACGGCTCCTTGGCTTCCGTGTGAAATCAAGATCCGAGCCGCCCAATCAACATCGCCGGGAGACACGTCCATCCAAAAATCGAAGGTCTTGTTCATGGGTGCCGCGAGCCGTCGTGAGAGATCCGGGAACTACGCCCCGCTTTTACTCAAGCCCTTGGAGGCCGTATAGATCGCCTGGGTCAGCTTCTGAGAAGCCAACCGAAGGTGGACGTGCGCTTTCTTCAAACGTTCTATATCGCTCCCCTGGATCGCTTTCTTGAGACTTTTAACGGCATCACGCACCTGTTCATTGTCGTCATCGGATAAGTGCATTCTGTATTCCGACAAGGCCTTTTGCGTTGTATAAAGGAGAGTCTCCGCCCGGTTCTGATGTTCCGCAAACTCCTTTCTCCGTCGATCTTCCTCGGCATGAAGCTGCGATTCTTCGATTTTCCTTTGGATCTCTTCTTCGGTCAGGCCAGTGGCACCGGTAATCCGGATCGCCTGTTCACGCCCTGTGCCAAGATCCCTCGCCGAAACGGAGACGATTCCATTCGCATCGATGTCGAAAGAAACTTCGATCTGGGGCACCCCACGGGGCGACGGAGGAATCCCCACGAGCTCGAACTTGCCCAAGCTTTCGTTGTCTCGAGCCATTTCACGCTCCCCCTGAAGCACGTGAATCGCCACCACGGACTGGTTGTCATCGGCCGTGGAGAAGATTTGGGAATGTTTGGTGGGAATGGTTGTATTGCGAGGAATCAACCGGGTGAAAATGCCCCCTACAGTCTCCACACCCAACGAAAGAGGAGTCACATCAAGAAGAATGATATCTTTTGTTTCACCAGTGAGGACGGAGCCCTGGATCGCGGCACCCATGGCAACGCACTCATCAGGATTAACGCCGCGGTGAGGCTTTTTCTGGAAAAAACCGGAAACCGCTTCCTGGACTTTCGGTGTTCGTGTTTGCCCCCCCACAAGAATCACTGACTCGATATCAGACGGTCTTAGCCCGGCATCGTTGAGAGCCTTACGACAAGGCTCGATACTCGCGGAAATAAGAGGAGCAACGAGCTCCTCGAATTTGGCCCTCGTGATACTGAGGTTGAGATGCTTGGGTCCCGTTTCGTCGGCCGTAATAAATGGGAGATTGATTTCGGACTTCAGTGCAGTGGAAAGCTCGCATTTAGCGCGTTCCGCAGCTTCCTTGAGCCGCTGCAAAGCCCGGCGATCCTGCCGCAGGTCAATGCCCGATTCGGTCTTGAATTCTTCGGTCATCCAATCGATGACCTTTTCATCGAAGTTGTCCCCCCCCAAGAAGGTATCCCCATTGGTGGATAGCACCTCGAAAACACCATCTCCGATCTCGAGGATCGAAATATCGAATGTTCCACCGCCAAGGTCGTAAACCGCGATCTTTTGGCGACCCTTCTTGTCAGTACCATAGGCCAAAGAAGCCGCAGTTGGCTCGTTGACGACCCTAAGAACATTCAGACCGGCAATCCGGCCTGCATCCCTCGTCGCTGTCCGCTGAGCATCGTTGAAATAGGCCGGAACCGTAATGACAGCTTCGGTGACTTCCTCGCCAAGGTATTCCTCGGCCGTCACCTTCATCTTCTCCAGGACCATCGCCGAAAGCTCGGGGGGCGTAAAATCACGCCCCCGAATCCGAATCATCACGTCGTCGTTGGACGCCGCGGTGACCTGAAAGGGGAGATTGCGGATAATATCCTGGACTTCTGGGTTGGGTCTCTTCCTGCCAATGAGCCGCTTGACCGAATAGACGGTGTTGTCAGGATTCGTGATCGCCTGCCTCTTGGCAATCTGTCCCACCAGTCGCTCGTCATCCTCCGTAATGGCCACAATAGACGGAGTGGTTCGGCTTCCTTCCGAATTGGGAATGACAGCGGGCTCATTGCCCTCCATCACGGCAACGCACGAGTTCGTGG
>JAJRTK010000157.1 GCA_024278345.1 bacterium | reverse complement strand
TTACTCCCCACCCCGCCTCACGGCGACGCAGTTTCTGTCGGATACAGACCGGAGTGTGCATGTCTGGGAAGGACTTTCACCTTCCTGTCCGAATGTGCTTTCAGGCGTACGTCCAGGGAGCGCGCTCCCTGGCGTGGGTCTGGGAGCGGCGCTCCCAGCGGAGGTCCGGAGGCGGAGCCTCCGCCGGGTTCCAGGCCTGGAAGCCCCGGGGCTGCGTCTGAAATCTGAACCGTGGCCGGTACCATGACCGAGGCCAGCCCGCCACCGGTAAGATGCCGGTGCCACCAGGGCGGCACCGCGGAGTGTAAAGCAAAAACGGGGGGATTTGATAGGTCCCTCCCGCTTTGCGTGGATGCCCGTTCCGGCCCAGAAACTGAAAGTATGGTATTTGGGAAGGTCGGATTCCCTGAACCAGGGTCTGAAGCGGCTTGAGGGAGCTCATGGAACAGCAAGGAAAGGTTGTTGTCCAATGCTTCATCAGATCAACAGACTGTTTTTCTTTGAAGGAGCTGGTGATGAAACTAAGAATCTTGCTGTCCTATTTGCTCGTTCTTTTTCTTCCCTCCTGTACCCTTGATCGTGCTCGACAGGATAGCCCGTCGAGGCAGGAAGTGGCGGGAGCGAGTCGCCCTCAGCCGGTGCGCTCTGCTTCAGCGTCTCTCAAGTCCGATCCCAATCGGCAGCCACGGCCTGTGGCCACCGGTGTCGCGGGGAGGGATGTCAAGGAGGCTTCGGACAGAGAGTCCAGTGCCGATGGTGGCTTCAACACCGAAGCCTACGATTCAGTGGTGGATAATCCCTTTTTCACCGTTCTTCAGAATCCACTTTCGACATTTTCCATCGATGTTGACACCGCCTCATACGCCAATGTGCGGCGGTTGCTCAAACAGGGAACGCGGCCTCCAAAAGGTGCGGTTCGCATCGAAGAGTTTGTGAACTATTTTTCTTACGATGATCGCGAGCCGGAGGGAGAGGTTCCCTTTTCCGTTGCCGTGGAGGTGGCGGCCTGCCCCTGGAAACTCGATCACCGTTTGGCGAGGATTGCTCTCAAAGGCCGGGAGATTCCTTCTTCCAAACGCCCGCCCGCCAACCTGGTTTTCTTGCTGGACGTCTCGGGCTCCATGAGTCAGTGGAACAAGCTTCCTCTTTTGAAGGCGGCGTTGAAGATGCTGGTGAACAATCTAGAGGAAAAGGATCGAGTCGCGGTTGTCGTCTATGCGGGAGCCTCGGGCTTGGTACTACCCTCGACTCCCGCTGGAGATCGGCAGCGGATCTTGGAAGCTCTCGGGCGTCTTCGTGCGGGAGGCTCCACAAACGCCGGTTCCGGTATTGAGCTTGCCTACAATGTGGCAGCCGAAGGGTTTGTCAAGGGCGGGATCAATCGTGTGATTCTTGCCACGGACGGCGATTTCAACGTGGGAATCACGAACCAGAGCTCTCTTGTGGAACTTATCGAGAAAAAAGCCAAGAGTGGTGTTTTTTTGACTGTCCTGGGGTTTGGAATGGGGAATTACAAGGATTCGACTCTGGAAAAACTGGCCGACAAGGGAAACGGCAATTACGCCTATATTGACACGGCGAAAGAGGCCCAGAAAGTTCTTGTGGAGCAGATCGGCGCGACCCTCATGACCATTGCCAAGGATGTGAAGCTCCAGCTTGAGTTCAATCCAGCCACCGTGGCCGGTTACCGTTTGATTGGCTATGAGAACCGTCTATTGCGGGATCAGGATTTCAATGATGACACCATCGACGCCGGTGAGATCGGGGCTGGGCATTCGGTTACCGCTCTTTATGAGATCATCCCAGCCGGGAAGGAAGTTCCCGGAGCGCAGTCAGTCGATCCCTTGAAATACCAATCGACGCCCAGCCCGGACCGCGCCGCCGGTTCAGGGGACCTTTTCACGGTCAAGCTCCGTTACAAAGATCCAGCCGGGTCCGAAAGCAAGCTCTTGGAGCACCCAGTCCAAGATCGCGGCGTCGGCTACGAAAAGGCCTCCGATGACTTTCGGTTCGCGGCGTCGGTGGCCGCCTTCGGGATGCTGCTCCGGGATTCGCCATACAAGGGCAGTACGACCTGGGCCGCCGTTTTGGAGCTGGCGGAGGATGCTCTGGGAGCAGACAAGCACGGATATCGCCGCGAATTCCTGGAGCTCGCGCGGCTCGCCAAGAGCCTGGAAAAGAATTGAGCTAGCCGCCCTGGGCCCCCCTCGGGGCCCGGCGTGCCGTGCCCCGACCAGTGGAGTTCCCCGTGTTAGACGTGCCGAGCCCCGCTGTAACTTCCCGCTAACCTCGAACCACGAGTTTTGGTATGCTTCCTCGCAGTTCACGGTCCACTTGCTAGGAGGAACCGCTCATGGCCGAATTCCGTCCCCTGCCGCTGCGTCTACACCTCAAGCGCATTCTACTCGAGCTCCAGCGCCAGTCGGCGGTCTACGATCTTCCCGTTCGCAAGTTTTATTCTGGCAGCCAGGCGGTCGATCTTAGCGTTCTGTTTCACGGGCGGCCGGCATCCACTCCCTTGGGGCCCGCTGCCGGCCCCCACAACCAACTCGTACAGAACATCGTCCTTGCCTGGCTGGCCGGCTCACGAATTATCGAGCTCAAGACGGTTCAGGTGCTGGATGCGCTGGATATTTCCAGGCCCTGCATTGACATGCAGAACGTGGGCTTCAATGTGGAGTGGAGCCAGGAGTTACGAGTTTCCCAGTCTTTGCGGGAATACGTGACTGCCTGGATGCTCATCCGGATCCTCCGGGAGACGCCAGTTTGGGAGATCCTTGAGAAGGCCGGTGGAGACACAATTTTCGACATGTCCGTCGGTTACGACCTCAAAGGGATCAACACGCCGAAAGTTCGGCGTTTCATCGACGGGATGCTCGATGCTTCCGCGGTCATTGACGAGCTGCGGATGGAGCTGGACGGCCCCTTCCGCCGCTTTCGGGATCTTGATTTCGACCCGCGGGTTTCGTCCAGCGTGACTCTTTCCACGTTCCACGGCTGCCCAGCCACGGAGATCGAGGGGATTGCCCACACCCTGTTGACCGATGTGGGCACCGATACCATCGTGAAGTTTAACCCAACCCTCCTTGGCTACGAGCGGGTTCGCCAGATCCTCCACGACGGGCTTGGCTATACCGGCATCGAGCTGGATCCTCACGCTTTCCAGAGTGACCTCCGCTGGGAGCAGGCTGTAGAGATTGTTCGGACTCTCCAAAAAACGGCGCGCCAGCACGGACGAGGCTTTGGAATCAAGCTGACGAACACACTTGTGGTTCAAAATCACAAGACCTTCTTTCCCGCCAAGGAAAGAGTGATGTACCTCTCCGGGCAACCGCTCCATGTTTTGGCCACGCAGCTCTTGGGAGAGTTTCGGCGAGAGTTTGGGGGAGAGCTAGAGATTTCCTTCTCCGCGGGAGTTGATAACCAGAACTTCCCCCGCACGTTAGCACTGGGCCTCTTGCCGGTGACAACCTGCACGGACCTGTTGCGGCCGGGCGGCTATGGCCGGCTGCCTCGATATCTGAAGCGTCTGGAAACGCGGATGACCCAGCTTGGTGTCCGCACGGTGGAGGACTATGTCATTTTGTCGGAAGGCTGCGGGCTGGAGGCGCTGGAGCGCGCTTGCCACTGTCTCGAAGAGAGCTTTCGCAGTGGGAACTTGCTGGAGAAGGAGGCCGTGGAGCTCGCGCGGCTCGAAGCCGCAGCCGGGAACTGGAGGCTCGATCTCCTGGAGGCTCTGAAACAGCGCGGCGCGCTCTCGGTTTTCCAGGCGCTGGAGGAAGGGATTGCGGCTGCGGGGGCCAGAGACAGCGGAACTGAACGCTCTTCCGCCAGGTTTTCGGCGTTGGCTGCGAAGATCTACCGTCTTTGCCTCTACGAAGCCAGGGTCCTAAACACAGAGAAGATCCTGCCGGAGCTCGTCGTGGACCCACGCTATTCGGCGGCGAAAAACCGTGCCCTCCCCAAAAAGATTGGGTCCAAGCTCTTCCTGTGGGATTGCATCAACTGCGACAAGTGCATCCCGGTTTGCCCAAATGACGCCAATTTCGCCTTCACTGTCCGGGAGATCGACGTCAGCTTCGAGAGCTACGCTGTTCAGGGACCCGACCTTGTCGCGGTTCCGCGTGGTCGTTTCAAGGTGGAAAAATCGCACCAAATCGCCAACTATGCCGATTTTTGCAACGAGTGCGGGAACTGCGACATCTTCTGCCCCGAGGATGGTGGTCCCTATCTGGAGAAGCCCCGGATCTTCTCCAGCCCCGAAAGTCTCCATCAATGGTCGGAACACGATGGCTTTGCGTTGGCGGTAGAGGGTCCGCGGAGGACGATTTTCGGGCGAATCTCCGGGCAGGAGATCCAGCTTGTATGGAATATGGAATCGGGCGTATCGACCTTTTCCGACGGCGTCGTGGAGGTCGATCTTCTGGAGGAAGAGCACCGCGTCATCGCCAAGCGGATCGTTGGGATTCCCTTGGATGAGCACATCTTGGAGATGAAGGGATACTTCGTGTTGTCGATCCTGCTCCACGGCCTTTTGGCCCCCGAAAGGGTCCACTTTGCCAATTTGCCTTTCTTGCCTGAGCCGACGGTCTAGATCGTTTCCAAGACAACAAAATCCGTCGTTTGCCGATAACCAAATGGGGTGTTTTGCTTCTTGTCCCCGGCGTAGCTCAGATCCCTTCTATTGAAGGGAGTGTCCGGCTGCGATAATGTTAGGATGGGATGGTGGTTGGGCTGGGCGATTCCCGGGCGGATGCCTTGGGATCGGTCACAAGATGAACCGCCATCGGGCCACGGTATGGACCAGGAGGCGAATCTGGCGAGGGAGTGGAGCGTTCTTCCCCTTGAAGACGCCCCAGAATCCCTGTTTTGCCGTCCCCACGCTCCCGGAGAGCGAGACTCCGGTCAAACCGGCAGTGAGCCGGAAATCTATGGAGGAACTTTGGATATGCCGAAGATCAAAGGGCAAACTAAACGACCACAGTACAAGACCGCCATCAAGAAGGCGTCGGTGCATCACCACCACAAGGCAAAGGGCACCAAGACGGCCGTCACCGTGCAAAAAGCCGCCCACAAAGCCGCCGCCAAGCTGAGGGATTCGTTCAAGACGGGCGATGTCAACAAATTTAAGAAGCTGGAGGGCCTTCTCCAGGCAGCTCGGAAGAAGGGCGAAAAGCTTCTCAAAAGCAATGAATTCGTGAAGCTCTTTTCACCCGACCGCCAGGCGGCTTTGAAAACCGCTCGCGGTCTTGTGGACAGGGCGAAGACCGAAGCCAAGAAGATGGTGAACAAGAAACTGTCCGGGTGGGACGGCAGCTTGGCATCGGCTTCCAAGAAGACAAGTAGTGGCAAGGGCAATGCCTGGGTCAGTGGCGGAATTTCCGGGGCACAGCAGGGCAAGCCCCACGACATGAAGATCAAAGACTCCCGCAGTGGTGGCCGGGAATATGCTGTTGCCAAGAAAACCCAGGATCGCCTGAGCAGCGCCGGTGGCAAGCTTTCCCAGGCCGGTGCCAAGCTCCAGCAGCTCGATGCCGCCGCGAAGAAGCTGGGCATCGATACCACCATTGCCAAGGGAGAAGCCAAGACCGGCGGCAGCAAGGTGCTGGCCCAGACCAAGGATGGCAAGGGCAAGGTGACCTTGGATACCAGCGCTTCGGGGAGCTACCAGGTTGGCCTCAGTGGCGCCAGTGCCCAGGGCCAGGCAGGGGTCGGTGTGACCGCCTCTTATGGCGATTCCGCGAAGACGACAGGCAAATACGGGACGGCCGAGGCAAGCTATAAAGCCCAGGCGTCGGCCAAGGCTTCCGCTGATGGGAAAGTCAGCTTGAGCGCCAACGGCCTGGAGGCGACGGCCAATGCCTATGTGGGCGTGAGCGCGTCGGTGGAAGGCACAGCCAAGGTCGAGTCCAAGCCCCTTGTCAAAATCGGGGGCGTCGATGTCAAGGCCAATGCATCGGTCACCGGCAAGGTCGAGGCCGGAGCCTATGCCTATGCCAATGCAACCGCGAAGGTTACCGGCAATCCTCCCACGGCTGTTGTCCAGGCCAAGGCGGGAGCCTTTGCCGGAGCCAAGGCCACGGCCACGGGCAAAGTCGGTGTCGGCCCCTTCAGCGCTTCCGTCACTGGTGAGGCTTGGGCAGGCGCCGGTGCGGAGGCCCATGTTGAAGCTGGCTACAAGAATGGAAAACTCAGCCTGAGCTGGGGAGCCGGTGCGGCGGTCGGTTATGGCGCCGGATTGAGCGGGAAGGTCGAGGTTGACGTCAAACAGCTTGGAAAGATGGCCGAGGGCGTGGTAGATCAAGTGGGGGATGCCGCGAAAAAGGCCCTTGACACGGATGGCGATGGCAAGTTGACCCTGAACGACGCTAAAGTTGCGGGGCAAAAGATCGAACGAGCCGTCGAGAAAACCGTTGATCGCGCTACCAGAACCGTAAGAGATGCCGCTTCTTCCGCCGCCAAAGCAGCGGGAAGCGCGGCCAAGGCCGTCGTGAATACCGCCGGCAAGGCTGTCGAGAGAGCTGGAAGCGCCATCAAGAGCTTTGGTAAAAAACTCGCGAGCTGGTCTCCCTGGTAGGCTCTAGCCTTGGAATGACAAGCTTGCATTACATTGCCGGGGCGCCTGAAAGGGCGTCCCGGCCTCTATACTCTTTCAAGGAGTCGTGATGCCCACCGCAGATGAACTTCTTCAGACTGCAGAGCAATCGTTCGAGCAGGGTGACTTCGAGCAGGCAGTGACCCTGTTTGAACAGGCGCATGATGCCAATCCTCAGTCTCCCGATGGCGCCATCGGCATGGCTCGAGTCGCCCTCATGCTCGGCGGGTATGAGGATGCCATGGTCATTCTGGACCGCATTCTCCGCTTCTTTCCAAAACATGCCGCCGCCAATACCTATCGGGGCGTCGTGGACGAGGGGTTCGGGCGGCTGGAGCCTGCACTCAAATACTACGAAAAGGCGGCGAAACTCGATCCCAGGTTACCTGTGGCACGGTTTAACTTGGGGCGCTGCTACGGGCAGCTCAAACGTTGGAAGGCCGCTGTTCGCGAGCTCCAGGTAGCCACGCGCCAGGAGCCGGGGAATGTCGCGTTCTGGTATAACCTAGGAATCGTCTGCCAGGAGTCTGGGGATAGCGCCAAGGCCATCGATGCGTTTAGCGAATGCGTGGAAATCAATCCCCTCTTCGTCGATGGCCACCTGACTCTGGCCGACGTCTTGGTGAATGCCAAGAGGGAACGGCTGGCCGAAGAGATCCTGGACAATGCCGCACAGCTCTTCCCCGACGAGGGGATTATCCACTCCAAGCGCGCCGCCATGGCTGCCAGAAGAGGCGATCCCAACGGTGCCATCGAGAGGCTTCGCCAGGAGCTTGAAGTCGATCCAGAGAATGTTGACGCCTGGCTCAATCTCTCAATTTTTGGGATGCTCGCCGAGGACCTCGAAGTCGCCGAGGAAGGCGCTGTAAAGGCCGCGGAGCTCGAACCCGACGGGTGGAGAGCTCACTATCAGCTCGGCATGGTCTACGACGCCGTAGGCCTCAAGGACCAGGCAAAAAATGCCCTGGAAACATCTGTCGCCAATTCTCCGGACTCCGAATGGGGACCCAGGAATAACTTGGCACTGCTCCTCATGGAGGAGACCGAAGAAAAGCCCCTCCTCCGGGCCAGCGCCCTCTTGGAAGAGGCCAAAACCCACTCTCCTCCCGAGGAGACCCATATTGCCCTCTACAACTTGGCCCTCGTCCATTGGAAGCTAGACAAGAAGAAGGAAAGCCAGGCTTATGCACGACAGGCGGCCGCCGGGCCTCCGGGAGACAGCGTCACCGAGGATGCCAAGAGGTTCTTGGATAACTTCTCCTGAAGCGCGATTCCAGCACGGCTTTGAAGAGTGGCTGCCCTGCCCGGTGCAGGATTTTAGCGGAACGCTGATCTTTTTTTGGCTTCCGCTCCCGGCGGCATGACCCACGCCTGCGGCGCGAGTTCCCCCCGTCCGCCGCCACTCGCCTCTCGTCGCCTAATCCACCTCCTTCCCAAGATGCAGTCTCCACCATCTGTTGGTCGGGGCTCTCTTCAGCGATCCTCCAGCGCTGCGCGGTACACGGCCATGGTCTCCCGAGCGGCCCGTTTCCAGGAGAGCTTCGCGGCGTGCCGCGGCCCCAGGTCGCGCAGCCGGTGGAGGAGTGCGGAGTCGCCGTAGAGCCCCCGAAGGGCATGGGCCATCTGTTCCGCCGACGCCGGATCGAGTTCGATATAGGCGTCACGGGCGATCTCGGGTATCGCCCCCGTCGCCGCGGCTGCCACGGGCGTCCCCAAAGCCAGCGCTTCCGCAACCGGGAGCCCAAAACCCTCGTAGTGGGATGGGTAGACCAGCAGTAGGGCTCTCTGGAGAGCCGAGCGAAGCTCTACCGCCGAAAGATAGGGGCGCCAGACGAGGCCAGGCTGGGTTGGCGGGGGCTGGCCGCCCACAAGGACCAGCGGCGGCGAGTCGGGATCGATCTGCCGTAGAATCTTGTAAGCTGCTAGCAGCCCCGAGCGGTTTTTCCTGGGATCGTCGTTGCCGTAGCTTAAAAGATAGTCCCGGGGGAAGTCCAACTGATTCCAGGCATGCTCTTCCGCCTCGGGAGAGACGGGGGCCAGGAAGTCTTGCCTCGGTGCCTCCAGTACGACGCTGACGCGGTGGGGCTCCAAACCAAGAAGCTCAATGGCATCCCTCCGCGTCAGCTCAGAGACCGCGATAAATCGCGTCACCCGGTGCCGATGGCGTCGGAGGTTCCGGGCGAAAAACCGACCTCCCCACTCTGTTCCCGCAGTGGGGTTCCGAAGGAAATAGAGATCGTGGAGGGTCACGACCAGTGGAAATCGCGTGGGGAGGACCGTGTAGTTGGGGCTGTGGACCAGGTCGTGGCCGGTTCCGGCGATCCACTCCATCCCGGGGATGCGCAAAGTATGCCATGCTGCCAGAAGGCACCGCGCCGGCAGGCGCCGGTGAAGGAGCAAAGGGGCCTTGGGGCCACGGCACTCTTCCCTTAGCCAGGGCGGGATGGAATCTTTGAGGGAGGCAAGGAAGAGGCGGACCTCCATTTCGTGGCTCAGGGCCAGGGCGAGCTCCCGGACATAGATCCCCACACCGGTGAGCTCGCCCAGGAGAGCCGAGCCTTCCATGAGAACCCGCGGGCTCACGGTTCTTGGACTGCCCGCCGCGGGCGGCACGCAAGGAAGAAGGCGAGGATCACTGCCCAAAGAAGGGGAAGCGGGAGATTGCGGCTGGGGACGGTTGGTGGCGGAGTGATCTGGACAATTCCGCCGAATCCGCCCACTTTGCCGCTGGTGCCTTTGCTGTCCGCGATCTCCACCATGTCGATCTCGATGAAATAGGTTCCCGGTGCAGCGTCCCGGGAAACCGCAAAACGGATGTTCGCCACCGCTTCGTCGGGGAGCTGAAGCTCGTCGAATAGAGCAGCCAGTTGACCGGTTGACCCCATCTTTTTCAGGGCAATCTCCACGAGGTTCGCCTGTCCGCTGAGCTGGCGACCACTTGCCCCACTCAAAGTGAGGGTTTGCCCGTCGAAGGCCATGTTCAATCGCACTGCGGCAGCGCCTTTGGCGCCAAGGAGACGGACGGGAAGCGTGACCGTTTCCCCCGGCTTGGTGGACGCGCTCCCCAACAGGACGGCACCCTGCGGAACGCCGGATGGCGCCGTGTCAAACTTGTAGAGGTAGCCGGTTCCGTCGGCCTCATCCATGTTGATGCCAAGAAACTGGGCCGCCGTGGGCGCGAAATCGATCTGGGAACTCTGGGGCTCGGTCCTAGCCAAGCCGAGTCTTTCCACGGGCGGGCCGCCGCAAACCTGGGGAATCAGGCTTTCGCCGGGGGTGATGTTGCCATGCTGGCCGGCGCTGGAGAGAAAGGAGAAGGGAAGGCTGAACTGGGTTCCGGAGAGATCCGTATCGGCAATCTCCAGCGATCGGCCGGAAGTCAGAATAATGTCGCCGCTCCTTCGGGATTCCAGGCCACGGAGATGGTCTATAATGTTGGTCGCCTTGGCGAATTCTGGCGTGAAATAGTCTTCCAGCTCAATCAATTCATCGGTCTGGCCGTTCCAGCGATAGCCGATGTATCCCTCGGAATATTCCAGCTCTCCGCTCTTGGCGGTGCGCCTGATCAAGATGTCTCCAATGGATCCGTCCGGGAGCGTGTCGAGGCGCCCGTCCACGTTTGCCATGGCGAAGGCCCGTGCGAGGGGGAGAACATCCTTGTCAAAGTCGGGATACCCCTTCCAGGTGCCTCGAAGCCGATTCTTGACGTAGAGGAACATGGAAACACCGTTGATCTCCAGCACGATATCCGCCGCGTCCAGAGTCTCGGAATCCTTCAACCCCGTCCGGATTCTGAGCCCGTGGGGGCCGCGTTCCGTCTCCGTGTGGCCTTCCAGGACCGCCTCGGGATCGAAATACTCATGGATCGTGTCCGTGACATCGTTGATCGACACGATGTCTGCGCTATCAAGACTGTAGTTGATCTGCCCGTGATCCGCCGTGAAGCAGAAGATCGAATTGTCGAAGATTGAATCGTTGGGATCGGCCGTAGTGGGATCGGGCAGATTTTTCAACCCGGGAAAATCGATGGGAGCTTCCGATGCCGGGAAAGTGATGTCCGGATACTGAAGCGTGCCCCCGTTGACGAACAGATCCATGAGCCCATCGACAACCTCGATGTGAAGATCCTGCGACTCGATTCCTTCCGCATGGGAACGGTGATCGAGACCGGCCAGATAGAGGAAGGAAAGCGGAGGAAAATCCATCCGCTCCAGCTCTTCCACTCCCCGGTAAAGGGTGAGTTGATCGTATTTCTCTGCTCCGTCAAGTAGGAACGCCACGAACTCAGCGATGGTCTGGGAGACGTATCCATCGGACTCTTTGGGATATTGGTGGAAGATCACCGTCGAGGAAAAACCGTGGCTACCCGCATCTTGGTAGATGGTCCGCGCTCCAGCCCACAGGGTCGCCAGGGCCTTGCCTTCAGTGTAGACCGCCTGGGCGTCCCCGGAAACGAAAGACCGCTCGAACAGCTCGTCCCGGTCGAAGAACTCGTTGCCGGCAATCCCGTGGGTCCGCGCATACTGACCCGTGGGGATCGCCGCCTGGTTCGTGAAGGTGACTGTGGGAAAGAGGGCCCGCGTAAAGTTTGCTCCCAATGCCCGGGAGCCAGAAAAACTGGCGTCGTCCAGGTTGGTCCCGCCGAAGGAGATACTCCCCAGAATGTCGTCTCGGAGGGCTCTGTGCCCTCCCGCCGTGCCCGAGATCCAACGATAGAAGACATCGCGGCGGCTGCCGTCGATATCGATGAGAAAAACCCGCTGGGCCACTCTGGGAAGGAACCGCAAGACCCGCTGGCCCACGCCACCATGCCCGTCACGCGCCTGGATGACCACCTGGCGCGGAGCCGCGTCGTCGCCGTAAAGATGGCGGCCCACCGGCTCGGAGCTCCAGGCGCTGAAGCTCCCGTCGCCCTCGAAGTCAAACCGGAATTCCAGCTCCGAGGCTACCTCTTCCCGATCCATCGTTGACGACGCATCGAAGAGCGTTTCGACGCTCGCTTGCAACACCGTGGGATTTGAGATCACGAAGACCAGCGGAGGCGTGTTCAGCCCCCGCACCAGCCGATCCGCCAGCACAACATCGCCAAGATCGATCTTTCCGTCCCGGTTTAGATCGGAGGTGGGCTTGAGGGAACCGTCCAGGGCCGCCAGCCCGGCCTGGGTCCGGAGCAGTACGGTTCGGTCAATGGCCGTGGCGAAGCCATCCCCGTCCAGATCTGCCCCGGGGAACGCGTTCGGCACCACGTTGATCACCGGCGAAAGATCGCTCTCCCCAGCTTGGGAATCGACGGAGGAGATTGCAAGGCCATAGACTTGGCCGTTGCTCAGGCCCGAGAGGCGGAAGCTCGTAGAACTCAAATCGATGGGAGATGCGCCTTCGGTGGCGTCATTCCCCTGGAGGCCGCCGTTTCCAGATCCGTAATAGAGACGCCACGAGACCGCCCGCCTCCCTACGGGAACGAAGCGGACGTCGATGAACTGATCGCCCGCCACACCCGAAAAATTCGTGGGCACCGGCGGTGGCGCGTGGAGGAAAAGCGGCCCCGCCAGGATGGCCCCGCTTTCTCGGCCCCCCTGATCCAGAGCCGTGAGGAAGACGTTGTACTGGCTGCCTGGTGTCAATCCCGTGACCGTGTGCGACGGATGCGCCGGGTCCGGCAGGTCGCCCACCGGCAGCTCGATGATCACTTCGTCGGCGCGGCTATCTCCACTCCTGATTGCAGGAGTGACCACAAGGCGGTAGGCGGCCAGGTCCGTGTCCATGATGGGGTCCCACCGCAGCCGGATGGAATCTTCGTTCACCGTAGCCTCCAACCCCGTGGGCGCCGCTGGGAAGGCTGTGTCTGGCTGGACGCGAACCTGGATTGTCTCCTGCGCCGGGGCCTCCACTTCCACAAGGACCCGTACGCCTCCCGGCAGTACGGACTCTTGGACGATCTCCCCGCGGGAAGCCTGATTCCCCAGTCCCCACAAGAAGAACTCCAGCCGCCCGGTCATGGGCTCCTGAAGCTCGTTCTTGATCACCGCTGTCTCCGATCCGGTCGATCCATCGTTCCCCCCGTTGAACGTAACGGACAGGTAGGGCGTCCGCTGATCGGGGTCGTCGGGATCTTCGTGGTAGCCGTAGGGAATCGAATTGGGCGACGCTCCATAGTTGAACTTCGCGACTTTGGAGCCTTTTACATCGAAAAGGCGGTAACCCCAATGAGAATCGAACCTCCGTTCGCTGGCCGTCGTTGTCGTCTGGACGAACTTCGCACCCAGGACCTCGTGGACAAGGTCGTAATGATCGTGGCCCACCAGCACCCAACCGATGCCGTACTGGGCGATGAGCTGCCGGATTCGATCCGAGGACTCCGCATATTCGGGATCGTCGAAGTTCCAGATATCGTGGGACTCCAAGTTGGGAGTGTAGTCCTTCGTCGGATCGTGGTGCAGGTAGATGAAGATCTCGCTCTTCGAGCCGTCCGCCGCGTTTTTTACGAGATCGGTCTCCAGCCAGGCGAGCTGATCGTGGGCGAGCGAACCCCCGCCCCCCGCGGCCGAAAGATCGATCCCGCCCCAGAACTCCGTGGCCAACCCGCCGCTGCCGTCGATGCCGATCTCCCGATCCGCTTTGGGGCGATCCATGGAGTTCAAGCCCACGAAATGGAGCGAACCGTAGTCGAACGAGTAGTTGGGAGGCCCGAAAAACGACCGGTAATACTCGAATCCGTCGTTGATGGGAAGCGGACCCAGGACGTTGTGCTGGTAATCGTGGTTACCCGGCACGTTGAAGGTTGCGAACTGCGCACGATCAAACGTTTCCATCGCCGCCGGGAACTCCTCGAAGTAGGCATCGCCAAAAGCCAGGTCCCCGGAGATGATGACGAATTCCGGTTGCAAAAAGTTCAACGTCGCTACGATGCCGTCGGCGATCTCCTGAGGAAAATGATCCTTCTTCGTGCTTCCCCTTGGGTCGCCCTGGTGAACGTCCGAAAGATGAATGAACCGGAAATCTTGCCGAAACCGGTCCAGGATCTTCACCGACCTGGGCTGACGGTCGCACCAACCTCCCGCCGGCGGCGCCGCGCAATCCAGCGGCCCCGTCACCGTGCCGTCGCCAAGCTCGATCTCCAGGTCGTAAAGATCGTAGGGGACATCCGTCGATGGCAAGGTCGCCGAAATCAAAAACAACCCCCAGTCCCCGTCCTCCGCCACCGTCGCCACACTGGTCAAATCCATGACCTTTTCCAGCACCTGCCTATGGGACCGGAGCCGCAGCGCCAGCACTTCCAGATTGGTTGTCGCCGGGTCTCGCCCCACGTCCACAATGATCCGCAGCTCGTCTCCGGGCAGAAGAAGGGTCGGAAGGGAATGGACCGGATAAAGGATCTCCTGGATCCATGGAACTGCCCCGTCGATCAAGGCCAAGGAAGGTACGCCCCGAGCATAATGGGGATAAGGAAGGTAGTCCGTCGCCTTCCAGCTCGCCCCGAAAACCGCCGCCGGAAGGAGCGCCAAACAGAGGAATGGAAACAGAAGGGAGATCCAGGGCCACCGGCCCGAAGAGGACGCCAGCGATGGGAGGGCTCTGCTCATGCCATGGCTACTCTGCTTTGAGCACCGTCGTGGTGGTGCTGGAAAACTCCGTTGCATACTTGGTGCGGATCGTCGCGCCAACAAGCTGGTGCTCATCGACGGTGAGATCGTTGTTGAGCTGAGTCCCCAACTCGTACCGGACCAGTTGCCCTGTCTTGGCGTCAACGCGGATGACTCCCCGGTTCTTCCCGTGACCCGCCCCTTGCCCTCGGGTCTGGACGATGGTGCCGCCAGGATCTTCTGAAAGGACGCCCAACTCTTAATCCACCGTCATCTGGACTTCCAGGAGCACGATATCCCGCTTGCGGCGCATGTCTTCCTCGAAATCCTTCACCTTGTAGCGGATACCCGTGGTCTGGGCGATCTGGAGGCCGCTGGTGGGATCGGCGTTCTGGAGCTCCCGTTTTTCTTCCCAGGAGTCGCCGATTTTCAGCGTCCTGTCGGGATACTTGACGAAAAGGTTTTCCAGAAACGTCTTGAATTCCTCGATGTTG
>JAJRTK010000156.1 GCA_024278345.1 bacterium | reverse complement strand
CCGTTTTGTCGGCGTTTTCGTGGGACGCCTGATGGTGACCATCCGTTTTGTCGGCGTTTTCGTGGGACGCCTGATGGTGACCATCCGTTTTGTCGGCGTTTTCGTGGGACGCCTGATGGTGACCATCCGTTTTGTCGGCGTTTTCGTGGGCTGCGGTCGCCGCGTGTGAGTTTTCGTGGGCTTCGGTCGGGGCGTAAAAGTTTTCGTGGGAGTGGGAGTCTTCGTCTTCGTGGGCTTTTGCAGAGGAGTTCCGAGGAACACAAGCTCGTAATAATCGCCCTCACCCACCGTAATCGCCTTGGATGAGGGATCCAAACTGTAGCCCTGGCGCTCCACCAAGACCACGATCCTCTGGCCTGTCTTCACTTCGAATCTGGTAGACCACGAACCATCCGCCCGAGTACGTCCCACGTTATTACCGTCAACGGAAATAGAGAATCCCACTAGAGAGCCCGCGGAACTCCTGACCTTGACGGCCAGAGTGATAGCCCGGGACACTGGATGCTCGGGAACGAGCGGTGTGGTTTTCGGAGTGGCAAGCACGGCAACGGAAGTGGTGCCAGAAGGCGTACGACCCGCGGGAGTCGCTTCTGACTCCGGCGAAAGCTCTTGCACCGGTGTCGGGGTCAGTGGCTCTGGTGTCGGGGTCTTGGTCGAAGGTTCCAGCGTGGGAGTCTCGGTCTGGACAGGAGTGGGGGTGGAGGTCGGTGTGGGTGTTGCGGTGGGAGCCACCAGTAGAGCTACTTGCTCCATGAGTTGCTGAGGCTCCGAGCCCCCGACTTGCAGTTTCGAGGCAAGGATTTTCGTTGCAGCCGCGAGTCGTGCGTCACCCGGGGGCATGGCCAAGATTTCTTGGGCTTGGGCGAACAGATGCTTGTCGTGTGCGATCCTTGCGGCGAGTTGCTCGATCTGCCCCGTGAGTTTTTCCGGACTGGAAAAGTAGTTTCCGTATGTGGCCGCCAAGCCTCTGGCTTTTTCCAGATCCTGCGAACTCTGATCGTATTTGGCGTCCCCGGCCTTCTCCTCCGAGCTTCGCAGAATAGACAGGATCTCGCCGTTCAAAGCCTCCTCGATTTTTCTTCCGGTGGAATCGACAAAACCATAGTTGTCCTTCACCTGCTGGAGCTCTGAGCGGATTTCTTCCTCTGGGGCGGAATCGAGTCGTGAAGCGACGGCAGAGAGTTTTTCTTCGATCTGCTGTTCCGCGGCCTTTCGGATGAGGGCCATCTGGTTGTCAAAGAAAGCATCATAGGCTTTCACCCGCCCCTTGAGTCCTTGAAGGCGCTCAATGATAGGGCCTGGCCTAGCCTTGCCACCAGGTTTTTCCCACGTCTTCCATATTTGATCATAGTCTTGAATTGCCGCCACACGGATGTTGATGGACTCCTCGAACTCTGGAGTCATTTGCTCCACATCCGCATAGTCTGTGCGCGTCTCTTGAAGTTTCACGATAGCGCTTCTTGCATCACCGGAAGATGAAAGAAGTGCATCTGCCTCCTCGATTTCGCCCTGGATATCGGGTGGAATCAGAAGTAGCAGGAGCCCAACTACGGCAACTACGATCAGAAAGAAAATAAATCCAATCAGAACGTAAATGATCGTATTGGACTTCTTTTTCTTCCTCCGAGCAGGTGGCCGCCGCCTAACTTTCTTGCCAGGCCGGCCTTTCTTCGGTGAACCTGCTTTTGGCGAGGGTCTCCTTTTCGCCATTCCGCTATGCCTCCAGAACTTCCTCGGATCCCGCCTGAATTGAAAGGCTTTCTTCGGGGTTTTCCGCCACTGTTTCGCATGGGGGCTCACCAATGTTGGTAAACCGATCAGGATGTTACATCTTTAGAAAGAGCTGTTGAAAATCCGCGGGGGAACTCCTAAGGGTGCAGCCAGGCCCGGGTTAATTCGGCAATCGCACGCCAGTAAGAGACTACTTTCACCTTGCGCCACGGCGAAAAAAGGCCGGAGCAAACGGCCCGAATCCGGGGAAAAAGGGAACCATTCGTGTGGGCGGTTCCTCTTGGCCCGTGAAGGGCCGGAAGCTGGAGCCGAAGGAGAACCGGTGTTCTTCGGCTCTCCGCCGATCTTGGCCTCAGTTTTCAATGGGTGCATCAACGTCTTGGATGACTCTTGCTTTTTGGATTTCTCCCTCGACCGTGTCAATGCTCCGCTTCGCCGGATCCAGAACAATTTCAAGCTCGACAATCTTCTGCTTTTCTGAAATCTTGTAATTTGGAATCTCGATTGCGTAGAGACCGTCGGGCGTCACGACTTCGATGGTGTATTCACCGGCGTCTAGTTCACCAACCGAATAATTGCCTCCTTCATCCGCAATCGATTTTTTCATCGTTTTTCCACTGGATTTCTTAAAGCGCACAATTGCCCTCGAGGCCACACTTTGATCTTGGAGGCGAACCAGGCCTTTGACGGTAAGATAGGCCTTCATCCGCAGATCCAAGGTGGTGACCTCGGGGTAGCTAAAGGTCTGAGATTCCGTCTGGTAGCCGGCCTTTTTGACCTCGGCGACGTACACGCCAGGAGCCAATTGGGTCCTCACCGAGAACTTACCTCCCGGGCCCGTCAACACAGCCTCTACGGAATTCTGGAGGGAATCCAGAATGTTGACCTCGGCGCCCTCGACAGGGCCGTCGGGCGCTGACACCGTTCCCATGAGACTGGCGCCGGGTTGGCAGCCGGCAAGAACCATCATTGCCAACAGAATACCTGGTACAAAGGGAGTTCTCATCGGATTCATCGTCCTTCGTGTTAGACGCCATCTCGAGGCGAACGGCACTTAGCGCCGAATCGACCACGCGAATTCGTGATCCAAGGCCCAGCTTGCCGCGGGCAGGCTTCCACCCGATCAGTTCGCATCCTTCTGCTGGGATTCTCGACTTTTTATCAGGTCTGGAAAGCTTGGTCAACGTCCTGAAGAGAGCTTCAGCCTCCAATCCTTGGCAATTGCTCTACGTCGGCTGGAGCTTTTCTACTCGCCGGAGCCCGAGTTCTTGCCTGAAACGCCGATAACACGGGCGATTCAAGCCAATATGAGGTTCAGCAATGCCTTTTGTGCATGGAGTCGGTTTTCTGCCTGGTCCCAGATTGCTGACTTCGGGCCGCGGGCAACCTCTTCGGTGATCTCTTCTCCGTAGTGAGCTGGAAGACAGTGAAGCACCATGGCATCCGGGGCTGCCATTTCCAGAAGCTTCCTATCGATCTTGTATCCCAGGAACCGTTGGCCTCTTTCGGCTTTCTCCGATTCTTGCCCCATACTCGTCCAAACATCCGTATAGAGGATATCGGCGCCCCGAGCGGCTTCTTCGGGCGACCCGAGGATCTCTATGTGCGATTGAGTCCCAGCGACGGCCCGGGCTTCATCTACGGTGGTCTGTCTTGGCTCGAAGCCTTTAGGTGTGGCGATTCGAAAGTTCATCCCGAGCAGTGCGGCACCGAGCATGAGGGAGTTTGCCACATTGTTCCCATCGCCGATGTACGCCATGGTCAGACCTTCAAGTCGCCCCTTCCATTCCAATACTGTCATAAAATCGGCGAGAGCCTGGCAGGGGTGTTCTAGATCTGAAAGTCCATTGATGACCGGAACACCGGCCGACTGAGCAAGATCTTCAACAATCTCGTGACCGAAGACGCGAGCCATAATCACATCGACATAGCTGCCAAGCACCGTGGCAATATCGGAGCTCTTCTCCCGCTTACCCAAGGAAATATCCGTGGGCGCCAAGTAGATTGCTTGGCCTCCGAGATCCCGCATGGCGACCTCGAACGAAACTCTGGTGCGAAGCGATGGCTTCTGGAAAATCATCGCCATCGTCTGGCCTTGGCACGGGCGATGAAAGGCTCTTAGCTGTTTTTGCCTTTTCAAGTGGCGTCCTGTCTCTAGGACTAACTCGATCTCCGCCCGATCAAGATCCAGCATTCTCAGGAAACTTCGGCCTTTCAGTCTAGCCATGTTGATTCTCCTTCGCTTCAGCGGTTGTGATGAGTGCAGAATTGCAGATCCCAGCGCTCTCGAATACAACCCTTCTCAGCCCAAGGGCAACTGCGGTAACTGAGTGGGGCGAATCCTTGGGCGTGGCGAGGGCCTCGGGCTGTTGGCTGCCTTTGGCTGCGAACGTGGCGAGCAGCGGGTGCCGGACGGCGCCTGATGGGAGCGGAAGGCAAAACAGCTCCAAAAAAAACGAATCACGAGGATGTTGATGATGTTGCCAGAAGTGCAAGTTTCCGACATTGCGCGGTGGGAAGGGCAGGAGGTAACTCTGAAGGGTTGGCTCTATCACCTGAGAAAAAAGGGGCGCCTGGTTTTTCTGCTGGTCCGAGACGGGTCAGGGACGATTCAGGCGGTTGTTTTCAAGAAAGAAGTGGCGCCGGAGGTTTTCGATTTGGCGCAGTCGCTTTCACAGGAGTCGGCCATCATTGTTCGGGGGATAGTGAGGCGCGACGAGCGCGCTCCCATCGGGTATGAGATCTCCGTCCAGACTGTGGTTCTCGTTCACGCGGCCACCGATTACCCCATCACTCCCAAGGAACACGGTACCGGTTTTCTCATGGACCACCGCCATCTGTGGTTGCGCTCGGCCAAGCAGCAGGCTGTGTTGCGGATTCGCTCGCGCATGATGAGGGCCTGTCAGGCGTTTTTCGATGATCGCGGCTTTCTCCGCCTCGACACGCCCATCTTGACACCGGCGGCTTGCGAGGGAACGACAACATTGTTTGAGACGCCCTATTTTGGGGAGACAGCCTACCTTTCCCAAAGCGGTCAGCTCTACAACGAAGCCACCGCCATGGCATTCGGGAAGGTCTACTGCTTTGGCCCCACCTTCCGCGCTGAAAAATCGAAAACTCGCCGGCATCTGACTGAGTTTTGGATGATCGAGCCCGAGATGGCCTACGCGGATCTCGACGACACGATGGATCTTGCGGAGGATTTCTTGGTCTATCTTGCGGCGCAGGCTCTCGAGCACTGCCAGCAGGAGCTCCGCACTCTGGACCGGGATCTCTCGAAGCTGGAAGCCATACAAAAACCCTTTCCGCGCATCACTTACGCGGAGGCAGTGGAACTTCTTCATTCCCAAGGCCACGACTTCGAATTTGGCAGCGATTTCGGGGCTCCGGATGAGAACGCCATATCGAGCCAGTTCCACCGACCGGTGATGATCCATCGCTGGCCCGCGGATTGCAAGGCCTTTTACATGAAGCGGGCCCCCGATGAGCCCAATATCGTTCTTGGCGTCGATGTCATCGCTCCGGATGGCTACGGAGAAATCATCGGAGGCGGTCAGCGGGAGGATGACTACGGAACACTGGAAGCCCGAATCGAGGAGCACAAGCTGCCAAGGGAGAGCTTCGAGTGGTATCTGGATCTCCGCAGATATGGGTCTGTGCCCCATGCCGGGTTTGGACTCGGCCTGGAACGCCTTGTGACCTGGATGGCCGGGATTCATCATCTCAGGGAGACAATTCCATTCCCCCGCCTGATGGATCGCCTTCAGCCGTAGGCCCTGATCTTCCGGGCGCTTTGACCCGGAGTTCTCATAAAAAATCGCCAGGAGTTCCCCGCGGCATCCGCTGCTCGCCATTGTCCTCGCTTTCGATCTACTGGCCCAAGGCTGAAGCACCACCGGATAACCGGAGGCGTAGTCGGTACGTGACGTGGGCTGAAAAGCCCACCCGAGCATTCTGTCAGGGCGGGCCGATGAGGCCGGTGGTGAAGACGATGGATCGGCCGCCGCGGTAGAACCGCGACGAGAAGTCCGGGTTTCAGGGAGTGCCCTGGCTTTTTCCCAGGATTGAGAGTGCCCGGGCCACGACGTTTTCTACGCTGAACCCAAACTTTTCGAAGACCACGGTCGCTGGCGCCGAAGCCCCAAATCTCCGGATGGCCAGGATTTTTCCTTCGGCACCCACCCAGCGTTCCCAACCCATGGGAACGCCGGCTTCGATGGCAAGGCGGTGAGGCAGATCCCGGGGGAAGATTCGGGCCAGAGTGGTGGCGGACTGCTTTTCCGCCAGTTCCCAACTTGGTATGGAGACGACTCGGGCGTGAATCTGCTTTTCCGCAAGTTTTTTTGCCGCCGCCAGGGCAAGATGCAGTTCCGACCCCGAGGAGATCAAGAGGATCTCGGGGTTGGAAGGGTCCTGGATGATATAGACGCCCATGGAAAGGGCTCTCGGCTGTTGGGTTGTGGCCATCAGGGTTGGCACTGCCTGCCTGGTCAGGCAGAGAGCTGTTGGGCCTGAGTTGTTCCTGAGAGCCTCTCGCCAGGCCTGGGCCGTTTCGTTGGCATCGCATGGTCGAATCACTGTCAAATTGGGAATTGCTCGGAGCGCTGCCAGGTGCTCGATGGGTTGATGAGTGGGGCCATCTTCCCCAAGGCCGATGCTGTCGTGGGTGAAGACGTAAACTACGGGGAGTTTCGTCATTGCCGCAATCCGGATAGCCGGTCGCATATAGTCGGAAAAGACCATGAACGTGCCGATGAAAGGGCGAACTCCTCCGTGAAGGAGCATTCCGTTGGCGATGGCCCCCATGGCGTGTTCCCGAATCCCGAAGTGGAGGTTCCTTCCGTTCCGCTCGCCCATGCCCAGGTCGCCGAAGCCCTCCAGCCAGGTATTGTTGGAACCGGCAAGATCCGCCGACCCGCCCACGAGCTCAGGAACCCTTGCAGCCAAAGCCTGGAGGACCCTGCCTGAGGCCTTTCGCGTCGCCAATCCTCGAGAATCCGCGTTGAAGAGCGGGATTTTTGAGTCCCAGCCGTTGGGGAGTTTCCCGGTCATCACCCTATCGAACTCTTCCACGGCACGGGGCTGGGCATCAGCGAGTTTTTCTTTTTTTGATTTCCATTCTGATTGGGCAACCAGTCCGATGTCGATGGCTCGCCGGAAATGCGCCAGAACATTGGGCGGTATAAAGAAATCACGATCCAGGGGGAAGCCCAGCCGCTTCTTCGTTTCCGCCACGGCCGCAGCGCCAAGAGGCGATCCATGGGACTTTTCCGAACCCTCCTTTGGGCTTCCAAACCCGATTCGCGTCCGGGCAATGATGAGAGAGGGCCGCTCAGTCTCCTCCCTGGCTTCCTGCAAGGCGTCAGTGAGGCTACTCAAATCGAGGCCATCTGCTTTTCGTACGTGCCAGCCGAAAGCGGCAAATCGAGCCCCCACATCTTCAGTGAAGGCCAAGGAGGTTGGGCCGTCGATGGTAATCCTGTTGTCATCATAGATGTAGATGAGCTTACCCAGCTTCAAATGGCCAGCCAGAGAAGCGGCCTCCGAGGCGACGCCTTCCATGAGATCACCGTCGCTCACCAGGGCATAGACGTGATGATCGACAAGCTTGATACCCGGTCGGTTGAAGCGGCGTGCAAGAAACCGTTCGGCAAGAGCCATCCCCACCCCGTTTGCAAACCCTTGGCCCAGCGGACCGGTGGTCGCTTCAACCCCGGGAGTATCCCCTCTTTCCGGGTGACCGGGCGTCCGAGAACCCCACTGGCGAAACTGTTTCAAATCCTCAAGTTCCAGGCCATAACCCGTGAGGTGAAGGAGAGAATAGAGGAGGGCACTGGCATGCCCGGCCGACAAAACGAAGCGGTCTCGATCCGGCCAGTTTGGATCCCGTGGGTTATGTTTCAAGAACCTTGTCCAGACAACATAAGCAATGGCCGCTGCTCCCAGGGGCATGCCCGGGTGGCCGGACTGTGCTCTTTCTACCATGTCTACAGCCAGGAGCCTGAGTGCGTTGACCGATTGTTCATCGATGGCACGGTGGGTGGCAGCGCCGGGTTGCTTGAATTCATCGGGCCTAAGCACATCCTTCATCGGTCGTTCCTCGTCCTGTTAAAGCTTGTCGCGCCCTTGAAGATCCTGGCGGCTACGCCCAATAGGCGGTTGGTCCGCGGCCGTGGCGCTGGCTAGAGAAGTTGGAGAGCGCGGCAAAGGCGACTTCCTAGCGCCTTCATTTGCAAGCCGGTATCGGCGTTTGTCCCCAAGCGCTTCACCCCATCTACCACCATTGAAAAGCATTCTTCCAGCGCATCTTGGCCAAAGTGAGCCAGATTTTTGATCCAGGTCTCGCGCTCGGTGTGCCGGAGGTGGCTGCTGGAGAGCCCAGCCTGGAGCAAGAGCGAATCCCGGAGGATCTCCGTCAGGATCTTGAGTCGGCTCAATGCCTGCTTTCTTCCCTCCTCCCGATCCTTGAGGTCACCTCCGCTAAGCGCGTGCCCCAGGTGACATGGATGTGGTTGCCCCTGGCCAGATGCCCCCATGGCGTTCAAGAGATCGTCTACTGTCGCCCGGTATCCATCGACATCGAAGCTGAGCGCGCCGAGCATGCTGCCTTCGGAGTGAAGAGCCGCCAGCTTCGCATCAGAATGAGAAACTCCTTGTTCCGTCAGCAGTGCTTCCAACGCTTCGGACGGCAGGCCTCGGAACACCAGGCTCTGGCAGCGGCTGGCAATGGTGGGCGGCAGCTTGTTGGGCTGAGATGTCACCAACAGGAGCAGCACTGCTGGAGGTGGCTCCTCCAGCGTCTTGAGCAACGCGTTCTGGGCTTCCACGGTCATCGTGTGAGCGTCGTCAAGCACATAGATCCGCCGGGCCATTTCCATGGGCCGGAGCTGAATTTGCTGGAGGATGTAACGGCGTAGCACTCCTATCTTGAGTGTCCGGTGGTAGCGCAGATTTGCGCCGGTCAAGAAAAGAGAGCGGGCGATTTGAAGCGAAAGCGACCCTGGGTCGTGGTTTCGCAGCGCGCCGAGCACCCGGCGCTCATGGTCGGACGTTTCGACGTCTGGACCAGCCAGTTGGCAGATTCGCAGGTGACCGGCAACTTTTGCCGGCCGTTTCAAGAGGTCGGCTGCTAGAAGCTGCTCCAAGGCCTCGTCGATTTGCCTCGCGTTTGCCCCCGGCCATGTCCGCGTATCGATCACCGCCGGGTGGGACATTTCCTGGAAAACCGTCAGGTCAGGGTGGCTTCCGCCCTGCAATCGTTTGCAGCGAGGGCAGTCGCCGCAAGGCGGGTCATCGTTTTCGCAGGAAAGAAGTCCGGCCAACCACCGAGCGACAGTGGTTTTACCGATTCCATCGGGTCCCACGAATAAATAGGCATGGGGAAGCCGGTTCAGAGCCATGGCTTGTCGGAGCTGCCGAAGTTGCGGTTCGTGTCCGATAAGTTTCATGGATTCCCCCGTGCCGGCTTCAAGAGCTGGGCCAGGAGAAGCATCTGGAGTCCCCGGGCAGGTTCCGCGGCTGTCGATTTGACGGCAAGATCGAGGTCGGCAAGCCGCTCCAAGAGGGCATCGAGCTCTTGAAGAGTGAATCGCTCGGAACGTTGGAATGCCTTGAACGCCGCAAAGGGGTGCAGCTTGCGCAAGTCGGAACCTGGGGCTGCCTGGCCCAATGACGGGGCCGTTTCCCTTTGGAAGAATCGGTAGTCTTTTCCCGGAAGCCACCGAGTCCCAGCACCCACTGCATCTTTGGCCGCTCGCACTTGAGAGACGTTCCTGGAGAGCATGGCAAGAACTCCCAACGGGCTGGAGCCAGAGCGGAGCAACTGTCCGAGAAGCTCCATTGCCCCAGGGAGATCCCTACGGCCAACGGCATCGATGAGATCGAACAGGACATCGCTTTTGCTGTAACTGACCAGAAGCTCGACATCTTGTCGCTGGATCTCTCGCCGGCTGCCAACATACGCCATCAAGCGATCCAGTTCCGAAACAACTGACCAAAGGTCGGTCTCGCACCGCAGGCGTAGCTCCCTGAAGGCCCCGGACTGGATGGAATGATCATGCTCTTTCAGATGGTTCAACACGATTCCATAGGCACCGTCCCTTGCGGGATCGCCAAGATTGTAGCGGGAGAGGGCGGCGTGTTCGATGGCGGCACCACGGGCTGCTATCCGCTTGTACAGACGCATGTTACGGTTGGCTTTTTCCGTGCAAAGCAACAGACTCGCTGATCCGTCTCCGGCGTTTTCAAGCCACGTCAGCAGCTTCTCCCGGTCGCTGGCCGAACTTCCTTGCCGAAAGACCGGGCAGTCTTCCCAGATCACGAGCCGTTGCTCCGCAAAGAGGCTCAGACTTGACAGCTCCCCCAGCACGTCATCGGCTGTCGATGTTGCGTCGAACTTCCAGATCGTCGCACCGCACTTCTGGAAGGCATGGAGAAGTTTTTGTCTCGAGCGGAACAGAAGATAGGGTTCCTTGCCGGAGACCAGATAGGCGGGCAAAAACTCTCCCCGCTCCGCCGCCGCCTGAGCCTCTGCCCAGCCTGTCACGAGCTGGCCCTCACAAGGCAAAACTCAAAAATGCGGGACCAGAGCATTTTTTTGCCTAGATGCAAGGGAACCGAGAAGGGAATGATCCCGGGGCCGTAGACCTTGCGGAGCTCTGAGAGGGCTCGTCTTCTAGGGTTGGCTTTCAGCTTGTCCGCTTTCGTGGCAACGACTGTAAAGGGTAGCTGGTGGGAGCGGAAGAAGAATTGCATCTCCAAGTCCAACTTTTGCGGTGCATGGCGAATATCAACAAGAAGAACGCTGAGGCCAAGCTGGCGCCGTTCCGCAAGGTAGGTCTCGATCATTGGTTTCCACGATTTTCTCTCGGCCTGGGGAACCTTTGCATATCCATAGCCTGGCAGGTCCACCATGCGGAGACGCCCATCGGCATCAAAGAAATTGATGCGCCGCGTCTTGCCAGGCGTCTTCGAGGTCTTCACCAGTCGCCGTCGCCCGAGCAATTCGTTCATAAGGGACGACTTGCCCACATTCGACCGGCCACAGAAGGCGACCTCCGGGATATCGCCCACCGGGTATTCCCCTGGTTTGGAAGCACTCGTGATGAAGGCCGCGTTGTAGATGCGCATAGGTCCATTCCGGAACAGTCTAGCTTGCCTCGACCACCGAAACCCTCGATTCAATCACTTCGTCGATGATTCCGTATTCCCGAGCCTCAGAGGCCATCATGTAGAAATCGCGATCCGTGTCTTTTTCCAGCCGTTCCAAGGGTTGATTCGTGTGGCGGTGGAGCAGCTCGTTCAAGCGTTTTTTGGTCCGCAGGATCTCTTTGGCATGGATATCGATATCGGCCGCCTGGCCAGAGAAACCAGTGACTGGTTGGTGGAGCATCACGCGACTATGAGGCAGGGAATACCGCTTTCCGGGCGCACCAGCCGCAAGAAGAATCGCCGCCATGCTACTGGCCTGGCCAATGCAAATCGTTGAAACAGGCGGTTTGATGTACTGCATCGTGTCGTAGATGGCCAGACCGGCAGAGATGAGTCCGCCAGGGCTATTAATATAGAGATGAATGTCCTTATCCGGGTCTTCCGACTCCAAGAAAAGCATCTGTGCGATGGTCAAGTTGGCAACAATGTCGTCGATGGCGTTGCCAAGAAAGATCACGCCGTCCTTGAGGAGGCGGGAGTAAATGTCATAGGAGCGCTCACCGCGATTGGTCTGCTCGACCACCATGGGCACAAGTGGCATCTAGACCTCCAGAATTAGGGGCTTCTGTAAGTTTAGCAAGGAATCGATGGCTTTTTCGATGACGATGGAGCGTTCTAGCCGCGCCATCATCTCCTTGTTGGATGAATAGACATTCCGCACAACATCCGGGCTGGCAAGCAGCCTCCCGATCCTGTCGAACTCCCTTTGGTAATCTTCGTCTGTAGCTTCGATTCCTTCGATTTTGGCAACCTCTTCCAAAAGAAGGGAGTTGTGGAGGCGCTTGATGATACTGTCCCGTTCCTTCTCCCGGAGGTCCACCCGCTCAGTATCGAGCACCTCTTGGCGGTCCCACTCTTTTTCTTGCTCTTCGAGTTGTTCCTTCACAAGTGTTTCAGGGAGCGACAGCGGGTTGTTTTCCCGCAACCGTTCCAGCATGACATCGATCCGCCTGGCCCTTTGCTCCTGGAGCTTCGCGGCCTCGATGCGGCTCACGATTTCGCTCCGGAGCTCCTCCAGAGTTTTCTGGAATAGCTTCTGAGCAAGCTCCTCGTTCATTTCTGGGATTTGAAGCTCTTCGATCATCTCAAGCTTAACTTCTAGCTCAACATGCTTGCCACATAGAGCCTCATCGGGATAAGCCAGAGGCAATTCCCCTTCGATGTGGAAAGGTTCTTCCGCGGTCTTTCCAACCAGAAGCCGATCCATTCGCGAAGCTGGGAACAGCTCATCTTCACCAAGAATGATGGCAAACGATTCTGAGTGTTTCTCCTGCTTTTCTTCAGTCCTCGGGTCCCCGCGGACAAGAAGCTTGAAACCCCCAGACACCCGATCACCGACGCGAGTTGCGCGCTCCACTTCTGTTGCCTCGGCCTCCTTGAGCTGAATGGCACGCAGAGAATCTTGGATTTCTTTGTCGGTGACGACGACAGGCTCGGCGGAAGGAGCCAGCCCCTTGAAGTCTTGCAGCTCGAACTGCGCGTAGTGCTCCACCTCCAATGCGATGACAAACGGCTTGCCCTCGGTCATGCAAAGCTCAGAAAACTCTGGCATCTTCACTGGCACGAGAGCAGATTCCTCGAGGGCGCCAGGTACAGTTTCCTGGAGTATCTCATCCGTTAATTCAGTTTTCAGAGCTTTCCCAAAGCGCCGTTTTAGAACGGATAGCGGGGCCTTCCCCTTACGAAAACCAGGAATCTGTAGGTCTTTTTTGAGTTCTTTGTAGCGCTTGCTCAAACGCTTCTGAATCTCGTCTGCTGGTATGGTAATCGTCAGCTGTGTGACGGTCGGCGAAAGGCTTCGGTATTCAGTTTCCATACATTGCCTCGTTCCTATCGAAATGGCCATCGATCCATCACGATGTCTCTAACCCACACTTGCCATGGCCGCGAAAAGAGATTGTGTCCTGGATTCAAGCCCCGCTGCCATCAAAAACGAAAAGAATGGACCCCAACACGGTGGGCAAAGAAGGATCGGCACCCCCCCAACGGTAAGCCGGTCTCGGCTTCTTCCACGGTAAAATGAAAAGTGCGAGAGGGGGGACTCGAACCCCCACGAGTTGCCCCACTGGATCCTAAATCCAGCGCGTCTACCAGTTCCGCCACTCTCGCTCTGTATCTAGGAGGGCTTGCTTGAGGCACCAAAGTAGCAAGGCGCCATCGGAAATGCCGCCAAGATTTTGGAAGTGAGGGAGTACGCCCGGTAGGACTTGAACCTACGGCCTACGGATTCGAAGTCCGGCGCTCTATCCAACTGAGCTACGGGCGCACATCACATCGGTCTAAAAACGGAGGGTGGGTGAGGGGACTTGAACCCCCGACCTCCTGATCCACAGTCAGGCGCTCTAACCGAACTGAGCTACACCCACCACAAAAGCCAAACACGCCTGGTAGGATTCGAACCTACGGCCTACGGATTAGAAGTCCGTTGCTCTATCCTACTGAGCTACAGGCGCTTTCTTGTCCAGCACCTCGGCCAGTCGGACCCCCGTCAGTCTCTCCGGTAGAACCTTCGACAAGCTTCAGCGCAGATGATTTCCTACCACGCAAGTCCTCTCAGAACAAAAGTCGGGGCGAGAGGATTTGAACCTCCGACTCCCTGCTCCCAAAGCAGGTGCGCTACCAGTCTGCGCCACGCCCCGTTTCAAAGGCAGGCAAACCCTAACCCAATCCGTGCGGGAGATCAAGTTGGCCGTGCCACCCAAATTGAGCGCCGAAATCGGGAAAGATCTGCTTTTTCATCACTTCGCCTCAAAGCCGTGTCGCCCCTTCGGTAGCCAGGATTCCAGTTTCGGGAGCAAGTTTCGTAGCGCCCGGCCTCGATGGCCACACTCTCTCTTCTCTTGACAAGACAGTTCCGCGAATGTCCGTTGCAACTTCGGAACAAAAAAGATCGGATCGTAGCCAAACCCGTCATGCCCTTTGGGTTCAAGGGTAATGAGACCTTCCGTCACGCCACTTGCCCAGATTTCCCTTCCGCCAGGCTCTCGTACCACCACTTCACTGACGAATTGGGCTTTCCGATTCTTTTGGGTGCGCATTCGCTCTAGTATCGCCAGGTTTTTGGCCTTTTGAGAAAGCTCTTCCCCCAAAAAGCGGGCGGAAAAAAGGCCAGGTGCGCTGTCCAAAGCATCGACGCAAAGTCCTGAGTCCTCCGCCAGACAGATCCTGCCAAGGAGCTCCGAGTAGTAGGCAGCCTTGAGCCGAGCGTTGGCGCGAAAGCTGCCCCCGGTTTCCTCTGGTGGCTCGATTGCGCGGAGCTCGTTTAGCCCAACAACCTCTAAATCCAGGCGGGCGGTACAAAGAAACTCCCGTATTTCTCGAAGCTTTCCCAGGTTCGTCGTGGCGACCACGAGATGCACCTTGCCAGTGAAGGATCGCCTCCCGAGCTCGGTGCTCTCTTTCTTCCCTCCGGCCTTCTCCCTGAAAACCGGCTGCTTCCTTTCTGTCAAGGATCTACCCCCCGGATGGCAGCAAGGAGTTCATCCCGCCGCCGTTCCATCTCTTCCAATGAAGCGGCTTCGAGGTTGAGGCGTAGCAGCGGTTCGGTATTGGAAGGCCGGACATTGAACCACCAATCGTCGTACTCGACACTCAGGCCATCAAGATGTGATATGGCTGCGCCAGAATACCGGGCTTCCAGCCTTGCCAGCACCACGGAAACGGAACTCACCTTGGAGTTGATCTCGCCGGTGGAAAAATACTTCCGGAGCGGCAACATGAGTTCAGAGACAGGCTTACCCTTTGTTCTAAGGAGGTTGACAACTTGGATCAGAGCGAAAAAGCCGCAGTCGATAAAGTGGTTTGCCCGAAAATAATAGTGACCGGAAAGCTCACCGGCGAAGGCGCTGTTCACTTGTCGCATCTGACTCTTGATGAAGGCGTGGCCGACTCGCGAACAAATCGCCTCGCCGCCGCTTGCGCGGATCACCTCGGGGACAACCCGGCTAGAACGAAGATCGTACAGGATCTTCGCGCCCGGACACCCCTTGAGTAGATCCGAGGCGATAAGGGCGGTCATGAGGTCAGCGGAGATCCGCTCACCAGTCTCATCGACAAACATGACGCGGTCGGCATCACCGTCGAAGGCCACGCCCAGATCGGCACCAGTCTCCCTCACCCGCTGTTGGAGGTCCGCCGTATTTTCCGGTACCAACGGGTTCGCCTCGTGGTGGGGAAAGCTTCCATCGAGCTCCCAGTACATGGGAATCGCCTCAAGATCTAGCCTCTCCGCCACGTCCGCCGCCAGCAAACCGCCCATCCCGTTTCCACAATCCATGACAACTTTGAGCTTTCTGCCTTTCCCCGCAAACGATAGAAGCTGGCGCAGGTAGGGCTCCCTGTAATCGCGCTCTTCCACCCGTCCCCGTCCGCTGCCCCCTGGAAGCGGCGACTCCACCAGTTTTTCAATTTCGGCGAGCCCTGTAACGCCGCTTACCGGAATCGCCATTTCCCGACAGATCTTCAGGCCATTGTAGTGCCCCGGATTATGGGACGCGGTGATCATTACCGACCCGTCATAGCCGCCGGCCACGCCCGCAAAATAACTCATCGATGTCGTACTGAGCCCGATTTTTGTCACATCACATCCGTTCTCCGTCAGCCCCTTCACCAAGGCAGAGCGCAACGCTTCGGAGCTCCCACGCATATCGTGTCCCACGACAACCCGCTCGGCCTCGAGGAAAACGGCTAGCGCCCGTCCGATTCGGTAGCTCTTTTCCTCGTCCAGCTCCTCGGGCACCAAACCGCGAATATCGTAAGCCTTGAAAATTGACATCGCTCCTCCTTACACCCCCAATTCCGCTCTCACCCAGTCCACCGTCCGTTTCATGGCCTCGTCCATGGGCGTCACCCGATAACCAAAAGCCATTTCCGCCTTCGCCGAGCTGTACGCCCAGTTGTGGCGGAAGATCTCAACTTCTCCCCGCGTCAGTTTCACCGGTACCCCCAGCGGCGCAAGGAGCTCGTTGAGCCAACCGGCGGCCTTCGCCACTCCAAAAGGCATCCTCATGCGCATGGGGGCAACGTCCGTCAGCCGGTGGAGAAGATCTTGCAACTCCGCCATGGAAAGGTTCTCGCCTCCCACGATGTAGATCCCCTCTTCCACCTCTTCCCGCGAGCTCGCCAAATGTCCCGCCACCACGTCGTCGATGAACGAGAAGCACCAACGCTTCGAACCATCGCCCAGCAGCGGAAACATACGGCGCAAATAGTCCCGGATGATACCGGCTACAAGGTTGCCCTCCGTCAGGGCGCCGGGCCCAAAAATCACGCCCGGGCAGAGCATTTTGAGGCCCAACCCTTTGCCAACGTATCCGCGGGCCAGATCCAGCGCCAACTTTTTTGTCCGCTCATACTCATTCCGATACTCCCCGCGGTGACAGATTCCCTCATCCGCCAAACTATCTCCTGAAGGGCCAAGGGCCATGAACGAAGATGTATAGACGAAACTGCTGACGCCCTCTTCCAGCGCCGCATCAAGAACTGCCCGGGTTCCGGCGACATTGATCTTGTCGAAGAGCTCTGGTTGCCGAGTCCATCGAGTGACGTAGGCACCCGCATGAAAGACTCGCCCAACGTCACGCATGGCCCGTCGGAGAGAATCGGAATCTCCAAGATCGCCCTCCACCAAATCGACCCCAAGCTTCTCTAATCCATCAGTCAGGCTCGTCTTCCGAACCAACGCCCGAACTCCTGTTTCACCTCGGCGCACCATCTGTTCCACGAGGCGGCCACCAAGATAGCCCGTCGCTCCAGTTACCAGTGTCGTCCGGTCCATGTTCCGCTTCCTTTTGCTGGACGTGAAGACTGCTCACTCGAAACCTTCTTGTACCCGGAACTTCCACCATAAATCCACTGTAGAGCCTGCCCCGTGGGCTCCCAGCTTCTGGAGGGGCCGCTTTTCCACAAAGGCGCAATGACCGCTACGCCTGTTCCCTTTTTGTGTTGCGTTCCGCTCCCATCGGTCGCCGTCCGGCGCCCGCTACTCGCCATTTTCACCGCTTTTGCCCTCCACTTCCCTCTTGCGCTATAGAGCCGGCATGCGAAACCTCTATTTTGATTGTAGCTCCGGAATCGCAGGCGACATGGCGGTGGCGGCGCTTCTGGAAATCCTGGGCCACGAAATTGGCGCGGCGGCAGCATTCACCGCCCTCAAAACGGCTTTGGCCGCCCTGCCTTACGACGGGTATGAACTTCGTCTCGAAACCGTCAACCGCTCGTCCATTGCCTGCAAGCGGTTCGTCGTGGAAGTCACAAAGCCCCAGCCAGAGCGCCATTTCACCTCCATTCGAGATGCCATCGACGGTTCATCTCTGCCCCAACCTGTCCGGCATCGGGCGATTTCCCTCTTCTTGCGCTTGGGCCAAGTCGAGGCAAAGCTCCACGGAGTCTGCCTTGATGAGGTTCACTTCCACGAAGTCGGGGCCGTGGATTCCATCGTGGATGTGGTCTCCTTCGCCTGGCTCCTGGATCGACTTGCCATCGACGAGTTAAGCGCCGGCTCCATCCAGGCCGGCCGGGGAATGATACGAACCTCCCATGGTCTTCTCCCCATTCCCGCGCCGGCCACTCTAGAGCTTCTCCGTGGTGCTCCTCTTGACTCACCCAAAGCGGAAGGCGAGCTGATTACGCCCACCGGAGCCTTGTTCCTCTCCCAATGTTCCCGGTTCGGCTCCATTCCACCCGGAATCATCCGCCAAACCGGATACGGAGCAGGGACCCATCTCTACGAGGGAGTACCGGGGTTCTTGCGGGCCTGCCTTGTCGCTACGGAAACAAACCACCGGGAAACCGATGTCGTAGAAGTGCTGGAGACCTTTTTGGATGACATGCCCGCCGAGGCTTTCGAGCCGCTGGCCCAAGAGCTCTGGCAGGCTGGAGCCGTGGATGTTGTCTTCGCTCCCTGCTTCATGAAAAAGCACCGACCCGCAGTGTCGGTGACGGTCATCGTTCCACTGGATCGTTCTGAAAAAGCGCTAGAAGCCCTCTTCCGGTGCAGCACCACCATCGGAGTGCGGCGTCGGACCAGTTCGAGGGCACTTCTTCCAAGGAAGGCCGTCGTCCTGGAGACCGAATACGGCGAAATCCAGGCCAAAGCGGTCAAGGTGGGAGATAAAACGCGGGTGCAGCCGGAATACGAGGCCTGCCTGAAACGGGCACGGAAGCTCAATCTCCCGTACCTCGAAGTCTATCGTGCCGCTTTGGTCCGGGCCCACGGCCTCCAGGGGATGGACTGGTCCGGAAGCTCAAGCACGACTCTCCGGGACGAGGGTATCCACGCAAAGCGGGACAAAGGTTGAACACAAAGGGAAAACGCGGTGCCGAGCGCAGCGAGACGCCGAGCATAAGCGAGGCCTACCGTAAATAGATGTGGCAGGGATGTAGGGTCACGGCACGCCGTGACCCTACCAGGTGGGTGCAGGGCGAAGCCCTGCCTGGGGCCGGATGCCGAGCGGAGCGAGACGCGGCCCACAGGGCCGCAGCCGGAGTCCCCGGATGATCGCCGAGCAAAGCGAGGCGTTACCCTTCGAGTCACGCAAACGTGACCCGCCAAGCGGAGCGCGGCGTTGTCCGAGGCCAAGTTTTTTTCCGGCGACTCATTGTCCCGCTTTGAGTGGATACCCCGGGACGAGGAGCCAGAGACCGGGGTCTAGGGATTGAACGGCAGACTCTTGGCGAGCATGCCCCAGATCTTCCCGAAAACGGCGATGGACAGGTTCAGGACACAGAAAAAAAAGACGACTACGACGATGGGAACCGTCAGGATCCTGGCGACGACGGGGACGCGCTGCTCCAACGCTTTTTGCCCCTCGTCCCGGTAGCGCTTGGCCACACGGAGGAGACATGCCTCCAACTGACCGCTTTCCTCTCCGGTTTCAATGACTTCCAGTCCAAGAGGATCGACAATCGACTCCCCCTTGAGAAAAGTGCTCAGACTCCCGCTTCCTACAAGGTGGCTGGAGCGATCTTGCAGCCGCTGACACAAATAGGCATTGCCGCAGCCCTTCGCCGCAAGCTCTACCGCCCGGGCCAGCGTCCCACCCGAAGAATAGACTTCTCCTGCAAGCTCGAAGAAACGGGACCTCGTGAGATTCAGAAGAATCCCACCAAAGACCGGGAGCGAAAGCGAAATCCTGGCCACAAGGACTTTCGCGGCCTCCGAGCTTCCCGCCGACTGTAAAAGCAAGTACCAGAGCCCCCAGGCAGCGCCAAAGGCCGTCAAAACCCACACGAAGCTCGCCAACGCGGCTCCAGCCCCCACCACAAAGAAAAGCGTCCCATGATAGGCTACCAATCCGATGATCAACGCCATGAGGGGAGAAAAAAATCCTGAGATCCAGAGTTGCCGTACCTCCATCCGCCATTCGTAATGCACGGCAAGGAGCTCACACGCCTCGGAAAATCTCCCCGTCTCTTCCGCCAAGGCAAGGATCCCGATGTCCAGATCGGGAGCCCCCGCCGCTTCCCAACCTCTGGATGGTGATTCTCCAGTGTCGATAGCTTCCAAGACTGCCCGCGCAAGCTCGCTCGAAGCCTGAACTCCAGAACCTTTGGCGATTTTCTCCAATGCCTGGCCCATGGAAATCCCGGCTTTGAACAGGCTCGCTAGGCGAGCATAGAATGCGGCTTGATCGCGGACGCGCATGCATACCCCTCCTCGTGCTCAATTGAGCATGCAGATTGTCAAGACCTCTCAGGGGGCCGAACGACTTCCTTGATCAAAAAAAGCGGAGAGACATCCGCCTCTCCGCCAATCGATACCACAACCTAGCGAGCAAACACAGCCAGCTTAGGCTTTTTTGCGTCGGCGGGTTTTCTTGCCCGACGCAGCCGCGGCCTCTCTCAATTCCTTGCCAGAATTGAAGTAGGGAACGACCTTGGCGGGAATCTTGATGGTCTTGCCAGTGCGGGGGTGCTTGCCCTTTCGCGCTTGCCGCTGCTTCACGCCATAGGTCCCGAAACCTACCAGTGTGACTTTTTCTCCCGCACGCAGAGCATCCTTGACGGCATCCAGAAAAGCGTTGACCGCCGCGCCAGATTGCTTCTGTGAAAGCTCTGCCGCTTCCGCAACTTTCCTGACCAAATCAGACTTGTTCATGATTCCTCCATAGTCCGAATTCCAACACTGGGCTCACATTTCGGAGCCCACGATGTTCACGTTTTCCCGCTTTTTCTTTGGCGGGAACGACCTTGACGGGGCCCCTGGGATCGAACCCACTCTACGAGAGCATCTCGAATTCCCGAGAGCGCTTCCTCCAGGGTATCACCCGTCGAAGTGATTTCATTCATTCGCTGAGACTGGGCGACGAAGCGCCCATCGCGATTCATGAGAGCGACCTTGTGCCGCCGTTGCCCCACCTGGACGGTATAGGTCCGCTTGGTGGTGAGCTGATCGATCTGAGCCCGGACGTCCAGAATGATTCGACCTAACGCCAGTACGAAAACCAGCTCATAGGAATCACTTTCGTCCAGAACCGCCGTGGGGTTCTCGGTGAGCTCGAAGAGAGACTCGCCATCGGTGACAAGCCGCAAACGCTCCAGTCCCCCCAATTCACGAGGGAGCAGCAGTGACTTCGACAAAAAGGCAAGAATCTTGCGCATATTTCGCAGGTTAATGCCCTTGTCCTTGAGCTTTTTTGCCACGGCAAGCTGAACCACATCCATCAGGGAGTAGAGCCGAGTCGATCCATACCCTGCCGCCTCGCTGACCGACGGCTTGATGAAATGAGTCCGATCCCAGTAGTCAACCTGTCGCTTTGTCAGTCCTGTAATGCGACAGACATGCTTCGTCGGAAAATTGAGCTGCTGTTCCATTGGGAGCACCTGTCCAGTCTGGGTTACACTCCTGTAATTAATGGACGTGAACCCCTTTTGTCAAGAGGCAGTCTCGAAAAAAATCTTCTTTTTCCAGGAGTTGAAGATGTATGCACCGGGAAGCCATTGAAAAGACAGAGTAATACCATCAAGCGCGGTGGCTTGGGCTTCCAGAGGATTCTAGAAAAAAAAGAAAAATCAACCAATAAATCTCCCGAACTCGGTGACAGGTCAGTCTTGCTCCTGAGATTTTCATTTCTCCAATTCGCGCGGGATGCCTACCACGTTTTTTCATAAGCAAAGTTCGTGCCGATTATGCGTGCTTGCCAGGAAGGATGAGATCCGATAGGCAACACCCAAAACCCGGCATGGATTCATTTTTCCTCTACCCATTCTCAAGGATGGAGGTGGTCATCGGTGGTGCCTTCGGCAGCTCTCGCTGTCGCTCGGACCCGGCCACCCCCAAAAAAGCGCGCGGCGCACAAAAATGGGTAGGGATCCCGTTGCCCGCAAGTTGCAACGGGAGGGACCTATCAAATCCCCGCGTTTTTGCTTTACACTCCGCGGCGCCGCCCTGGTGGCACCGGCATCTTGCCGGTGGCGGGCTGGACGGGAT
>JAJRTK010000155.1 GCA_024278345.1 bacterium | reverse complement strand
TGGGAGCGGAACCCAGCCCATGGTATGCGTCAAGGGCAGGCTGGGAGAATCGGTCTGGGGAGGCGTTTTGAATGACGGAGGGCGCTGCTCAATCCAGGCGGTATTTTCGGATCTTCTGGTAGAGCTGTTTTCTGGAGATGCCCAGGGAAGCCGCCGCGCGGGTCTTGTTTCCTTCAGCCAGCTCAAGGGCGCGCCGGAGAAGGGAGCGCTCTGCTTCCACGAACGTCATGAGAGGCAAGGGATCGGACGAGGGGGCCAGGGTGGGCCGCGGTTTCTCGGTTTCCGAATCCACAATCGATCGCGGTAGATCACCGATCTCGATGACCTGGCCCCGACCGAAAGTTAGTGCCCGTTCAAAGACGCCGATGAGCTGCCGGACATTTCCGGGCCACTCATAACGGCGGAGGGCTTCCATGGCTTTTTGGGAGACCCCGGAAACCTGCCTCCAGTGCCGCTCTTTCAAAAGACCAAGGGCGTGCTCCACCAAGAGAGGGATATCTTCCGACCGTTGCCGAAGAGGAGGCAGGTTCAACATGAGGGATTCAAGGCGGTAGAAGAGATCTCCGCGAAGCGATCCTTCATCCAGCGCTCTTTGCAGGTTGCGGTTTGTCGCCACCACGAGACGAACGTCGATGGCCACTTCGTGCGTCGAACCCAAGGGGCGGAGCTGTCTTTCCTGGATAACCCGAAGCAATTTGGCCTGAAGATTCGGAGGCATCTCGGTGATCTCGTCCAAGAAGAGAGTTCCCCCGTCCGCCGCTCGAAACAACCCCAGTGTTGATCGCGTGGCGCTGGTAAAAGCGCCTCGAATGTGACCGAATAACTGGCTCTCGAAAAGGCTTTCCGGAAGTGTTGCGCAGTTGAGGGCTATGAAGGGGCTCTTCGGATCCGGGCCGGCAAGATGCACCGCACGGGCCACGAGTTCCTTGCCACTTCCCGATTCCCCCACAATGAGGACTGGAGCCCGGCTTCGGGATACCGCCTCGATCTGACCATAGAGCTCTTGCATCACCGGACTGGCACCCACGAGCCCGTGGAAGCTTGAGCCTTGCCGCTTCCTGACTTTCTTGCTGTCGGATTCTCTCTCTTGAACCCCTTGTTTCATTTCCGGGCACTGTTGTCCCCGGTCAAAATAAGTTCTCAAAAGCTCCGCCAGGGCCAGGGAGCACAAATTATCAAAGGCGAAGAGGAATCGAGGGAGCGGCGGCTGGCTCGCGTCCGTCCAGAGGTGGTGAAGGACCTCACGGCGAAAAAGGGCAAAGGAGGCCAGAGCATCCTCCGGACGAATCCCACGGTCCACCAACGTCTGAGTCCACGAGCGCAACGCACGGGTGATGCCCTGGAGGTCCCTGGCCGCCATCGACTGGAAGATGTCGCCGATAAATTGTTCGGCGCCCCCTGAAAAGTCTTTACTCTTAATGTGTTGCGGGATTTCCGGCAACCCCCCCAGGAGCCCGGTCAAGCATGTCGCCAGGCCTTCAGGAGAACCGCCGAACTTCCCAAAGCCTCGAGCCAGCTCCCACAGATCCTCGGCGGCCAACGATGGCGAGGGCAATGAGTCCGAAAAGGAGGAATTCGTCATTTCGAGGCCATCTGGAGAAGATTCGAGCTGTGCCACTTCGCGCGGGAACAATCAGTTCGGTGAGTCGTCTTTCTTTTTTTGCGTTGGGTTCCGCTCCCATCGTTCGCAGCCGCTCACGCTACTCGCCTGGTGCCGCCCCGGGGACTGGCGCCTACCCGATGGAAGAGTTTTCCGCCCCGGATCGTTCCCAGGGAAAACCGGCGGCGGGGTCCATGGCGAACGGCGGAGTCCATGGCGAAAAAACAGTCATTTCGATACGCAAAAAACATACCAGGACTCAGAATTCATGTTGTCGGTTGTTCTTCTCAAAATGGACGACAACTCTGGCACTATGACGGGGCTCCGGTTCCAGGGAGCTCCGAGACCCTTCTGAACGTCGTTTCAGGCATGCGGAAGCTGGTATTGGGTGGCAGAGGAGCCAAGACGCGCCATGTTGCCACCGAGACGTTTGTGCCAATTCGGCACTGGGGGGCGCCTGTTATGGCTCAGTTGCCCTTTCACCTGGGGCGGATCAGAGAGAGCGTTGCGTAAACTGACGAGGGACCCTCTTCTCCAAGCTCCCACGCGTTTCCAACGCGGAGAAGCGCCCGAGTATTCCATGGCGAATTGAACTGAAAGGTCACGCCCGCCGAGGCGAATCCTCGGTTTTCACCCAAGTTCTTGACTCCCGCCAAAAAGAGATCTTCGTCGCTTCCCGCCAAGTAGGCAGCTTCCAGGCCCAGGCGGATTTTCCTTTTGACCGTCGCCTCCAAGCTCCCTTCAAGAGAGCCGAAACGGCTGAAATAGAGCGGGCTCGTGGGGGGGACGAATCGAGACCCAATGGAGTCCAGGTCGAACTGGCCCGGGCCGAAGGCCGTGAAGCGGTCGAGGTGATTGCCGCCTCCGCCACCTCCGGCGATTTGCAGGATGCCTGTGCGACCCAGCCGAAAGCTGTGAGCCGCCGCGATGCGGTAGCGCTGGAAATCCGCCGATGGTTTTTCAGTTCCATATCCCCAGGTGTTCCAGGAAGTTCGGGTTCCGAGTTCCGCCGTGGCCGCCACCCGGGAGCGGGCGAACGAAAGCTCCAACCGGGAGCGGAAGCGGGTTTCCAGGTGGGAGCTTGGCACGATGAAGTTGTCCGCGGTGTTGCCTGACTCTCCGAAGAACTGCCAGGTGGTCACGGCGGCGAACTCGATGTTCAAAGGTCCCCAGAGGGCTCGCCTGGCCGAAAACTCCAGCGACGGAAAGAACCGCCACATCTCTTCTTCGTCAACATCCTTCCCGAAGCGGTCTTCTGGTGCATCGGGAAAGGGGAGCAAGGGCAGGAGCGTCGTTACCGAACCGTTCCAGCGGGAACCGAACAGGCTTGTATCCGTCCAACGCAGAAGGTTGAAGATTCCCGCGGTGAAGATGACGAACTGCCAGTCCCGTTTCCCCAGCCACTCCAGATAGAGGCGGCTGTACAGCAAGATGGGCGCGAAGTCACCACTGGCGTATCCGCCGCCCACGAATAGGGTTCCCACTCGTTTGGCGTCGCCCCCGCGAACGAGCTCGACGTTTCCCAGGCGCCGCGCCATCGATCTCAGGCTATCTGCTCGACCCAAGCTGGGAGAAACCGCGTCGGCCGGCCGAAGTTGCTCCACTTTTTTCGCGGTGGCCGTGGCTTCCAATTCCAGGGACTGGCCAAAGGCCATCCGCATCAAATAGTCGTTTTCCTGGCCTTCAGGAGGGGATTCGACTTGATCGATTGGAGCGGCGGCCTCCGGATTCCAATAAGGAGTGCTCGTTGGGGGGGCTTCTTTGCTCCTCTCATGCGGAGCCGGCACTCCCTCCTTGGTGCGCGGGCTTTTTTTTGGCTTGGGGCCTTTTTTCTTCGGTTTCCGGGGCCGGTTCTTTTTGCGCAAGACCATGAACTCGTCGCGAGCCTCGTTCCAGACAAGGACGGGATTCGCCGAGCGCAAGCTCTTCTCAACGCGGGTCGCCAGATCCCTGACCGCGAGGTCGTAGGCATAAAACCGCAGCTTCGAACGGAGGGTGAAGCTCAGGCCAAGGAGGGCCACTCGCCGGATCTCTCGGCTCTTGTTGGGAAGCCAGAAACCTCCGGGCTTTTCGGAGAAGCTCATCTCCGTGCTGAGGCTTGTGGACGGGAAGGGAGGCTTGGGATCCCGATCTTCCATGTAGGCGACGGCGTAGCTATCAGGATCGATGAGGAGCATGCCTCGTGTGCGAGTTTCAACCCCGGATCGCGGAGTGTAACGAACGGCCAGAAAGGTCTTTCCGTTTCGGCGGACATCGGGAAGCCGCGTGTATCGGTGGTCCTCATCCACCGCTTGGACCAGAGGCACCGAGACTCCGCCGCCCCGTTCGAAAAACATGTACCGGCGCTTGTTGGGATTGATGGGAAGGCCCTGTTCCAGCTCTTCGAGGATTTCGAGCCAGAGAGTGGTGGAGGCCGGCTCGTAGAGCATTTCGGTCACCATGAAGCCCACGGCCTCCCCGAGCTGCCAGTCGATTTCGATTCGCGCCGCCAGTTGTGGCAGGGTGCGGCGGAGCCAAAACCAATAAGCCTCTGTTCTGGCGATGATCTCGCGGCCCGTCATTCCCGCGGAAGCTGTTGTGGTGACCTGGAAGCCAGGCGGCAGGGCTCCCTTCAGATCGACGACGAGCAGCTTGGCGGCCGGGAAGCCCGTCAGCACCAAGTTTCCCCGGCTTCGCCCCACTTCCAGTTCTCCTGTGGCTTCGCCCAGGGGGGTGGTGTAGAGAGCCTCCGAAGGTTTGCCAACCCCTATTTCCAGACGGTTGAGAGCTCCTTGCGGATTGAGAAGCACAATCCGGACATCCCGCTTCTTCGAATCGAGCAAAACATGGGATTTCACGCCGGGAGGTGCCTCCACGAGAACCGTTTCACCCGGTGTCCAATCACCCGCGGCGATGGCCTGCGCCACTCTGGAGGCCTGAGTCACCCGTTCGGTACTGGAACCCGCATCTTTCCAGAACAAAACTTGAGACCCCTTTTCATGGCCAGAGAGAAGAAGGCTGATGAGAGTTTCCGGCAGGGGTTCCGGAGGCTTTTTCCGCCGGCGGAGCCAAAGCTCGAAATCCCGCCGCGGAAGGAGGTTTCGAAGCTC
This sequence comes from bacterium, assembly GCA_024278345.1. GTDB lineage: Bacteria > CSSED10-310 > JAJRTK01 > JAJRTK01 > JAJRTK01 > JAJRTK01. Next base: position 8,018 of record JAJRTK010000155.1, on the reverse strand, counting down.
CTGAATGTCGGTGTCCGCCGCCACTTCCAGTCCATCGTAGTAGGCGATGGCGTCCCTGGGCCACCAAGGAGCGACAGGCTTCGGAACATCCGTCCTCCAAAGGACCCTGCATCCGCGATCCGTGCCGCGAAGCTCCGTCGCCGAGCTCTTCAAGAGCTGGGAATAGAAGGGCGAGGCTGGATCGAAGGGGGCTACCAACTTGGCTGGCTTCAGGTCTAGAATCCAGACGTCCACTTGAGGTCCCAGCCGGATGACCATCTCGTGGAGCCAGGCGAACCACCGATTGTAGCGAATGCTGATGATTTCTTCTGTCTGTGCCAGCCCAGAATCATCCAGGTTTCCCGGCGTGAGCCTTAAGAAGACCAGAGGCTTTTCCCTCGTCCCCCTGGAAGGACGTGCCAGGGAGGCAAGCTTTTTGGAAAGCTCGTTCATCTTGCCGCCATTGGCTTTCCGTTTTCCAGCCCCAAAATCTGTCCAGCGAGCCTCCAACCCCACGACTGCCCCGGTGCTTCCGCCGTTGCGTGCTCCAAGATAGCTCGGCCACCTTCCCGTCTTAAAGCTCGCTTCGTGGTCGGGAGCCGTTTGTCCATTCTTTACGGAAAAGGCTGGAACCGCCGCGCACATCGACACCCAGATTAACCAACGCCCGTTCATCCATCACCTGCTCTTCCATTTCGCTTTCCCCACAACAGCGCTCTTCTTTTGAAGTTGCCACGCTACAGATTACACTCCGTGGGCGGGATTCGTTACACTGAGAAATTTGGTCACGGCTTTGAGAAAACTATCCACCAATGGGGACTGTTGATGTTTCGATTGAGCGACGACCAGCTTCAGGAAGCTGTCACAACCCTTCAAGACCTGCTTCGGATCGATACGACCAATCCCCCGGGGAATGAGCTCCCCGCGGCCCAATACCTGGCCGCTCAGCTCGACAAAGAGGGCATCGATTACCAAATGGTCTCCAAAACACCAGGCCGGCCATGCCTCGTGGCACGCCTGCCAGGTTCCGGGAAGCGTCGGCCGCTCATGCTCAGCTCGCATCTGGATGTTGTCCCCGCCGATCCCAATCGCTGGACCCATCCTCCCTTTTCCGGAGCCCGTGCTGACGGCTGCATTTGGGGTCGGGGCGCCATCGATATGAAGGGAATGACGGCCATGGGCCTCACCGTGCTCCGCCTCTTGAAGCGATCCGGTGCTCTGCTTCACCGGGATCTCATCCTGGCTGCCGTCGCCGATGAGGAAGCCGGTTGCGAGTTTGGCTCTGCCTTTTTGGTGGAGCAGCATCCAGGCCTCATCGACGCCGAATATGTCATTAACGAAGTGGGCGGGTTTTCCCTGGAAATGGGGGGGAAGAAGTTTTATCCTATCCAGGTGGCGGAAAAGGGCATTGCCTGGCTCCGGATCACCGTCCGAGGCCAGCCAGGCCATGGTTCCCTTCCCAAACCCGATTCTTGCCTCGCATCCGTTGGCCGAGCGCTCCAGATTCTGACCCAGAGCCGCCTGCCGTTTCACCCGACCTCTCCTGCCCTGGATTTCTTGAAAGCAGTCTCTTCAGAGATCGATTTCCCCCAAAAGGCCGCTCTGTCGGCTCTGAGGTTTCCTCTACTGGCCGGTGTCGTTCTCGACCGCCTTATCGGCGACCCGATGGTAAGGGCAACGCTCCAGGCGATCCTGTGCAATACCGTCAATCCGACCTTGGTTCAGGCAGGCACGAAAATCAATGTCGTCCCGTCGTCGGCGGAGATCGGCGTCGATGGCCGCACCCTGCCCGGTCAGACTGCCCAGGACCTCACCCGCGAAGTCCGCTCCCTCCTGGGACCCGAATTCCAGATCGAGGTCGTCCAAGAGGCGCCAGCAACGGTCTTTTCACCTGATAGCGACCTTTTTCGAACCATGACACAGGTTCTCCTGGAGCATGACCCAAGTGGCCTCCCCGTACCCTATTTGGTCTCGGGCTTCACCGATTCCAGCAAATACGCCCAGCTCGGGGCTGTTTGCTACGGATTCTATCCCCTGGATCTACCGCCAGGCCTCCAGTTCGCCCAGATGTTCCATGGCGACGACGAGCGAATCCCCATCAGCTCTTACCGTTTTGGGATTGAGACCCTTTATGACCTTGTGAAAAGGTTTTGCGGCGCGGAGAGTCATGGGGCATAAGAACAAAAAAAACGCTTTCCGCCAAAAAGCGCTTTTCAAGAAAGATCCCAGACCCAGAACCCACTGGTGGAGGTGAGCGGACTCGAACCGCTGACCCCCTGCGTGCAAGGCAGGTGCTCTTCCAGCTGAGCTACACCCCCAGTACGAACCAAAAGTGGGCCTAGTTAGATTTGAACTAACGACCTCACGCTTATCAGGCGTGCGCTCTAACCACCTGAGCTATAGGCCCACAGGCGAAAGTAAGTATTAGGCATGCTTTTGGGATATGTCAAGTGCCTGTTTCGAAGAAGAGAGTTCAACCATCTGCTGTGCGGTATTCACGGAGTTCCGGGAAGTAGCCGCCACCTTAGGGGCAATCCAGATCCCAAGACTTCCATTTCCACCGAGCTTTAGGTTTGACGGCATGGCTGAGGTCATCTAAACTCTGGCATTCGATTCCATTGGACCTGGGTTGGCCGGCGCTCCGCAGGCGCTGACCCTCGCCATAGGAGGTGCGCCATCAGCCTACTGGATTTTTTTGACTCTGAAAAAAGGCACAAACGGGCCATTCGCCGGGCTGGCGAAAAACTCGCATCGAACATTTCCACGCCAGAGGCACGCCACAAAGCCATCGATCTCTTGGCGAATGAAGAGACGGGGGAGGCCGTGGCCATGCTCCTTCTTCGCTTCAAAAGCACGATTACTTCGGGGATCACGGACAGGGAAGAAAAAGATTACATCCTCGATCTCGTGGTCTCCAAGGGCGAGCTTGCCCTGCCACCTATCCAGGCCTACCTGGAACACGAAGACGAAATCCGTTTCCCCCTCATTGCTCTTTCCCGTTTGGCATCACCAGAAACGTGCGTCGGAGTTGTCGTCGGTATTCTTGAAAAAATTGGGATCCCCGGAGTGCGGACCATCCCCAAGACTCTCCAACTCTTGCAGTTCCTGGAGGAGTTCACGGATCGGCGGATCGCCGAGCGCGCCGTGCTCTTGTTGGAAGATGCCGACGACGATATCCGAGTTGCCGCCGCCACCGTTCTGGGCCAGCAAAATGAGGATGAACAGGCCAGGATCGCACTCCTTGAAGCCCTGGTCAACGAGGAAGAGAGCATTCGCCTTCAGAACGCCATCATGGAAGTCCTTGCCCAGAATCAATGGCACGTCAAGGGATACCGGAAAAAGGTCGAAGCCATTGCGCCCGACAGTTACCTGGTGGACAGGAGGGGACGGGTCAAACGGCGAGGGGTTACCTCTTAACACTCATGGGAGAATCGAACCACCCCGAAGAAGAAGAAAAGACGCGCAGCGTCAAAAAAAAAAAACGCGTAGCGTACAAAAACGTGGGTCCAGGGAGTGAACTCCCTGGTGGGTGCAGGGCGAAGCCCTGCCAGGGGACCGGGGACGGAGTCCCCGGACGACCGCCGGGTAACGCGATGCGTTGCCCGCCGAGCGGAGCGCGGCGTTGCCCGCCGAGCGGAGCGCGGCGTTGCCCGCCGAGCGGAGCGCGGCGTTGCCCGCCGAGCGGAGCGCGGCGTTGCCCGGACGTGGTCTTGGCCGCGAAGTGACCCACTGTTGAGCTTGACGAGCGCTCTTCCATGCGCTTGAAATAGAGGGGGAAACAAAAAATCCATAAAGCCGGTTCGGAATACCTCTGGGGTCACGGGCGAAGATCAGGGGTCGCCGGGAGGAGGCGCGTATGAGTGCTGAGACGAAGACGGTAGCAGTCGCTCTCAAGGCGGTCTACACGGAAGGTGGCCAGAATGCCTTTGGCTTGCTGACGAAACTCTCGCCACAAAGAATGTTCGTCCATACCATGTCCCCTCCAAGAGTTGGCTCCAAGATTCGCCTCCGCTTCTCACTACCGGAAAAAGCAGGAACGATCGAGGTCCTAGGGGTTTCGGCCAAGCCAGAGCGAGACAACGTCGAGGGTTTTCAGCTCAAGGCTCATGCCTTCCCCAGAGGTGAGCAAGAGCTTCGCCAGTATCTGGGGCTTCCGGAACCGAGGAAGGAATCCGAAAAGGGGCAGCCAAAGATTGAGCTTCAACGCTCGGCGCGAGTGATTGCCGACTTGGCGGCCCGTTTGGGCATCGATGAGCCCAAGCATGCGGCCAAGCTCTTGGATATCAGCGAAACCGGCGCCTATCTCACTTCGCCCAAGGGGTGGGACATGGGGCAGGAGCTTGTTTTGGAGCTCATGGTTCCAGTGGGGGAGAAGATCGCCTCCTTCCGGGCTCGCGGGAGCATCGCGAGAGTCGATCCGCCTGGTTCCGCAAAATACGGTGAATCAGGGTACGGCGTGGCCCTGCGCCTGCTGGAAGGAAGCAAAATACCCGGACCCCTTGTGCGATGGATAAGGCCCACTCTTGCCGAGGCTTACGGGGAGCAGAAGGCGCGGAGCGAGCAGGTTTGGGTCCCGGAAGAGGCTGCCGCCGCCGGGATTCGCATCCTGGAACCAACGGTTCCTGGCGCTGCCTTGGGCGGGATGCCATTCGCCCTCAAGGTGACTCTCGCAGTCCTATTCATCGTCGCTTGGGCCGGGCTTATGTGGTTTGTGACTGCCTGGAGACTGGAAGGAGTGTTAGGACCTCCTCCCGATCCATCCACTTTGCCGATTCCCCCCTGAAAAGCGAAGGGTTCCGCAGCCCGGTCAACGACTTCAGCCTGCCGGACCGGACTCCGGCGGAAGATGCTGCGATTCAGCCGTTGGGCACGTCCCACAGCTCCCGAATCGACGGATGGTCCCATGGGACTCTGTATTCGTCGGGATCGTCTACGTCGAAGGCCCTGGTCACCAGGTAGAAGAGGGAACAGGGGTTTGTCAGGGGCCGATATCCGTGGGCAACGCCCTCGGGAATCTTCACCAAAATGTCATTGCCGTCTCCAGCAACCAGAACCTGAGCCATTCTGAAGGTGGGACTGTCGGCTCGGACATCGAGAAGGACAATCTTCATCTTCGAGGGTGGCGGGCAGAACCAGATGTCTTTCTGCTTCAGGTGGTAGTGGAGCCCCTTGATGTGCCCATGGACGTTGACCATGGAAAAATTGACCTGAGCCGGTGGATCGTTGCTGAAAAACTGTGCCAGGGCATCGTTTCGGGGGTGTGTGGAGCGATTTCGGAAGAGCTCCATAAAAAAACCCCGATCATCGACGAAGCGGTGGAGATGAAGGACTTCCACTCCTTCGATGCTTGTTTTGGCGTCGTAGCTCTTGGGCGGCCCCACATAGGCGCCTGCTATTTTAGGCAAGGACTCCGTGGCTTTTTCCATTCCTCAGTCTTCTCCTGAAATTTGTGTGGACTTGTGGCAAGAGGCCAGATCCATGAATGCTCCCCCGGAGTGTGAAGAGTGCTCTCCATCCAGGGTATGGCTTTCGGTAGACTTTCTGTTCTCCTTTTGTTGCGTTCCGCTCCCATCGGTCGCCGTCCGGCGCCCGCTACTCGCCGCGTTCGACCCGCTCGATCCGTTGCACGAAGCCCGGATCACCACAAAGCCTTCCAGCGAGTTCTCAACTGTCCGGGCCTGGTTCGAGCCGGTATGGCGTTTCTCTCTCTCCCGTTCTACTCGACCACAAAACCGGGCCGCGATTCGTGAGGCGATAATGAAAGGGAAGACCGGTCCAGGGATCGAAAGGGATTCTCCGGAGCTGCCGTCCCTTGAGCCCCTTGAGCCCCAAGGGAAACTTGCCCGTCGTCTCATGGTGCAATCTCAGGGAGGCCAGTAATAGCGTCAAACGCCTGGCTTCGGTAATGCGGGTGCCTTGGTCACCAAAGGTTCTGAAGGAGTCCGGGAGTAGGGCTTCCGATTCCAATAACGATCCCACGGCAAGACTGCCCGCGGAGAAAGCCTTGGTACTCACCATGGTTCTATGGGGCTCCAGGGACTTCAAGCGAATCCTGGAAATCCCTTGGAGTCGGCGCCTGAGTTTTTCCGCCTGGTCGGTTCCCGCCGCCCAAAACAGCGGGCCAGTCAAGATCTTTTCAAGGCGGGAACGAGTGTCCAACTCCGTTTCCAGGCGCTCCTTCAAGCCCAAGAGGGTCTCCAGAGTCGTCGCACGAAAGTTGGAATCAACCCCCGGATCAAGTTCATCCAGGAGCAGGAGCCCGTCTTTCAGAAATCTTACCAGCCGAGGCCCAGTCAAGGGAGACTGAATCATCGCCCGGGTCATGGCCAAGCCGCGAAGGCGAATCGGTACCATCTGGCGACAGACCTGGACTCTTGTGAAACGGCAAATATCCTGTGCGTACTCCAAAGCTCCCAGAAGGTCCTGAATCCCATCCTCCGCCTTTTCAAGCTGGAACCTCAAGCGGCTTCGGAGCATCAGCAAACTTGCAAGGAACTCGTGAACCTTGGGATCGGGGCTCCCTTTTCCAAAATCGGGCCAGGGGCCGCAGGAACTGCTGGTGATCCCGGCCTCCACCTGCTGGAGTGACGCCTTGTAGCGGTCCAACAACTCTAGCGCCGCCGGCTGTGCCACGAAATGAGCCAAGGTGACGGTCTCGGCTAGAAGGCTGTCTTCCCGGAGGGAATGGGGAGGCATCTCGGCCTCCGCCATGGCGTAGAAAAAAGTGGCTTCACCGGGGACAGGAACTTGCCCCGAAAAAATCGGAGGCCGAGGATAAACAGTGCTTCTGAGCGTTCCATCAAGCTCTCGGGCCAGGGCGACTGCCTCACCAATCCGAATTCGGCAAGTTTCGTTCCAAAGCTCCACAAGCTTGCAGGTCGAGCCGCAGAGCGCCAAGGTCACAACGATAAGCTTGAGCTGATAGTTCTGGTGAGCCAACTGTCTTGCCGCCGGATTCGCCCCGGGATGGACGGGAGAACTCCCCTATTTGATGTTCGCCGAAAGCCAACCAAAGTCTTCGTCGTCATGAAGCTGCGATTGCTCTGCCGGGCTCGGAGTTGCCGCTGTCGGCTTCTGGTCCGAGATCTCCACGCCCGCCCCGGAAAGTCCCGGCTGAAGATTCTTCCAGGAGTCGCAAGGAACTACCGAGCCTATGGACTCGAGCCACCCCCGAAGAAGAGAGTCCACCAGCGAAAACTCCAGAATCTTGACCCAAAACCCGTCGCCACTGGCTGTTCCAGGGCCAAACAGAGCGCCGTCAAGGCTCACGGCACCCGCCCGAAGCACCAGCCCCATCCCTTCGACTAGCCAGTCTAACTGGCAGATGCTGCCCGGTTCTGGAGGCTCCGCCGATGGCAAAAAAAGGAGCCCCTGGCGAAGCGCGTTCACGCAACGGCTACGAAGAGCCTCCGACGACCGAAACGTCAACCTGATGAGCATCGCCCACCCCGTAACGCCGCGTGTGAGGGTCATGATCGCCGCGGCACGCCCTTCCAACTTTCGGCGTTTCCCCTCCCTCGGAAGGGCGCCTCATGACCATGGGCTAGATGGAGCCGGCGATAGGAGTTCAACCTCCGACCTACTGATGACGAACCTCAGACCAAGCGTGCCATACAGCTCGCTAGATCCCGTAAAGAATTGTTTTATCAGTAGATTTTAGGCTATGCCCTCCATCGTGGCTTTTTCAAATACACCCGGGTTGGTACACCGGATGCACCACAAACTGTTGCACAACGAACCAAGGTTTCCCGCTCAATGCGCGTCTTCTTCACTAGCCACTTCCACTCACATTGTCAAGACGCCACCGCGGAAGAAACAAAAACGCCTGGGGTATCCACTGAACACTCATGGAGAGGAATCGAACCAGCCCAGAAGCATGAAAAAAAAGCGTCAAAAAATAGGCGCAGCGGGGACCTATCAAATTGTCGTGTTTTTGCTTTACAATTTTCTTCGCCGAAACGGTGGCACCGGCATCTTGCCGGTGTAGCGCCCTCCGGGCTGCACGGAGCCGGGAAGGAGGCCTGCCCCAGCGGTGATGT
>JAJRTK010000154.1 GCA_024278345.1 bacterium | reverse complement strand
TAGAGTCGGTCGATCACCTCCTGGTAGCCCCGCCGTCGGCCCGGGCGCACCATGTTGAGCACGAGCGCAAGCACAACGGGCAGGGTGAGGCGCCGCTCCCGGCTGAACGCCCCCGGCGCGAACGATGCATCCGTCTTCGAGGGCGACGACGGAAGCAGCCAGTGGAAGAACGCCACGGAGGCCGTCGCAACATTTTTCGGGAGCCGGAGCTTTCCGGACGCAGAGTTAAGCTTGCTGTGAAGTTTGTCACAGCAAGATCATTGCCAGGCTCTCCTTTCTCAAGGAATTGATCAGGGTTGAGCGGCCCTATAACTTGGTCATTTCGCGTAGTTGCCACCTATAGCGCCTTAGGTCAACGCCATTGAGGTGCAGGTGCAGGTGCAGGTGTGGAAGACAGTATGTGGTCGGTCTGGCACTGGAGGATACCTATGGAGGAGAAACGCTTGATCTCGGAAGATGAAGTGAAAGCCTTGCTCACCGAGAAGCATGTCACTGCGTTGTGGGAGGCGTTGCCACATCGGACACAAATTGTTGTGGCGAAGGAATGCATAGGGCTGACGCGATCGACCCCTGCCGCCCTGAAGGCTGCCAGACCGCGCCTGCGCGCGCGGTTTCGCCGCGATCCGACTCTGCTGATGGCGACTTGGTGGGCAGATTGGAGCGATGGCTTCGCGGAACGCTGGGCTTCCGGTGAACCAGGAACCTGGTTGGACGCTCTCGGGGTTCTTTTCCGCCTCGCTGACGAGAGAGAGATCTTTATACCGACTCCGGTGCTTTGCAGTTTGAAGGATGCAGTGAGGCAGGTGTCCGACCCGATTCCTGAACCAATGTGGCGCTGGCTTCTCCCGTGGTGCGAGGCCGCGTTGGCATTGGTGACTCTGAAGGTGATCGAGGGGAAACTGGCAATGGAGGCTTCTGCGCTCAGGACGCGTTGCCTGGCGATCCTTGATCGGGAAGGGGAGGCCTTCGTTCTGTGGCAGGGATTACTGCAGGCCGGCGAAGAAATGCAGAAGACGAAGGCGCGGGTGGGGGAGCTCATGGATCCGCACACGCGCCGGCTGGTCACGCTCGCAGCCAGTGCGCAGGTGAAACTCCCCGAACCGCTCCACAACATTTCCGGGGCGGACCTCGGGTGGCGCCTGCTCGATCTTCGCCCCGAGGATGTCGAGGCCCTTCGGGACGGTCTTGCAGCCAAGGTGGCTGCCCCAGGGCCCGGTCCTCGCAAAGACTGGATGGAGTTCCTTTTGGGGCTTCCCGATCGGATCGTGCCTCGCCCTCCGGGGCGCGATGCAGCGGCTCTCAGCGAAGAGGTTTCCCGCCTGCGTGGATGCCTCCGAGAGGCAGAAGGTGCCGAGCCGGCGCGGATCGCGCCCTTGTTGACCGCCCTCGGGCATGTCCTCCGAGACCGGAAAGATGCGTCACATCAGCACTGGGAAATTATACAAGAGAATCTGTCTTTCCGGTTTGTCGAGGGAATTCAAAGAGGGCAGTATCTGATGGCGGAAGAGGTCCGCCGGGAAACTTGCGACCGAGGGGAGCAAGGGGCCGCCGTTTGGCCCGGGGAGAGGGAGCCCCCGCCCCGGGAAGCCCGCCCGGAAAAACCCGACAAGGCTTCACGGGAGGAAGCGCATGGAAGCCAACCGTTTGCCAAAGCGGGCCGCCCCCCGGGCGGAACCCCTGCGCCGCAGCCATCAGAAAGAGGTACCCTGGAGGCGCCAGCGCCCTCGCCGGGGGCGCCTCCTGTCCCACTGGTGGATCAAGAGCCCCTCAGGGGGAAAGCGGCGGGGCCGGAGCCGGTCATTGTGCCCTCGGGTAAGGGGCCGGTTGACGAGGACGAGGCGCTCTCTCTGCCACACCAGCCGGAGCCGAAAGACTACAAGCCGAAGCTCTTTTCCCCGGCTCGCCTGAACTGTTCGGAGCTGGCAGGGTGGCTCCGGAAACAGACACATCGGCCGCCCGAGGTTTGGCGGGAGTTGATGGGCGCGCTGCTTTTGGAACAGCGCCCGGAATGGGCCTACTGGCTGGCCGTGGCCGGGGTCGGTGAAGTCCCGGCAGAAGTTTTCACCGCGTTGCGCCTTACGGTGCCTCCCCGCTACGGAGCACAGGCGGTTGTGGAGGTTCTCAGACACAGCTTCGAGGCTTTGGCTCCGAAGACGGAATTGCCGGACCGTGAAACGGATCTCTTGCTTGCCACGCCGCTCGTGACCTCTTCCATCATCATGCCGTTGGCTCACCCCTCCTTTCTCCTCAGGGCCTTGGCCCCCCGACTCGATTTTCTCGCCGGGTTTCCGGGCCTTGCCACCAAGCTGGCGGACTTTTCAGAGCGCGGTCGACCTCTTCCCGACGAGGTTCTGTTCGGCAAAGGTGTCCGCTTCGCCTGGGAGCGGCGTCGGGAAAGGTTAGACCAGCGGACCAACGAGTGGCTCGAGCAGGCGGTGCATCGGAGCACCTTGTACCACGCCGCCACCCAAGTCTGGCTTTCATGGGTCCGCCAGCCGGGTGATCTGTCGGAGAGGCTCCGAGAGGCATCCATGCCTGAAGCGGACCGCCGAGCTCTCAGGGATTTCGTCAAAGAATGGCGTGACCCCGGTCGTTTTGAGGCGATCGTTGCTCGCCGGAACCAGGAGGTCAACCAAAGAGCCGGTCGGGTCCCCATTGAAGCCCGTGCACTACGGGCGCTGCAGCGCTACGCGAATCAGGCCCTGATGCTGATCGAGGAGTGGCTGGCGTTATGGTCAGAACGCTCGGCGGTCTCATCGGAGGACTCGAGCTATGCACATCAAGTGCTTAAAGAAATTCGCTCGCTTGCCCACACTGCTATCGACAGCTTGCGTGACTACCAGCAACACGTTCAGCCCCGCTTGCTAAGGGCCGGGGCGAAAATGCTCGAGGCCACCCTGGTAGGCCTCAGCGGAAGCTGGGCGGACAACACGTCGGACCTCACACTCCTGCAAGAAGGACCGGATTGGGAAAACGAGCTCCTCTTGATCCCTGGAGTGTGCCGAGCCTCGCTTGAGCAAGCGGACCATGCCCCGATCACCGCCATCCTGTCGCACATAGAGTCGCCCCTGGAAGCTGAGGCGGTAGTGCGCAAGCACTTGGAGGCAGGGCGCATCGGAAGTGCACGGCGGCTCTCAGAATGGTTTTGCTCCAAAGAGAGCGCCTTTGATCTGGCAGCTTGGGAGGAGCGATTCATAGACGAGCATCGGGCTTGGGTGCGAAACGCTGGTCGTACCATCAACGAACTGCGGGACGAGATCGAGGGGGCTTATCTGAAGGGAGCCATCACCGAGCTGGACCGCGCCTCACTCGGGTCCGAACTGGAACGGTTATTTACCAGCTTGGACGATACCGAGAATTTGGATGCCCCAGCGGAGGTAGTTGCCGCAGTTAGCAGATTGCGTGGAGATTTACAGCGTAAGGTGACCCAACGCGCGGACGAGGTGCGCCTGCGGGTGGACGCTTTTCTCCAAACCAATAAGAAGGCGCGGGAGCTGGTTCCCCCGGAGATAGGAGGGCGGCTGGACGCTCACATCCAGCACGGGGAACTCGCGGTCGCTGAGGAACTGCTTGCCAGACTGGAGAAGTTTGCAGCCACAGGCGAGGCGGATCTCTTGGATCAATTTGCGGGAATGCCTTCGCCACAACGGTTCGAAGACTTCATATCCAAACTTGATGATTTGTATGGTCACGCGGTGGATCTCAATCTGTGGCTACGGCGCATCCGCACAAAACGTGAGTTGGTGTTTCCAAAAGTTTTGGTACCGTCAAACGAAGAAGGTAATATTGTTAACGTCATGGAGGGGTGGAATGCTCTGAAACGAGCAAAACGCTCTTGGGGCGATAAAGCGTTTGGCAGTCTTTTCAGGATTCTTCGGTGGCTGGGATTCCAAGTCGATGCAAGTGCGCGTTTCGATCGTATCACCTCGCACGGCTCCCCGAACTACTGGAAGTACCTCCGAGTCAAGGCAAGTATCTCAGCCCCGCTTCCCAGATTCGGGTTTTCGGCGCACGGCCAGCACGATCTGGTGCTTGTATGGGGACGTTTGGAGCCGGAAAACTTGGCGGTATGGCTTGAAGGTAACGCGGACCGAGACCGCCCCATTACTGTTTTTTACTTTGACCGGTGGAATTGTCTGGATCGTCGCCGGGCGATTCACGCGGCGCGCAAAAACCGGTTCGCGCCTCTTATCCTTGACACGTGTCTTCTCCTCTGGCTGTGCCAGTTCACCGCTGTACAGCGCAGTGAGGCTTTGTTCTCCATTGGACTGGCGGGCGCGCCGATCAACCCGTACACGCCGGAGGTGGCCGGCAGCGTGCCGCCCGAGATGTTCTTCGGAAGGCAGGACATGGTGGAGGCCCTCTGGTCGGACGCAGGACCGTGCATCGTGTATGGAGGGCGACAACTCGGAAAATCCGCCCTGCTCCAAGAGGTGGTTCGCCGGTACCACCGTCCTGAAAACGACCGATTCGTGCTCTCGACGGCAATCAAGCATCGCCGGGACGCTTGGGGGGCCGTGAGGAGCCTACTTGTCGACGCGGGAATTCTGAGGGGCGGAGGTTGGAAACCCGAAACGATCAAGCGCGACTTGGTACGGCACTTGGAAAACCAGCCTGCTCGGAGGATCGTCGTGCTTTTGGATGAGTGCGACCATTTCCTTGAAGAGGACAGCAAGCAGAGTTTCCGGGACGTCGCGCTGTTTCGTGATCTGATGGTGGAAACCCGCAGGAGATTCAAGATCGTTTTTACCGGACTTCACAGTGTCCGCAGGTTTGAACGACTGCCCAACCAGCCCTTGGCCCACTTTGGTGAGCCCGTCTGTGTGGGCCCGCTGGAACCCAGGGACGCTGCTGCTCTGATCGAAAAGCCCCTCGACGTGCTGGGTTATCGATTCGTTCCAAGAGAACTGGTGCAGAGGGTGCTTGCGCACACTGGAGGAAACCCGAGCTTGGTTCAGCTGTTTTGTCACAAGCTCGTGGAGGAGATGCTAAGGAATAGAGCGGCACGCATCGAGCTGACTCCACCACTTACCATAGACGAAAAGGTTATCGCTTCCGTTTATTATGGCATGGAATTGCTCCAGATGATGCGGGACCGTTTCGACTGGACTCTGGACTTGGATAAGCGGTATCGCGCCATCGGGTACCTTTTTGCATGGATTGCTTTGACGGGCGACGAACAGACGGCAAGACGGGGACTTAGGCCCTCAGATGTCCTGATTCGGGCACGTGAAGTGTGGCCCAAAGGTTTCAGTGACACGAACGAGGATGCACTCGCAGGCCTCTTGGAGGAACTGGTGGGTCTCGGCATTCTGCTGAAAGAACGGGGCGGAGGTTACCGCCTCCGGAGTCCGAACGTGCTCCGACTCCTCGGGAGCGAGGACGAGATTCTGGAGGAGCTCGGTCGCTTCGGGGACGCCGAGTTCGAGGAACCGGCCGACCCCCATGTTATCCACCGTGTGTTTAACGAGTGGACGCCGAGCCCGTTCACCCTTGCGCAGGAAACGGAACTCCTAACTCCGCAAAACGGACTGGACATCGTGCTTGGAAGCGCAGCGAGCGGGCTCGACCTAGTGGTGCCATCGCTCAGGACCCTTCATAACGACATGAGAACCGACTGGGCCCTTAGCGTAATCGATTGGGAGTCGGTCGGTGATGCAGCGGCGCTGGTGGCCCGAATTCGGAAGATATGGGCCGCGCATCCAAAAGACAAAACAGGAAGCCGGATACTGGTCACCGGGCTTGGGAGCCCGGTGCGGCCGGCGCTCGAGGCTTTAGCTGAGCACTTAAGGAAACTCCGGAGCCGGAAACGCATCTTGCGTATCACTGTGCCCCTTCCGAGTCGGATCGCTTGGCCTCTATACGAAGAGGGTTGGTGGACGGTGCCGCACCATGGGGTTCCGGTGTCGTGGGTGCGTCTGCGGCGTTGGCGCGAACGGGGTCTTCGGCACTGGTTCGATGACGTGCAACGGGTGCCTAGTGACGGGAAACAGCCGACGCGGTGGCTGCGGCGAAGCGGGGGATACTTAGGGCCGCTCATGGCGGAGATGGAGAGGTTCTGGTCGAGCAAGGGAGCTGGAGTGGAGAATGGGTCGGCGCCTCAGCTGCGTGCCCTTGATGAGATTGGCCTTTCACCAGGGACACTTCCGGTCCAGGTCTTGGGGGTGATCGCTGAGTATGGGGAGCCTTTGAGACGTGTCGAACTGGCTGAGCTGCTAGGTTCGGCTGAGTTGCACGACGAGGAATTGCTTGCCCGTACAGTGCAGTTCTTATTGGACCTGGACATCCTGGAAGGTGCATCCGACTGCTTTCATGTATCCCCGATGCTGGCAGAACTATTGCTAGCGCTGCTGGCTGAGGGATAAGCTGTGTTCTGGTCGCTTCCTGGGCCCTCGATTTACTTGGAACGGGTGCTGGACGCGCTTCGGAGCCAGAAGCACGTGGTGTTGGTGATTCCGGCTAGAATTCGTGACAAGAATCCAGTGGCGGCTGTGCGGGCGAAGGTTCGCACGGAAGGCGTGGGGGAAGTCACGCGGGCGTCAGTGCCCGTCGTGAAAGGGGTTTCACCCGAAGCGCTGCTTTGCGGCGCTTTGGCCCTGTCCGATGCTCACCTGACAATGGACGAGATTCTTTCGGCGCGCAATGCCCCTTCCCGCGTGGTCGCTTTGGACGACCTGTGGGGGATCGATGGGGAGATGCGGGAGGCGTGGGTACACCTACTCACATCGGCGGGTGAGCACGCCCAAGCATGCGGGGGGGCACCATTCTCGTTGGTGGCCCTTCTGGATCCATCCCTTCCACTCCCCAAGGAAAACGTGTTTTTGCGGCTGGTTCGGTGGTGGGGCGTGCAGCGCCTCGTCGACGTGGAATGTGCAGTGGAGAGGTATTTCACCGCCAATCTGCCCCGTAGAGCGGCTGAAACGTACTGGCTGCGCGCTGCCTGCCGGGGGGTGGCGTGCTGGGACCCGGACGTGGCCCAGATGATCCTTGAGAAGCGCCCTCTTTCGGTGGACGATATAGTGCAGTGTCTTGGCGAGGATTCAAACGGTATTAAGCTAGCCGTACCACCATCAACGGTGATGGATAGCTTTGTGCCTTACGGACACCGCGTCCGTGCACCCGAAATGGATCCGAATCTTTCCAGATTGTGGAAAGCAGGATTGGTAGAGTGGATTGACGGATCAGGTATAGTAGTGCACTCCCTCGCGCTTGCTTGTCATGGGGGACGGAACGCGATCGCCAAACGACTCTGGCAAGGACAGACTGAAGTGCTGCTGCCTTTAGTAGAACATGTCCGGCAAGCAGTGCTCGACTGGCTCAACTCGGCTTTCGGAGACACTTGGATCCATCTGTGTACCCCCGACGAAGGGCATCTTTCGGGTGTCATGGAAGAGATCGGACCGCTTGCCCACCACGCATTCGGACCGAAGAGCCCGCTCCGTGCCAGGAATCATCCCGGTTTCCCGACTGCACGGTCTGTGGCGCTGGCCTGGAAAGGTATTCGGAACCGCTTGGCGCACAAGGAGGTTGTTCCAGTCACGGAACTTAGCACCGCACTCTCCCGGTACGAGCAGTTCGTAAGACGGTGGCGCCAATGCATATGAGCATCGCTTTTCGCGGTCTGTCCGTGCGTGAGATCGCGGGATAACGCGGGGGGAGTTAGGGTCCGGGGCCCGGTGTGAGATGTGCTTGCCCCCCGTTGGATGCCGCGGTGCACGCCGCCGGGCGCCTTGACCTCAGAACCCACGCCCCAGCGCCCCTTCGTCGCCTCCCCGGCCCGCGTGCGCCAGCGACCGGCGCGCCTCGACCAGGGTCTACTGAAAGGGCCGGGCAGCGTGTGGCCCTGGGAGGAAACCCGAAAGCCAGACCGGCCAGGGTCCGCGAAGTCATTGCGTCATGGGCCTCTGGAGATAGGGCAGTTTCTAAAGATCGAGGCGCGGCGGGAGGCCCGCCAGGGCCGCTGCCCACGGGGGCTCGGGCGCTAAGTGGTTATTAACCCGGCGGCTAGATAGGCGCACTAGGCGGCTGCGTATCGAATCTTCGGGTGTCGGAAATACGAGCGCACTCGATGGGGCAACTTCTGGAGCTTGCGCAGGTGGGAGATCGCCTTCGCCCGTAACTGCTCTACCGTGCGTGCCGGTGGGCCTGAGTGCACACCAGCCTTGAGGTCACAGTTCAGGTACTCGTCCGGATTCGGCTCTGGCGAGTACGAGGGTAGGTAGAATACCTCGATCTCCTCCTTGTGCTCCTCCAGCCAGGCCTTCACCTGCCTGCTGTGGTGGACCCGGAGATTGTCCAGGATGAGAAACACCTTCCGGTCGGCATCCTTGATCAAGCGCCGCAGGAACCGGATCAACGTTCGGCTGTTCATCGCGCCCCGGTACGTCATGAACCGAACCTTGCCCTGATTCGTGATGCTGGAGATCAGGCTGAAGGACTCACGCCTGGCGTTTAGTCGAATCACAGGCGTTTTTCCCCGAGGCGCGTAGGAGCGTCCATGTTGGCTATCGGAACGAAGTCCCGTCTCGTCGCCCCAGTGGATCTCTGCGTTTTCTCGCTTCGCACGGGCAGCGATGGCGGGGTAGTCCTCATCCAGCCACTTCTGGACTGCCTTCGGGTTTTGCTCATAGGCGCGCCGCAGCGGCTTTTGCGGCGTGAACCCCCAGCGCTTCGTAAGCGTTCACGGGGTCGGCAGAAAATCATGCGCCACCGGCACTTTTCCCCTGGGCATCTGCTCTTCTTTCTGCTACGTTACCTTGGGAAAGGAGAAAGCGGTGGCCCACGACGACCCGTTGCT
>JAJRTK010000006.1 GCA_024278345.1 bacterium | reverse complement strand
GGTCACGCCGCGCGTTACCCGAAGGTGGTCCGGGGATTCCATCCCCTGGCAGGGCTTCGCCCTGCACCCACCAGGGAGCTCGCAAGGACCCGTTGCAATGAAAAGCAACGAGTTCCCCACCCACGTTTTTGTACGCTACGCGTTTTCCTTTTTTTTCTGTTCTGTCCCGCCTTGCGTGGATACCCTGCGCTGCGCTTTTTTTCGGGTGGCCTGTACCATGGACCGAGGCCCGGGCTTGAGACCTGTCAACAACTTCGCTAGGTTTTGAGAGAGATTTCGGCGCAAAATGTTCCGCCCTACAATAACCGGGAGGCACCATGGCCAGCATCTTTAAGATTGGACCTTTCTCCCATCTTCGAGCCGATCCCAACGAGCACATCCTCCATTACCGGCGGGGCCGGCTCATACGGCAGGGGCCGGGGCTAGCCTACTGGTTCAACAGCCTGTCGGCCGCCATCGCGCAGGTGCCCGTGGAAGACTGCGAGACCACCTTCATGCTCCGGGAGCGGACATCCGACTTCCAGGAGGTGGCCGTCCAATGCACGCTGGTCTACCGCATCTCGAATCCGGAAGCAGCTTCCGCGCGCCTGAACTTCACCTTGATCCTGAACAAGGGAGTCTGGAAGGAGCGGCCCTTGGAAAGGCTGGCCAATTACTGGAGCCAGAGGGTGCAACAGCCGGCCCGCTCCTACCTGACGACGGTGCCCGTGGTCGAGGCAGTCCAGAACGGCGCCGAAAAGGTGCGCCAGGCGATCCGGGATTCCCTGGACGGCGATGAAGAGCTGATCGCCATGGGGCTAACTGTTGTCGATGTCCAGATCATCAAGGTGGCGCCCATGGCGGATCTGGAAAAGGCGCTCCAAACTCCTACTCGGGAAGCGATCCAACAAAAGGCCGACGAGGCTGTCTTCGAGCGGCGGGCCATGGCGGTGGAAAAAGAGCGCGCCATCAAGGAAAACGAGCTGGCTACCCAGATCGAGCTTGCCAAGCAAAGAGAGCACCTTATCGAGCAGGAGGGCGCCAACCGCTTGCGGCAGGTCCGGCAGGAAGCCGAAGCGGAGAAGACCAAGCTCGAAGCCGAGCTGGATCGAGGGGAACAACGGGCCAAGGCCGAAGCCGAACAGATCAAGGTCCGGACCGCCGGTGAAGCGGAGGCGAAGGGAATGCTGGCTACCGTGGAAGCCGAAGCCGACGCCAAACGCGTGGCCGTCTGGAAGGAGGCACCCAGTAGGGTCATTCTTGGCCTCGCGCTCCAAGGGTTCGCGGAACATATCCAGCAAATCCAGCATCTCAATGTCACGCCGGATCTTTTGAGCCAGGCCCTGACGCAGTTCGCCCAGGATCAAGCGGATCGATGAGCGTGACAACGGATCGCCCGCGGCTGGTGCTCGCCACCAGAAAAACGCAATTGGAAGAGCTTCTGCTTCGCCACGGCACCCATCTGCAGGCGAAGTTTTACGTCGAGTCGCGGGGCCAGAAGATCGACGACTACGAGGAAGCTCACCGCCGATTCGAAGCGGGGATGGCCAAGGTCCTCCAGGACATTCCCGCCGACCAGAGGCGGGTGCGCGTCGATCGGGACGACATGGACCGCTTCCTCTTTGCCCCGGACGATGTCGTGCTCGCCATCGGACAAGATGGGCTGGTGGCGAATATCTCCAAATACCTCGACGGTCAACTGGTGTTTGGGATCAACCCCGATCCCGAGAGATACGACGGTGTTCTCTGCCGAAACCCTCCAGAGTCGATGGGGTGGCTCCGGCGCTGGCTGAAAACCCGATCGCCAAACTACCGGATCGAACGGCGGACGATGGTGCTGGCAGAGCGTGAAGACGGCCAGAAACTCCTTGCCCTCAACGAGGTTGTCGTGGGCCACCAGAGTCATCAATCAGCCCGATACACCCTTTCGCTCCACGATGCCCGTGAACGTCAGTCCTCTTCGGGATTCCTCTGCGCAACGGGCACCGGGAGCACGGGTTGGGCACGCTCAATCTCGGATCAACGGGGACTGGAGGGACTTCCAATGCCAGAAGACCGCCGGCTCGTCTGGTTCGTTAGAGAGCCGTTTCCCTCGGTGGCTACGGGAACGGACCTTGACTTCGGGTTTGTCGAGGAAAATCAATCGGTGGAGCTCAACTCCCACATGGGAGAAGGCGGTGTCATCTTCGCCGACGGCATCGAAACTGATCGCCTGGAGTTCCTCACCGGCCAAAGCGTCCGGGTCAGCCTTGCGCCCCAAACTCTCAATCTGGTGGTACCGCGCGAAGCACAAAAGCAACGCCCATCCAACAAGAAAAGGGGCAGAAAAAAAACTCTCTTTCGAGGCAAGAAAAGGCGCGTTTCAAAACGAAAACGGGGAAAGTAAAGGTGGGCATCCACGCAACGCGGGACAATTCCAGGACTGTGGAACTGCAAGCGCCAACGCCTCGCTATCGCTCGGCGGGTCACGCTTCGCGTGACTCGGCGGTCGTCCGGGGCCTCCGGCCCCGGTCCCCGGCAGGGCTTT
>JAJRTK010000153.1 GCA_024278345.1 bacterium | reverse complement strand
GGGGAGCGGGGAGCGGGGAGCGGGGAGCGGGGAGCGGGGAGCGGGGAGCGGGGAGCGGGGAGCGGGGAGCGGGGAGCGGGGGAGGACTGGTTCCGACCACCGAAATCGGATAGTGTCGAGTTGTCCATGGGTAAGAAGCCGATCCCTGTATTCCTATATGCCTATCCGATCACGGGTGCAAAGATCAAGTATTCCCCCCGTCGCATCAAGTACGGATGGTGCCTGGGCGGTGCAAGCTGGCGTCTCCGCAAGAAATCTGCGTAACCACCCAGCACCCGCCCAAATTCTCCCTTGGCTCGATCCATGACTGCGATCCCGATTGTGCACATTCTCCATAAGATAGACATTTCAATGCTGCGGGCGTGGTCGGCCGAATTCGGGGACGCGCTATGCGCGCCTCCGGACAAGCGAATGGGGGGGATTTGCCGTATTTGTCGAAGTGGAGCTAGGGCGGCTCCGGCGTGGGGGCGTGGAAGGGGTCGCAGTGGGTGAACTGGATCCAGTAGGGCGAGGAGGTCGCCGCCGCTGACGCCGCGTCGGGGACGCCGTCACCGTCGAGATCCTGGTCGAGGACCAGCAGGGTGTCGATGATCATGGTCAGTCCGGTCTCCTCCCCGATGCGCGCGATGTCTTCCTCGGTGATAACGCCGGCGAGCCGGAAGTCGGTGAGCGAGACGTAGGATGGGTCTCCCTCGTCTTCCCCGGGAATCGGGGTGAGGATCCCGGTGATCTCGGCCCCGGAGATGTACAGGTTGAGGATGGTAGCGTCGGTGATAGGAATGGGAAACACGAAGGTCTGGGGGCCGCAGTGGAGTGCGCCATCGGCCGCGACCGTGCACCCGGTCATGGAGACTGGAAATCCGAAGGCATCGTCCACCACGAAGAGGCCCTCCTCGCCGGGAGTGTCCGAGTAGTATGCGAGTCCGGAGGCCACGCCGACCGCATCCAGGGGTAGTGTGAGGTCCGCGTAGGTGTCGACGAACATCAGGGCGACCGGGTTGAGGTAGGCGGCCGAGAGGGCGTCGTTGAGCAACCCCAACAGGTCGGCATTGCCCCCGAGTTGCTCCAGCGTGACGCCGTATGCGATGTTGAAGCTGATACCGCAGGGCACGCGGGTCGTGAAGCGGGCTTCGATGCTCAGAGGCCAGGAGTCGGGCTGGGCCACCTGGTCGGGCGACTCGAGCATGGTGGCCGAGAGGGTGTAGTCGGTGTCCTGCTTGAGGCCGATGGGGGGATAGACCACGGCCCTCCCATCGTCGTCCAGGAAGGGGGCCGTCAGGGTCACAGGCTCCTCGCCCTCCTCGGCGAGTGTCACGTCGAACACCTCGAGGTCAGCCGTGATTGGTGCACTGAAGAGAAGCGTGAACGAGGTATCTCGAGGCACAGCCATCGCCCCGTCCCCGGGGGAACTCGAGATGAGCCGGAGGACCGGCACGGGCGTCGGTTCCGGAGCTGCCGTGGGCGTTGGGGGCGCCGGTGCCGGCGTCGCGGTCTCTGCTCGAACGGTTGGCGTGACAACCGGGGAGACGGCGTCATCGTCCCCGGTGTCGTCGCCGCTCCCGCTCCCGCACCCGGCTGGCAAGGCGAGCAGGGCCATGGTGAGGAGCCATCGGGGGTGTAGGCGATTCATCGTCTCCTCCAGGCTTACGTTTTGCTGGTGCACGATACGACATCGAGGACAGGGTAGCCGGCCAGGCCGGGTGAACGCAACGGCAAAGCTGACGCCGCGGAATACGCGGTTCTGCTTGACGGTTCCCCTGGAGGTGCGTATGATGCAGACAGACAGGTTGGCAACCCGATTTCCGAATGGGGGCGATGTGGCTTCGACGGGGAACCGGTAGGCCGGGGCAGCGTGCTGAGGTGGGCCGCCTCGTAAAACAGGCTCAAAACTACAGTCGCCAACAACAACGACTACCTCGCCCAGGCAGTAGCCTAGGCTGTTTTCCCGGTTCAGGCTGCGGGGCCGGGAGGGCATAATGTCAGCAGTCTCGTGCCGCCGGGGTCCCGTGGGTGACCTCGGCCGGCGAGAAGCGATCCCACTCGCGAGCGGAAATCCTGCCGCTGGGAGTTCCGTGAGCTAACGCAAAACAGACGGCTACGCACGTAGACACCTCGAGCCGAGGTTTTTCGGACCCGGGTTCGACTCCCGGCGCCTCCACCATTGATTTCAAGACGAACCGGTCCGATTGCCGCAAGCGGCATGTCGGATCCCTGCAACCTTTGTGCCCTGCAAGTTACTCGGCAAACCGCTACACAGCCCTGGCGACTACTGTTCGTCTCGTTTTCCCCAGTCTGGTATTTTCTGAGAGTTACATGCCCGGGGAGTTGGTGCTCCGTCGGAGCCCAAAGAGACTTTCTCTTGCACGTGACATGACACGTGCTATATGATGTTTTCACATTTCAGGCCGAACGCACCGCCTGTGGCCAGTTGGCCATGGGTAAGTACTTGCCCACTTATGGCCGGGAAACGCCACCGAGAAGGCGCGGCAAAGGACATTGCGATGACCGAAACCTCTAGGACATTCCCGGAATTGGTGAAGGAAGTCCGCAGACAACTAGGCATCAGCCAGGAGGAGCTGGCCCACGAGCTGGGGGTGAGCTTTGCCACCATCAACCGCTGGGAGAACGGCAAGACCACGCCATTCAAGTTGGCAAGAGCGCAATTCAATAGTTTCTGTGACAAGATGGTCAAACAGGGGAAACTGGAGTTTGCCGGAGACGACAAATGATAAGAAACAAGACTGATCTGACATTCTTTACTAATGATGCAAGTCAGACCCTGCTGGATCGCTTCAGGGCGACCTTGGCTGATACACGCCTGTTTGATATCCTCGTCGGATATTTTTATGCTAGTGGATTTTTTCAGCTCTATGAGGCAATAGAACCGCTCGAAAAGGTTCGAATACTTGTCGGTCTGGGAATAGACGACGAAGTTTACCATGCCCTGCACCCTGATCACCGGCAAACGACAATCGATTTCGAATCACATGCGAATACCAGGAGACTTTTTCAGGAAAAGCTCACGCACGAAGTTGAAGATTCGCCGGAACCTGACAAGCAACTGGAAATAGGCCTCAAGAAATTCATCAAGTTTCTGCAAGTGGAATGTCCCCTTGCCGAAGCGGACAGAAAGAAGGGAGGCAACGGGAAGAAGTTAGAAATCCGCGCGTTTCCATCACGGAACATCCACGCCAAAGTCTATATTGGACGATTCAGTCCCGATGACCGGGACTATGGTTTCGTTATCACCGGATCCAGCAACTTTTCCTATTCCGGTTTGGTTGCAAACCGCGAGTTCAATGTCGAACTGCGCCAGCGTCGAGATGTGGAGTTCGCTCTGGAGAAGTTCGAAGAGCTTTGGCGTCAGTCAGTGGACATATCCCGGGATTTCGTTGAAGTCGTGCGACACAATACCTGGCTCAATGACACGATTACCCCCTGTGAACTGTATCTCAAGCTGATTTACGAATACATGCAGGAAGACATAAACCTGCAGGATGATGTGGAGGTATTTCTTCCGGCAGGATTCATGTCTCTTGAATACCAGAAACAGGCCGTGATTCAGGCCCTCAAGAAGCTGGAAGAACATGGCGGTGCCTTTCTGTCTGATGTGGTTGGTCTCGGAAAGACCTTTATCACGGCCCAGCTTCTTCAGCAGGTCAAGGGGAGGATCCTGGTCGTCTGCCCTCCGGGGCTCAAAGGCTATTGGGAGGAAAGCCTGCATGATTTCCGGGTGCCGGCCCGGGTGGAGTCGCTCGGCAAGCTCGATCATGTCATCCGTTTTGGTCTTGATCGTTTTGACTACGTGGTCGTCGATGAGGCCCACCGTTTTCGGAACGAGACCACGCAGTCCTATGCCGATCTCCTGGACATCTGCCGGGGCAAAAAGGTCATTTTGGTGACCGCGACACCGTTGAACAACACAATCGATGATATCTTTGCTCAATTAAAACTCTTTCAGGCTCCCAAGAACTCCACCATTCCCGGGATACCGAACCTGGAAAGATATTTTCAGAAACTGCGCCGGAAATTCAAGGGCCTGGACCGCAAGGATCCTGCCTACCGGGAAACCATCAAAGCGGTTTCCGCCGATATCCGTGAACGGATTCTCAAGCATACCATGGTTCGCCGGACCCGCACCGACGTATCGACCTACTTCAAGAAAGACATGGAAGAACAGGGACTCTTCTTTCCCGAAGTCGATGACCCGCAGAAGATTGTTTATACCTTCGAGGGCGAACTGGAGGATATTTTCAGTAAAACCATTGCCTTGCTTCAAAAGTTCCGCTATTCCAGGTACATCCCCCTTCTCTATTACAGCGGCGCCAAGCAACTGACAGCGTTTGAACAACAGCAGCAGCGCAATGTCGGCGGCTTTATGAAAGGCGTGTTGATCAAGCGGTTGGAGAGCAGCTTCCATGCATTCCGTCAGAGTATCAAGCGGTTCATTCAGTCATACGAGCGGTTCATCACCATGTTCGAGGCCGGTTGCGTCTATATCAGCAAAAAGGTCGATGTGTACGAATTGCTTGACAGCGATGACGTTGAAACCATGGAAAGACTCGTGGAGGAAGAAAAGGTGCATCAGTACAGCTCAGAAGATTTTCGCTGCGAGTTTCTTGACGATTTGGGCTACGATCTGAACACTCTCCGCAAGGTTGAGGCGCTTTGGAAAGAAGTGGAGGATGACCCGAAGCTCGCAACATTTACCAATAAGCTGACAACCGACGGAACCATGAAAAGGCGAAAAATCGTCGTTTTCACCGAGTCGCGGGAAACTGGGGAGTATTTGTTTGACCAGCTCAACCGTCACTATCCCGGCGAAGTCCTGTTCTACAGCAGTCACGGCGGGCAATTTGGCGACGACATCCTTGCTCATGCGCCGGCCCGGGAATTGATAAAGGCCGCGTTTGATCCCAGCCATAAGGAGTCGAACGAAAAGCCGCGGCTCCTCATAGCCACGGATGTACTGTCCGAGGGTATCAATCTCCACCGGGCCAATATCATCATCAATTACGATCTCCCGTGGAATCCGACACGGGTTCTGCAACGAATGGGCCGTATCAATCGCCTGGGGACAGAACACAAGAAACTCTACATTTACAATTTCTTTCCCACCACGCAATCGGACGCGCATCTGGGGCTGGAGGCGAACATCACCAACAAGATCCAGATGTTTCACGCCATTCTGGGTGAAGACGCAAGATACCTTTCGGATGGCGAGGAAATCGGGAGCCAGGAGTTGTTCGATACCTTGAACAGTAAAAAGGCCTATACCGGTGAAGATGAGGAG
This sequence comes from bacterium, assembly GCA_024278345.1. Taxonomy (GTDB): domain Bacteria; phylum CSSED10-310; class JAJRTK01; order JAJRTK01; family JAJRTK01; genus JAJRTK01. The sequence goes on along the minus strand of JAJRTK010000153.1, from coordinate 5,296 downwards.
GGGGACCCGGAACTGATGTACCTCGAAATGATGCGTAGGCTCAGGGACGAGGACCCAAGACTGTTCGAAAAAATCAAGCGCCTGCCAAAGAAGGCCCGCTCCGGCCGTGTGGTTGACACCATTGCCGCGGACCAACTGGTTACGTTCTTCCGCATCGGCAAACTCAAGAAATTCTATCGCAACCAGGACGGCCGAAGTGAGGAAATCACATTTTTCGACGCGGTCAGGCTTCTGGAATGCGCTCCTGGTACCCCGCGCCATCCTGTGCCCGATGACTATCACGACCGTCTGGAAATCAATAAGCAGCGGTTTGAGCAGGACAGCATTCAGGCGAAAGAGCCTGCGAAAGCGCGAATGGGCGGCCAATCGAACGTGGGTTATGTAGAAAAGCGCCTCAAGGACAAGGCATTCCGCAGTTGTCCCAAGTTCACGGAGGCGGATGAAGAGTTCATCGAAGGGGTCCGCCGCATGTTGAGCCAGGGTACGATGGCCAAGAAGACGGCGCAGACCATCAAGAAAGAGTTTGAAAAGACCATCGATCCCCTGGAGATGCTTACCATTCTCCGCAAGAATATCCGGCTGCTGGATGATTCCGGGGCCAGGCAGGGCAACCGGGTGCGGGCGCGGCGCGAAGTCATCCTGTCCGGTTACCTGGTCGCCAAGGGAGATGTGTAACACATGGGCAATGAGCAGCCAAGAGAACGGATCGGCCCCGTTCATTATCACGAAGGCAGATTTCCGCCCGGGGAACTGGACTGGGCGCGACTGGTGCCGCTGATCGGTCCGGCCAGTGCGGCGGTGGCCCGCTATGACGGCATGCTGGCCGCTATCCCCAACGCCCATGTTTTGCTTAGCCCGCTCACCACCCAGGAGGCGGTGCTCTCGTCCCGTATAGAAGGCACTCAGGCCACCATGGGCGAGGTGCTTGAATACGAAGCCATCGGAGAGGCGGAGGAACCCTCAACGCCCAAGGAAGCGGATATCTGGGAAATCCTCAACTACCGCAGGGCCATGCGCGCTGCCACGGAAATGTTGAAGGAATTACCTCTCTGTCAGCGCGTCGTGCTGGAATGCCACCGGATACTGCTCAACAGCGTGCGCGGCCACGGCAAGGCCCCTGGTGAGTATCGAAGAATGCCGAACTGGATCGGCCCAAAGGGCTGTTCCATTGAAGAAGCCAGGTTTGTGCCGATTGCCGCAGATAAGCTGCCCGAGGCCATGTCCCGCTGGGAAAGATATATCCACGAAGAAGCCCCGGACCGGCTGATCCAGTTGGCCCTGCTCCATGCGGAATTCGAGGCCCTGCATCCCTTTCTGGACGGCAACGGCCGCCTGGGACGGATGCTGATTCCGCTTCTTCTGCATCAGGTCGGGATGATCCGCCAGCCCATGTTCTACATCAGCGCCTACCTGGAAAGCCACCGCGACGAATACTACGAACGGCTTCTGGCCGTATCCCACGATGACGACTGGTCCGGCTGGTGCGCCTTTTTCCTGAAAGTCGTCCGGATACAGGCCGAGGAAAACCTCGCCAAGGCCCAGGCCATTCTCGATCTCTACGACCGGATGAAAACACGTTTTGCCGAACTGACCCATTCCCAGTACGCGATTCATGCCCTGGACTGGATATTCGAGCGGCCGATTTTCAAGAGTTCCGCTTTTGTTCGCCAGGCCGGTATTCCAAAACCCACGGCCCAGCGGATACTCAATCTCCTCAAGACCGAAGGCGTTCTGGGGGAAATCCAGCCCGGCAGGGGCCGACGCGCCGCAACCCTCGCTTATCCTGAATTGCTGAACATCGCCGAGGGCTATGATGCGTTTTGAGTCTCGTGTATTACAGACAACAACACTTGAGGCTCACAAGTCAAAAAATATGAGCCACAACGACCCTTGTGGCTATTTCATGAGCCACAACCAAGAACTGTCCGGGTATCTGAACGCCAAGGGAGATACGTAACACATGGACAGAAATCAGGCGAGACAACTGATCAGCGAGCTTTTTTCGCAGGCCTTCGTCCAGACGCGCTATGAACATTTCCTGCGCAACCTGCTCAATGACTTTGAACCGCGCAGCGCCCATTATGCCGGCAACTACATCCCGGACGCCTTCAAGGAGCATGTCAATCAATACAGGCGTATCGGCAAATATGTGGACCCGGAAGGCGTGGAAATGGACTTGCTGGTGGTCGAGGTAAAGACCTCTGCCAAGCTGGAGCGGGCCCGCAGCGCCCTGCGCAACTTCGCGGTCAGCCGCCTCAAACAATTTGAGAAGGACGCATCATTGATCGCCTTCTACGCCCAGGACGATGAGGGCGCGGACTGGCGCTTTTCCTTTGTCAAGATCGAGCACGAGGCATACAGGGACGACAAGGGCAAAGTCAAGCTCAGGCAGGAGCTGACCCCGGCCCGGCGTTATTCCTTCCTGGTGGGCGCGCATGAAAACAGCCATACCGCGGCAAGACAACTTTTGCCCGTCCTGGCCATGGATTACGCCAACCCGCGCATCGAAGAGATCGAAGCGGCCTTTTCCGTCGAGAAGGTTTCCAGCGAGTTTTTCGAGCAATACCGGCTGTTGTTTCTCAAGCTGGCCGGGCATCTCAAAAAACAGCCATTCTTCCAGCGCCACAGCGAGGAAGACACCGACCGGGCCGTCAGCCGTTTCGCCAAGAAACTCCTCGGGCAGGTCGTCTTTCTCTATTTCCTCCAGAAGAAGGGCTGGCTCGGCGTTCCGAAGGGCGGCAAGTGGGGCGAAGGGTCCAAACGGTTCATGCGCGAGCGGTTTGATCAGGTTGCGCAAGACGGCGGCAACTATTTCAACGATTTCCTCCGCTACCTCTTTTACGACGCGCTCGCTGGAGAGCGGAAAGACCAGAAAAAACCAGATTTCTATCCCCGCTTTGACTGCAAGATACCCTTCCTCAACGGTGGGCTCTTCGAGGCGGAATACGACTGGCAAAGCGAAACTCTCGACCTGCCCGACGAACTCTTCCACAACAATGAAAGAAACAAGGTGGGCGACCACGGTACCGGCATCCTCGATGTCTTCGACCGCTACAACTTCACCGTCAAGGAAGACGAGCCCCTTGAAAAGGAAGTGGCCATCGACCCGGAAATGCTGGGCAAGGTCTTTGAGAACATGCTCGAAGTCACCGAGCGCAAGCAGAAGGGCGCTTTCTACACCCCCCGGGAGATCGTTCACTACATGTGCCGGGAAAGCCTGATCTACTACCTGGACGATACGCTCAACGGAGTGGGCACTGCCCGCCGGGAACTCGGCAGCGATCAGTTTTCCCTGTTGGGCAACCAAGGACGCAGGGGGCAGTTGGAACTCATGGTGGAACACCGCAGTGTCCGTGTCCCCAAGGAAGACATCGAAACTCTGATCCGCAAGGGCCACCTGGCCCTGGAAAACGACCAGCGGGTGCTCAGCAAGGGCCGGGAGACCGATACCTACAAATTCCAGCTCCCCGAGTCGGTGCGCAACCACGCCAAGGATATCGACAATGCCCTGGCGGACATCAAAATCTGCGACCCGGCCATCGGCTCCGGCGCCTTCCCCGTGGGGCTGCTGCACGAGATCGTCAATACACGTCTTGCCCTGGCCCCGCACAGCGGCAACACCATGACCGCCTATGACCTGAAGCGGCACGCCATCCGCGAGTCCATCTACGGCGTCGATATCGACGCCTCGGCCATCGACATCGCCCGGCTGCGCCTCTGGCTCTCCATGATCGTGGATGAAGAACGCTACGACACGATCGAGCCGCTGCCCAACCTGGATTACAAGATCGTGCAGGGGGACTCGCTTTTGGGTATCGAAGTGGATCTTTTCAACCATCAACTATTCAATGAGCTGGAGGCCAAGAAAGAAGCCTTTTTCGACGCCACGAATCATGAGGAAAAGGAGCAGTTAAGCGGTGAAATAGAATCGCTCATCTCGAAAATCACCAACGGCAGGAAACAGTTTGATTTCAAGGTCCATTTTTCCGAAGTCTGGCATGAAAAAGGCGGGTTTGACGTAGTGATAGGCAACCCGCCGTATGTACAGATCCAGAAATTCTCCGGAGAGCAGATTCAAAAGGACTGGGAAAAACAAAACTACAAAACCTTTGCCAAAAGAGGCGACATCTACTGTCTGTTCTACGAAAAAAGTCACAATATCCTGCGTGACAACGGCATGCTGGCCTTCATCACCTCCAACAAGTGGATGCGGGCCGCCTACGGGAAAAAGCTCCGGGAGTTTTTTCTTACCAATGCAGACATCCGGCAGGTGATCGATTTTGGTGACGCCCCGATTTTTTCGGAGGCGACCACCTACACCAATATTCTCATCTTCCGGAAATCATCCCCGGGTAAAATCGCCGAAGTCTGGGACCTGAACGCATCCTTTGTGACGGCGACCTCGCTCGAGAAAATGCTGGAGCGGGCAGAGTCCGGCTCTCCTGTTTTCAGCACTGACGGATTTATTATCCTGGAGCCGGCCATGGCCGAGATCAAGAAACGGATCGAAGCCGTGGGCACCCCGCTCAGGGAATGGGACGTGTCCATCAACTACGGCATCAAGACCGGCTTCAACGAGGCCTTTATCATCGACTCCAAGAAGAAGGACGAACTCATCGCCGCCGACCCGAAAAGCGCGGAGATCATCAAGCCCATCCTGAGGGGCCGGGACATCAAGCGCTACCGGGTGGATTTCGCCGATTTGTGGCTGATTGCGACCCACAACGGCTACGGCGGTGTACCGCCCATCAATATCAACGACTATCCTGCCATCAAAGCGCATCTCGATCAATACTACGACCGGCTGGCAAAACGCCAGGACAAGGGCGTTACCCCTTACAACCTCCGCAACTGTGCTTATATGGAGGAATTCGAGAAGGAGAAGATTGTTTGGCTTGAGATGTCGCCACAGGCCAATTTTGCTTTTCTGGTGGACGAGTTCTTTGTGCTCAATACTTCATACATCCTTACCGGAAAAAGGCTCAGGTGGATTCTGGCTGTATTGAATTCGTCCATACTGAACTGCTATTTTCCGCTCATCGCAACGGATGTCAGGGGCAAAACAAGGCGATATATCAAGCAGTATGTGGAGTGCTTACCGATTGTTCCCTATGATGCTCGGATAGCCCCGTACTTTTCCATCTTTGTTGACTATATCCAACTCGCCGTCCAGAAAGACAAATCCCTCCAATCCGCCTTCTTCGAACAACTCATCGACGCCCTGGTCTATGAACTCTACTTCCCGGACGAGATCAAAGCCGCGGGCAAGGAGATCTCGGCCCATCTCGGCGAGCTT
>JAJRTK010000152.1 GCA_024278345.1 bacterium | reverse complement strand
GGGCCAAATCCACTCTTTCAAGGGGGGGAACAGTAAGAAGGCGGGCATGGTGGATGCCGCCATCGCTTCTTTTTCCAAGGCGGTGGATGCCTATCAAAAGGCCATCAAGCTGCAGCCCAGGAAGTGCCGCTGGATCTATAACTTGGGGTTTGCCAATGAACTCAAAGGGGTAGAGCTGGAGAAAAAGGCGAAGAAGAAGCGCAAGTACGGCCCTGAAATGATGAAGTACCTGACTAAAGCCGTGGAGCTTTACAATAAATCGGTGGAATGTGGCTACGCCGACGCCCAGATCCGGCTGAAGCCAACTCAGGATCGCATCAACCGCCACAAAGAGGCGGAAGAAAACGATTAACTCAAAGAGAACACAACCATCGACAATCTCCATGCCCTTTGAAGCGTCCCACCATCCAATCGTTCCCACTTACTTTATTGCCTGGCGGCTCGAGATTTCGCGGCGAGTCAAGGGCCAGCCGGATCGGGGCCGCGCGGCTTCTCTTGATAGGGTGCCACTGCTGAGCAATGCTGGAAGACGTCGGACCAGAAAGCCAAGGCGGTTTGCTTGCTCGGATAGCTCACTCGGTGGCTGCCGGCAAGCGTGTTCTGTGTACTGGGGCCTGGGGTAGTTCCAAGGCCTTTTATCTCCACTGCCTGCAGAGAAGGCTGGGATCTCATATTCTGGTCGTTTGCCCTTCGGAGACGGAGGCGCGGGGGCTTTACAATGATTTGTCCTTCTTTGCCGGGACGCTCCGAGGATTGGACGGAATGGAGGAGCCCGCGTCCGATCCAGGCATCGATCTTGTAGAGGCGGTGAGTACCGCCGGGGACGTGCTTTGGTTTCCCGACTGGGGAGTTCGGCTTCACGAGATGGCTTCTCCTCCCGCGGATGTGGTGCAGGGCCGGCTCGTCGCCTACTCCAGATTGCTCGATCCCAAGCCGGCGGTGGTTGTCGCCACTGCCTGGAGCGTTGCACGCTTGGGGATGCCCAAAAAGCTGTTCCGGCAGGCCGTCATGGGGATTGAACTCCAACAGGTGCTCAATCCCGTTGCCTTTACCCGGAATCTGGTGGAACTGGGATACACAAGAACCGATTTGGTAGAGCGGCCCGGCCAGTTCGCTGCGCGAGGCGGGATCATTGATGTTTTTACGCCTCAGTTCGATCTACCCATCCGGATCGAGCTTTTTGGTGACGAGATCGAAAGCCTTCGCATGTTCGCTCCCTCCACCCAGAGATCGAGAGCAGCCTTGCTGGAGGCGCAACTTCTGCCTTGTAGCGAAGTCTGGTTCAAGAGGGAATTCGTTCACCGGGTCAAGGCCAGTCTCATTCGCACCAGCGAAAAAATGGGAACGGAAGAAGAGTTCCTAGTGAAGCTTCTGGACGACCTTGACAGCGGAACACATTTCCCTGGCTTGGAATGGCTTCTACCTCAGTTCTACGCCCCCGATTCCATCTTGGACTGGATTGGTCGCGCCGGTCTCGTGGTCCTGGATGGCCCGGCCATGGTCCAGACCTGCTTCGAAGAGGTTCGCCGGCAAGTTGCTTGGGAGACGGAAAACAACTCCGGGCGGATCAAGAGTCCGGTAGAGCACAATTCTCTTTGGCTGGACCAGGGAGAGGTCACAGGCATCATCCAGGCTCCGAAGCTCCTTGGGCTAGAAGTGTTGAACCGCGACGCTCCAGGAGAGGCAGCTCTGCCGTCCCAAGGAGTTGTTTTCGATGAGCTCTTTGAGCTCCATCCCGAGACGGTGCCGCCGGTTCGGGGACGGTGGAATGCCTTCTTCAACGAGCTTCGCCAGATGACGGAGGAAGGGTATGAGGTCTCCATTGTCGGGCCGCAGCCAGCGGATCTCGACAATGTTAGAGAGATGGTACGGGCCCAGGGTTTTTCCGTTCGGAGGGCAACTTCAGTCGATGAAGAGGTTGGGGAAGGCGCCGGTTCGGAGAGTGTCGTGTCCTTCGTTTGTGGGAACCTCACCGTTGGCTTTTCTGAGCCGCTTTTTCGGCGTGTTTACTTCACCATGGCGGAAGTCTATGGGAAGGTTCGGCGCTATCACCGAATGGTGCCAAGCCGGGAGCGGGAATATGTTTCTTCATTTCGAGATCTCAAGGTGGGCGATTATGTGGTCCATCTGGATCACGGAATCGGTCGTTACGTGGGCCTGAGGCGCCTGGAAGTTCAGGGTGTTACGGGCGATTTCATGGAGCTCGAATATCGAAACTCGGACCGGCTTTTTGTCCCGATTTCCACGATCCACCTGATCCAGCGCTACAAGTCAGTTTCGACGGAGGGCGTGGTACAGCTCGACAAGCTTGGAGCGGCCTCGTGGGGAAGGGTCAAGGCACGGGTCAAAAAGGCCATCCGGCAGATGGCGGGGCACCTCCTGGAACTGTACGCGGCGCGGAAGACTGTCCAAGGGGTGGCTTTTTCGTCCGATGACGCTGTTCACCATGAGTTCGAGGCACGCTTCGAATTTGATCCAACGCCCGACCAACAGAGGACGATTGACGAGGTGAGGAGGAGCATGCAATCGCCTCGGCCGATGGATCGCCTGATCTGCGGAGATGTGGGCTTCGGCAAGACCGAAATCGCCATGCGTGCGGCTCACAAGGCGACTCGAGATGACTACCAAGTTGCCATCCTGGTGCCGACGACGATTCTGGCGCAGCAACATTTCAGCACCTTCCGCCGCCGCTTTCAGGGCTTCGGCGTGCGAATCGAAATGCTCAGCAGGTTTGTCACTCCTAAGCGGACAAGGGAAATCCTCAAGGACCTGGAAGCCGGGAATATCGATATTGTCATTGGCACCCACAAGCTGTTGGGCGCCTCAGTGAGGTTTCGGCGCCTTGGTTTGCTCGTCGTCGATGAGGAGCACCGCTTTGGCGTGGCCCACAAGGAGAAGATCAAACAGCTCAAGAAAAATGTAGATGCCTTGACCCTCTCGGCGACTCCGATTCCTCGGACGCTTCACATGTCTCTGCTGCAGGTCAGGGACCTCTCCCTCATCAAAACTCCCCCCGTCGATCGCCTTCCCATCATCACGCGCCTGGCTAGCTTTGAAGACGAAGTGATCAGAGAAGCCATCGACAAGGAATTGAACCGCGGGGGGCAAGTCTTTTTCATCCACAACCGCATTGTCTCCATCAACGAGGTTGCCGCCAGAATTCGGAAAATCGTCCCAAACGCCAGTATTGCCGTCGCCCACGGGCAGATGGATGAGAAGCTCCTAGAGCGGATTATGGTCGATTTCGTCAAAAGGCGTTATCATGTCCTTGTCTGCACGGCGATTGTCGAGTCGGGCCTCGATATTCCAGCCGCCAATACCATGATCATCAACCGGGCTGATCGCTTCGGGTTGGCTCAGCTCTACCAGCTTCGCGGCCGAGTCGGTCGCAGCCGGCGCCGAGCCCATTGCCTGCTGTTGACGCCTCCAATATGGCTCCTTGGAAAACAAGCACAGGAGCGACTCAGGGTGATCCAAGAGCTTACGGCTCTTGGAAGCGGTTTCCGGCTTGCCGCTCACGATATGGAAATCCGCGGGGCCGGAAACCTCCTTGGTGCGGAACAGCACGGCCATATCGAAGCCATCGGCTTTGACACTTATTGTAAGCTTCTGGAACAGACGATCCAAGAGATCCAAGGAGTCAGCTTCGATGAAGAACCCGAGCCCACTATTCGCCTTGATGTCGATGCCTACCTGCCTGATGCCTACATGCCCGACATCAACCAAAAACTCGTCTGCTACAGAAGTCTGGCGTCGGCGAAATCTCGTGAGGCCGTTCGGGAGGTCGAAGCCGGGCTCATTGATCGCTACGGCTCATTGCCGACCCAGGCAAAGGCTCTTGTCCAGCAGGCTGATCTCACAGCCCTCTGCAGGGCCAGGCGCGTGGAAAAATTGGAGCTGAGGCGAGGAGTCGCGTTTTTGTCATTGATCGAAGGAACAGAGCTCACGACGAAGACCGTCAGGCAACTTCTACAGAAGCATCCGGGTCGAGTGAGATTTCGGCCCCCAAGAGGAATTCGGCTCGAGAAAACAGACGTCCCGGAGCTTGTCGAAATGCTCGCGGGGCTTTCGTGAGGTGCCCTATCATGTGGCGATTCATTCCGTGGGCTTTGATGGTGGGACTGGCGTTTGGGAGTGCGCAGCCTGCCAAAGCTGAAGGCAATGTTCTTCTTGATCGCGTTGTCGCCGTGGTCAACGGTGAACCAATTCTTCTTAGCACTGTTGCGCGGAGGATTCTGAGGCTCGAAGCCGAAATGAGATCCTATGTCTCCCCAGACGAAGTCGCGGGAAAGGTGGCCGAGCAGCGAGCTAAAGCCCTCGACATGGTGATTGACGAGGTTCTTGTGGCCCAGGAAGGAGCCCGGCAGGGCCTGGAGGTGAGCGATGCTGACATCGATCGCAGCGTGCAGCGGATCAAGAGCGAAAACAACGTTGAGTCCGACGAACAGTTTCTCTACATGCTCCGCACCCAAGGATTCACCCTCGAGGAATACCGAAATTTCTTGAAGCGCCAGATCTTGGTCTACCAGGCACGACGCAACGTTTTGGGCGAGGTCGATGTGACGGATGCGGAAGTCACCGATTATTACAATGCCCACAAGGAAGATTTCCGCCTTCCTGATGCAGTCCAACTCCGGCATATTCTCTACCGTTTTCCCCCAGCCATGACGGCGGTAGAGAAGGAGAGGCTTCGGAAGCGAGCGGAAGGGAACCTCAGAGATTTGAAGGCAGGAATCGACTTTGGCGCCCTGGCCAACCGAGTCTCCGACGATCCTCTGGCGCAAAACGGAGGCAACATCGGCACACTTGTCCGCGGGAAAATGTTGCCAGAGTTCGAAGCTGTGGTCTTCGATCTGGAGCCCGGAGGTGTCGTCGGGCCGGTAGAAACTAAATACGGCTACCACTTGCTCAAGGTGGAGTCCAAGCAAGTCGGAGGGTACCAGTCCCTGGAAGAGGTTTCGGACAAACTTCGGGAGCTCCTCCAGGAACAGGCTCTCCAGAGCAAGCAAGAGCAGTGGCTGAAAAAACTGCGGAAACAATCGATTGTCAAGATTCTTCCCATGCCCGATTTGGGGAGCTTGGCACCCCAACCCTGAGAAAATTCACTGCCCTAGGCCCGGAGCACCACCGAAGCATGAGGCTTGACCAGTTTCTCAAAGTCAGTCGCCTTATCAAGCGGCGACCGCTAGGAAAAAAAATGTGCGCGGCGGGCCGCGTTCTGCTCAATGGCACCAAGGCCAAGGCCGCTCGGGGGGTCCGGATCGGTGATCGCATCGAGATACGCCGGGAACGGGAAACCTGGACAGTCGAAGTCCTTGCTTTGCCTTTTGGCAGAATACGAAAGGCCGAATCTTCGGCCCTCTACCGCACTCTTTCCCGGACACCGGTGGATCCTCCATGGCCTGGCGGTTGACAGGCCTGTAATGACTCGGGGCAGAAAGCCAGATAAACTCCCGATTCACTTTTGGTCTACTGTTTTTCCACTCCGTTGGACCGGTGGCAAGGCGATGGGAGGGCAATTCTCAGTAGAGTCCTTCCGGGAATTTTTCGGCTATCTTCTCTCGGAGGATGGCTCCGGCCTCCTCGGCCGTGGGCATTTCGAGGACGATCTCAGCGAGATCCACTGCTTCGGCGTAGCTGAAGGCCCGGACGACCTTTTTTATTCTGGGGATGGCGACGGGGTTCATGGAGAGCTCGTCGAATCCCATTCCAAGGAGGAGAATCGCCACGGCGGGATCGGCAGCCATTTCGCCACAAATACCCACCCAGATCCCTTCGCCATGGCCCACATCGACGACATATTTCGCCATCCGGAGAACCGCTGGGTGCAGCGGCTCGTAGAGGTATGCCACGTCTTCGTTGACGCGGTCGATTGCCAGGGCGTATTGAATGAGATCGTTGGTGCCCACGCTGAAGAAGTCGGCTTCCTTCGCTAGGGAATCGGCAATGATGGCCGCGGACGGAACTTCGATCATCAAGCCAACTTCGATCTGTTCGTCGAACGCGATGCCTTGGGATCTCAACTCATCCATGGCCACATGGACCTGTTCTTTAGCTTGTCGAAGCTCGCACAGTGTCGAAATCATGGGAAACATGATCTTAAGATTACCGTGGACACTTGCCCGGAGTATGCCTCGAAGCTGCGAGCGGAACATCTCTAGCTCTCGGAGGCAAAAGCGGATCGCCCGAAGACCCAGAGACGAGTGGAACGTATTGTCGAGCTTCGGACTGGAAATAAATTTGTCGCCGCCCAGATCGAAGGTGCGGATGATCGCAGGGGCAGGAGCTAGTTTTTCCGCAACGCTCCGATAAGCCAAGTAATGTTCTTCTTCCGTGGGCGTCGCATTCTTACTCAGATAGAGAAACTCCGTTCGGTAGAGTCCGATGGAAGTGGCACCATTCTGCACAAGAGTTTCGATTTCATCGATGAGCTCGACATTGGCCGCCAGTTCGACACGGTATCCGTCAGTTGTCTCAGGAGGCAGATCCTTGAGTTGCTTGAGCTGCCTTTCAAAGTAGTGATAACGCTGAGCCCGATCGAGGTATTCCTGAAAGAGTTGCCCACCCGGCTCCAAGAATAGCTTGCCGCTCATTCCGTCCAGGATGAGGCCATCACCCGTCTGAATCTGACCAAGCAGGTTTTCCACGCCAACGATGGCTGGGATCTCCAGTGCTCTTGACATAATTGCCGTATGAGACGTCTTCCCACCGATTTCCGTGGCAAATCCGATGACCATCTCACGCTTCATCATTGCCGTGTCCGAAGGCGATAAGTCATGAGCAACAATGATAACTTCTCGGTCAAGGTTTGACAGATCCTGTCGGTGTTGACTTCCAAGGAGCTTCCGCATGATCTGTTTGCCGACGTCGCTGATGTCGGCGGTCCGTTGCCGGATGTACTCGTTGTCGCTTTCGTCGAGTTTTTTCCACAGGACTTCCAGAGTCTGATGCAGTGCCCAGGCTGTTTCGTCGAGATCCTCGCGGATGCGCGTCTCGGTTTGCTCCACCAGAAGCTTGTCATCGAGCATCATTATGTGGGCCTCGAAGATATAGGCCTGGCGCAGTCCCATCTCATGGATCATGCGGTCGCGAACCGCGCTGAGCTCTTGCCGAGCCTTTCCGATGGCAACATGGAGGCGCTCAATTTGCTTCTCCACATCGTCCGGTTCGATTTTTCGGCGCAGTACCAGCAATGACTCGGGAGCCCAGACTAGAGCCGAGCCAATAGCAATTCCCGGAGAAACCCCAATGCCTTTGAGCACTCTCATTCCTCCGTTTCGAAACGCGAATCGATCAACCGCTGGATCGATGCGGCGGCTTGCAATTCATCGACGCCCTCGGCATGGATTGCGAGTTCGGTGCCCGGTCCGGCGGCAAGGATGAGGATCCCCATGATCGAGGTTGCATCGGCCTGCTGTTTGCCTTTGAAAAGCGTGATCTTGGACTGAAACTGGGTAGCGCATTTCACAAGCCTGGCGGCCAAGCGGGCGTGCAATCCTTCTTGATTGAGAATGCGTGCGCGACGTTCTTCCATGCGATGTACCAGGTTTTCTACGCTCCCGGCATACTGCCGGAGTCGGCGAGTCGTTTGTAGTGAAAAGAGGAAAGAGAGAACAATAGCGTGGAGCCTGCAAAATGAGAGTGCTGAGTTCCGGGCTTCAGAAATCGGGGAGAAGAAGAGCTCGAAGCCGCGAGGGGCGGCGCATCAATACCTCTCCTTCCGTTTTTGAGAGGAAGGAATACGCAATTCTTCCCTGTACTTGGCCACCGTTCTTCGGGCGATGTGGATGCCGGTTCCTTTGAGATCTCTCACCAGTCTTTGGTCGCTCAGCGGTCGCCTCTTGTCTTCGGCTTCGATAAGCTTTCGAATCCTCTCCTTGACCATCCTTGAAGAAACGTCTGAGCCATTTCTGGATTTTACGCCGCTGTGGAAAAAATACTTGATTTCGAAGAGTCCCTGGGGCGTGTGAATGTACTTATTCGTGGAGGCCCGGCTCACCGTGGATTCGTGCATTTCGATATCTTCAGCAACGTCTTTTAGAACCAGCGGCCGGAGATACTCGATTCCATGGTCAAAAAAATCCTTTTGGAACTTTAGAATGGAGCTGGCAACCTTGTGGATCGTGCGCTGCCGCTGATCGATGCTTTTGATGAGCCACAACGCCGAATCGAGCTTGCTCTTGAGATACTTTTTCGTGTCGCTCGATGTGCTGTTCTTGGCCTTCAACAGGCGGCGATAGATATTGCTGATCCGAAGCTTGGGCAATCCATCATCGTTGAGAAGAACCTGGTATTCGCCATCCATCTTGGTGATATAGACATCTGGAGTGATGTAGTGAGGCGGATCGGTGCCCCAACCGCGGCTCGGGTAGGGCTCGAGAGAGCGGACGATTTCCACAAGCTCCATCACTCGTTCGATGGGGAGGCACATCTTCTTCGCAATCACACCATAGTTCTTGGTACCCAGGGCGGAGAAGAACTGCTCCACAAGCTTGCAGACCTGGCCCCGTGCGAGATCGTCGATCCCTTCTAGCATCTCGATCTGGATGCGGAGGCTCTCCTGAAGGTTCCTCGATGCAATTCCCGCTGGATCGAAGCGCTGGACGACGCCAAGAATCCTTTCTACCTCCCGTTCGGGAACACTTTCGATGGCAGCGATTTCTCCGATGGTTGCGTCAAGAAAACCATGTTCATCGAGGTTCCCGATGATCTGGTGCCCTGTGACCTGATCCCGCTCGCCCAGGCTTGAAACCGAGAGTTGCCACAACAGATGATCGGAGAGGGTCTCGCTCTTCTTGATAATGTTTTCGTAAGCGATGGCTTCTTTAGCTTCAGAGAAAGAAAACCCTACTTCCGCCCGGTCTTCCAGTGCCGCTTCCCAGTTGAATTCCTCCATGGGATCCGGCGCTTCGTTGAGTTCGATGACTTCTTTTTCAGGCTCCGCCTTTTCTGGAGTTTCTGGCGCAGGTTCCGTTGTGGGAAGCTGGATCGCGTCATCGAGGAGAGGGTTTTCCTCAAGCTCCTGGGTGATCCGATCTTGGAGCTCGAGCTTATTGAGTTGAAGCAGCTTTATGGCCAACTGCAGATGCTGGGTCATCACCAGCTTCTGAGTGAGCTTTAACTGCGTTTGAAGTCTAAGTTCGAGACCCATTCCACTTCCCTCGCGCTCACGCTTGCGATTTTACCTTGGTTCTCCCCGCCGCGGCAGAACTCAACTCGAAGTGGTCCCCCAGATAAACCCGCCGAACCAAGGGATTATCTACCAACTCGTGTGGAGTTCCCGATGCCAGGATTTCTCCCTCATTGATTATAAGCGCCACATCCGTAATTTCAAGGGTTTCTCTTACGCTGTGATCCGTGATCAGCACTCCAATTCCTCTGCCAGCCAATTGGCGGACCAGACTTTGTAATTCCATAACCGCGATGGGATCAATCGCCGCAAATGGCTCATCCAGGAGAATGAAAGCCGGTTTGGCCGCCAGAGCCCGCGTGATCTCGACTCGGCGACGTTCGCCGCCAGACAAGGTGTAGCCTTTGTGCGTTGCCAATCGGGTTAAATCCAATTCTTCCAGAAGCTGTTCGAGGCGCTGCTTGCGCTCGCGGCGACTGTAGCCCAGCATCTCGAGAATACTCAGAATATTGTCGCGGACGGTCATTTTTCGGAAGATTGACGGTTCTTGGGGAAGGTAACCGATCCCAAGCCTTGCTCGCTTGTACATCGGTAGGCCGGCGATGTCCCTGTCACCCAGCCACACGCGGCCCTGCTCCGGCCTAACGAGGCCAACAACCATGTAGAAAGTGGTTGTCTTCCCTGCTCCGTTGGGACCGAGCAGGCCAACGATTTCCCCGGGACGTACATCGAAACCCACGTCTTTTACCACGGCTCGGCCATTATAGCTCTTCCACAGGCCTTCCGCGTGGAGAATATTGCTTTTGGAGTTGAGATTCATGGGCTTTGCAGGATGGTTTGGGCACGTTCGCCAAAGAGTTTTAATTGCCGTGTAGCAAGGTCAAGGCTCGCCTTGTCCCCTTCACTAGTGCCCCCTTCTCGGCGCATCTGAACGGGCGTTCCTGTGATCACCAGGTGCTGCCGCGCCCTTTCATACTTTGCGTGAGAACCTTTGACTTCAGAGGTCTCCTGTTGGATGACCACATCCTTCCAGGCTTCCAAGCGAGAGAGGCGCTGATCTTCATCAACGTAGAGTTCCAAACGTTGGCAACGCAAACGCAACTGCTCGTTTTTTAGAATTACTTCGACGTCGCCAGACAGATCGAGCCTGGAACGACCTTCGCTGAAGATCGCTTGCTGGCACGTCGCGGCAATAGGCCCAGACATCCTGTCGGAGACTCCAAGTCCGGCTGCTTCCTTGCCCCGTCGCTCCATACGAAGCACAACGTCTTTTTCCGCCGTGACGTCGCCGGCCTTTCGAGAAAAGGTCAGAGCCGCTGCCTCAATGTAATCGTCATCGAGCCATGCTCGTGCAGGCGCTCCCAGCAAAACCGCTTGCCCTCCACCAAAACTGTATTCGATAGAATCGCCCATGGCGATGCGATCTGCTTCCGACAATCGAACGGTTCCCGTGGCCCAAAGATCGGTAAACTCACCCTGCTCATTGCTCAGGAGTTCCACCTCCTCTGCCTTGAGCGTCGAGCTACCCCGGAGGACTTTCACTTTACCCATGAACCGCAGTTTGCCATCTGGAAGGTAGACAGAGCGCCCCGCCCGAACTTCCAGGGGCTCATTCTTTGAGTTCTTGGCCTGTCTTTTCTGGGAGCTCCGGTCCTTCTTGCGTCGAAGCCGGACCTTCCCTTCGGCCACGATCATGCCATCCCCGTGAAAATAGATGAGTCTTGCCGTCAGTGTTTCTTTTGGCCGCTGAAGAGAGGGGGTCCGGGACAGAAGCCCCCGTTCAATCCGATAATCGTAAAGCAGTCGCCCGCCTCTTGCGATGCCGTCTTCCAAAAAAACTCGCACCTTTCCCGTAGCAAGGGCGATCTGTAAGCGATTGCTCTCCGCGTCAAAGAGCAATGTGAGTCGATCGCAGTCCATGCGCCGCTTGTCCCACTTTGCCTTGACATGACCCTCAAACAATGCCGTGGCGGAACCACGATGAAAGGAGGCCTTGTCCGACTGGACTTTCATAGGAGAAGCCGTTGGCTCTTGCCGTTGGTGCTGGACAGCCGGTCGCGACAGTGCCCCTCGAAAAAAAATCCCCTTCACCGGCCCTTCGATTGCGAGTTTTTCGTCGTCTCCACCAAGATCAAGAACCATCTTCGAGCCCGTCAGGCGATTTCGGCCCAAGCTCAATCTAGGTTTCTGCGTGTAGACCGCCCGCTTGACTTCCACATCCAAGTCGAGGCGATTGGAACGGATTTCCAGAGGCACTTGGACGTCGGTCTGATCGATCTTGAGCTTCGTCCATACAGCCTTCATGAGCTTGGCCTTCTGGCCCGGAATGTCGAAATTCATGCCGATGCCCGTGATTTGCACTCGTTCAGTTGTCAGCTTGACGCGTCTTTGAGTCAGAATTGCCTGCCATTTCTCTTTGTAGATAAGCTTGAAAGTCTCAATCTTGAGCCCGCCCTCACCACCGTTGTCCCGCATTGGAATGCGGCCCACGACATTTCCCCAAACCTCGAAATCCCCACTTGCCTTGATCCACCGCCCGAAATCAGAGGTCAAATGAGATTCCTTGCCATTGCTACCGTAGAGGGTGATATCTTCGACGCCCAAAAGCGAGAAGTCTTCATTCTTCAGAATCTCGGCCTTTTTGGCGATGATATCGAATGCACGCTTGCCGCCTTGGATATGGGTGTAGCGAAAATGAGGCGACTCGAGCTGGACTTGTTGCGCGGACCCCGAGGGAGGCGGCTTTTTCCCGGGGACTCTGGCAGGCGCCTGAGTACCGGGCCGGGGCTCCGGTGTACTTGTGCCGGCAAAAAGACCAACAACCAGCAGGATGATTGCTGCTCTCCATGTCCGTGAGAACCGCTTCCATCGGGTCAAAAAAATGGACATTCGGAAGCTCGCTGGCGTCTTGCAATCGGTCTTCAAAAAGAAACCGCCCGGAGGCTCACGGTAATTCGACGTTTGCCATCGGGCGGTTCGGGTTGGGTTCAATGGGCTAGGAGTCTACGGACTCCCGCATCTGTCGCAAACTCTGAAGCAGAGTGTCACGGTTGACGACATCGCCCAGAGTTGGACCCGCAGTCTCGCGGCTTGGATGGCCCATGTACTCACTAATATCCGTACTTTCCGCCGACTTGAAGGCGCGTATGGAAAGGCTGATTTTCCGCTCGGGAATATCGATCTTGATGATCTTCATCTTGATCTTCTCGCCAATCTGCACGACATCTTCAGGTTTCTCCACATGGGAGTCATCGAGTTCCGAGATGTGGATCAGGCCCTCGATGCCATCAAGAAGCCGGACGAATGCCCCGAATTCACTCAGGCGGACCACTTCGCCTTCCACAACCTGGCCTTCGTAGAAGCGCCTCGAAACCTCGTCCCACGGATCTGGCGTAAGCTGCTTGAGACCCAGAGAGAGCCGCTCGGCTTCTGGATCAATGTCCAAGAGCACGGCTTCGATCTCCTGCCCCTTCTTGAAGACCTCCGAAGGATGCTTGACTCGCGCCGTCCAGGACATATCAGAAATGTGGATGAGGCCGTCGATTCCCTCTTCAAGCTCCACAAAGGCGCCGAAGTTCGTGAAATTCCGTACCTTGCCTTTGACAATGGAGCCCACGGGATACCGTTCTTGGACCACGAACCACGGGTTGGGCTCGGTTTGCTTGAGCCCCAAGGAAATACGCTTGGCATTCACGTCGAGGTTCAGGACCATGACTTCAATGTCTTGGCCGATGGAAACCACCTTTGACGGGTGTTTAACTCGACCGCTCCAAGACATTTCGGAAATGTGAATCAATCCCTCGATACCCTCTTCCAGCTCTACGAATGCCCCGTAGTCGGTCAGGGAGATAACTTTCCCACCCACGCGCGTGCTGATGGGGTATTTCTCCGCGGCCTTCTTCCAGGGATCCTCCGTTTTCTGTTTGACTCCAAGAGACACTTTTTCCGTCTCCGGATCAAACTTCAGAATCATCACGTCCACTTGCTGGCCGATGGAGAACATCTCCGTGGGATGGTTGATTCGGCCCCAGGACATATCGGTAATATGGAGCAGCCCGTCGATTCCGCCGAGATCGATAAAGGCCCCGTACTCGGTGATGTTCTTCACGATGCCAGGAAGCACGGTCTGAGGAACGAGCTTTTTCAGGGTTTCCTTCTTTTTCTCCTCCCGCTCTTTCTCAAGAATGACCCGGCGGCTCAGGACGATATTGCCCCGCTTCTTGTTCAGCTTGATGACCTTCACCCGGAGGTTTTCACCGATGAGCTTCTCCAGATCCCGGACAGGCCGGAGATCAATTTGCGATCCAGGCAAAAAGGCTTTCACCCCAATATCAACGGTCAGCCCACCCTTGATGCGCTCTGCCACGCGGCCTTCCAGGATTTCGTCATTCTCGTAGGCCTTGTTGATCTGATCCCAGATCTTGATCTTGTCCGCCTTTTCCTTTGAAAGGACGATCAGACCGTCGGCATTTTCCGTTTTTTCCAGGTAGACATCGACCATGTCACCGACTTTGAGATCAGTAGACCCAAATTCGCGCCTGGAGATGATGCCTTCGGACTTGTAACCGACGTCCACGAGAACTTCGGAATCCGTGGCCTGTAATACGCGGCCTGAAACGACTTCTCCCTCGGCAATATTCGAGAAGGTCCGTTCATAGATCTCCTCCATGCTCATGGAATCGAAGTCGATGTCATCGAGATTATGCACGGGTTCCCCCAGTTGCATCTCGGTGACGGAGGCAAGAGTGGTTGAATGGTTGTGGTTTTCTGGCATGGTTTGGTGGAAACCTCCTCAAACAGCCTGTTGAGTTGCCTGCGGTGATCGACGAAGATGCTACGAGCCCGCCGCCGAACGTATATCGCCCTTGGAGAGCGTCCCCAAGCTTGAGTGAATGACCGAAAGAATGCCCCCAGTGGGCCTTTAGACGGATTGCGAATGCCCTACTCTAGCTCAATTGTTGGCAAGACGCAAACCTGAACTGCTTGGCCAGATCTACCTCTCCAGCTTTGCCAGGCAGGATTCGACGACGCTGAAAACTTCGTCCAGGGACAAATTTGATGTATCAATGAAAACCGCGTCCGGCGATTGCGCCAGTGGGGCGATTTCCCGAGTCGAATCGTTCTTGTCTCTCTCTTCAATCTCCCGTTGTGTTTCTGCCTGAGTTCGACCGCTTCCGCCCGCTGCGTCCGTATAGCGCCGACCGGCCCTCACGGAAGAACTCGCCGTCAAGAAGATCTTGAGATCGGCAGCCGGGAACACTACGGTTCCAATATCTCGGCCCTCCACGACGAGATCTCCCATGGCGGCAAATGACCGCTGCATTTGCGTGAGGAATCGCCGAACGGGCTCCAGAGCCGCAACCTGGGATGCGAGCTTGCCCACCTCTTGCTGGCGAACCACCTGGGTGACGTCTTCACCATCGAGGAAGACGCGGAAATCAGCACCGGTGGGGAGAAACTCGAGGTTCATCCGTTCAAGCCGGAGGCTGAGCTCCGACCCATCGACCGCGGAAAACGAGTAGTCCCCTCGAAGGAAGCCCAAAGCGACTCCCCGGTACATGGCACCAGTATCGATGTAGTGCATGCGGTAGAATCGTGCCAGGCGCCGCCCCAGAGAACTTTTGCCTGAGCCAGCGTGACCGTCGATGGCCACGATCATCGTTGCCTCCTTGTTTTCTGCCTGTAGCCGTCACTCTTTTGCCCCTTGAATACAGCGATTGTTCACCGAGTCAAAGTGTGGCGGCTATCCTGACTGGAAAGAGCGCCCGGCCACGGGAGCCCGGAAGGAGGGATATCTTCGCCAGGAACGGGACAGACATCCCGATCTTTGGTATAGAGACAGCACCTCATTTCCGTTCTCGTTTGTTCGAGGGCTGCTGCCTTAACCCATTTTCCTTGAGGGCGAGCGCAATGATTCCCATGGGGATCTTGATGAACTGGGAGGCTTCGGATTGAAAGTGCATCGCGCAAAGTTGATCCGGGCCCTTGAGATCGCACTTGGACTTGCGGATCTCAAACATTCCAAGGCTCCAGATGTTTCTTTTTCCAGGACTGCCGGCGGAATACTGGTCCGTGGGCAGACGGAAGAAGGCTCTGGCTGGGACATTGTCCCAGCCTCGAAACAGCTTTCTGGAGCTTTTGTCGTTCCCGGTCGGCCGATTTTGCAGACCCTGAAGGAGATCCGTGCCCACTCCATCGACCTGGTTTGTGGAGCTGACGAATTGCAGGTCGTTGCAGGCGGTTATCGAGCTGTTTTCTGGACTCGCCCCCTGGAGGATGTTCCCGTCCAGGAAGATCACGGCCAAAGGTGGATGACCGACAAGAATATTGTGGGCATCTTGGGCATGATGATCGCTTACGCTCGGCCAAAAGGCCGCAACAAGTCGATCTTTCCGGGAATCCACCTGCTGCTGGGACCAGGCGGGCTCCGAATGGTTGCCACCGATGGCCGTCGGTTGGCGTTGGCCGAGGAAGTCACTTTCTCCGCGGCCTCCGAATCCACCGAGCTCATCCTTCCCGGCCGCTTTCTACTTTTGGCGAGCCGATACCTCAAACGGGATGCACCCACCGCGATGGTCTTGGGGAAAGGGTCTTTTTCCCTTCGGCAAGAAGCACGCGGCGTGGAGGCTGTCGCGCTGGAAGGGCCAATGCCTTCATACGATGCGCTGGTGCCCGGCAAAACACGGCACAAAGGATGGTTCCGCAGACAACGGGTCATTGAGGCCATTCGCCAGGCGCGCTTGTTCTCGCCCCGTGTAAAGATGGTCATCGACGACTGCAAGCTCTACCTGAGCACCCCGGAAACACCCGAAGGAATGGCGCAAATCGTCGTAGGTATCGAGTGGACGGGGCCTTTGTATCAGGCGCAACACAACACTGACGAGCTACTGGAAGCGTTGGAAAACCTCTCTGGAGAAGAGATTGCCGTGGAAGTCCAAAACGAAAAAGTCCCTCTCGTTCTCCACGGAGACAACTCCTCCTTGGCAACCCTGATGCCTCTGCTTTGGTAATCTAGGAAGCGATTTTTCTTCCTAGGGTTGCGGTCCGCTCCCGTCGGCGGCAATCCGTCCGCCGCCGTCCGCCCGCCATTGCCCTTGACATGCTCCGTGCCCTGAAAATAAGCCAATCCAGGTATCCACTTACCATGAAAGTACACGCAAAGCAGACATCTGTCTTGCCGTGAAAGTACACGCCGGCATGGAGGCCGGAAGGCCTCCATGCGAAAAGATTGGGGGGCTAAAACACCGGAAGCTTCGGCGTCCTGCCTTTCATCTTCCGGGGCGTTGGCCACTCCACCATGACTGTTAACGCAGGACACGTGACGAAAGAAAAAAGACGCGGTGCCGAGCGTAGCGAGACGCCGAACATAAGCGAGTCCTACCGTACATAAATGTGGATCCAGGGAGTGAACTCCCTGGTGGGTGCAGGGCAAAGCCCTGCCTGGGGACCGGGGATGAAATCCCCGGACGACCGTCGAGCAGCGCGAGGCGTTGCCCGGACGCTCGCAATTCCACAATCCTCGAAATGTCCCGCCTTAACGAGCATGATCCCGGCGACCACACCCCGGAAGATGAAAGTGAATGGCGCCGAGCGCCATAACCACGCCGTCGAAGATGGATTTAACCATGTACTTTCATGGTACGCGGATGGCCAGCCACCCCCAAGGTTCAGTCCACGGACCCAAAGAAACTGGGGAACAAAGCAATTCAGGGAGTGGTTTGCAGGCATACGGCCCGATCCCGGGAGCGTTCCGCTCTCCACTGAGCGGGAGTGGGAGGTGTCTTGGGAAATTCGTTGCCCTTGGTTTCCGCCGCTGATCGGGACTGTTTGAGCCTCAAGCGTAGTTCTTCAAGCGTGGGACCCTGGAGGTCCGGTTCAGTGAACTTCATGGCGATCCTCAAGTGTGCGGGGACGCGATCTCAGGACGCGAGCCCCTTGTCGAGCGGTTTTTCAAAAGAAAACGAGGTTCGTGAACCGCCCTTTCCATGGGGAGATCGAGACGGTACCCCCAAAGGAACGAGATGCCCTCCGAACTCTAGCTCGCAGGACACCACCAAAAATATGGAAGACGAATCAAAAAGTCAACCATGTAGTTATTGCCCCAGTATTGGGTTTTACACTTTTCTGCCCGACAGAGGGCGAAGGGGCCTCGGTCATCGGTGGTCGGCGGAGCCGACTCTCCGTGATGGCCCGCAGCCATTATCTCCGCTACGCTCCGGCTCGGTGGGCATCGGCCACCCTCCCCAAAAACGCGTAGCGTCGAGTGGCCCCATGGCGGTCACCGATGGCCACCGCCAACAGGGTGATCGAAAGGTGGTCCAGGCCAAAGAGTGTGGGGGGCGTGGCGTTGGGAGGCAAGGGTCTGATAAGTTTCCCCCGACCATCGATGACCGAGCCCGGAAATCTTATTTAGAATCTCTTTTGGGATGGTGAGACTTGGCCGAAAAAAAGAAGAAATCTGGCAAGAAAGTCAACAGAATCTCCTCCCGCAAAAGAGGAATGCCGGCTGCTGTGAGTTCTCTACCTGGCCGGTACGATTCTCTCGTTCGCTACGAGGCGGAAATCAGGAGGTATCGGCGTCTTAGCCGCGAAGAGGAAACGGACGTCGGCCGGAGGATGAGAGATAAGGGGGAACCCGAAGCGGCCTGGGAGCTGATTACTAGCAATTTAGCGCTGGTGGTTCGTGTGGCCAAAGACTATCGCTGGGCCAAGGTCAGTTTGCTGGACCTTATCCAAGAAGGCAACGTGGGTTTGATGCAAGCCGTCCGGAAGTTCGATCCAGAAAAGGGCGTCCGGCTGGCTTCGTACGCAACCTGGTGGATCCGGGCGTACATTTTGAAATATCTTCTCAACAATTGGCATATTGTCAAAACATTGACGACGCAGCAGCAAAAGTTACTTTTCTTCAAGCTAAGGAAAGAGAAAGAACGGCTTCGGGTGCTGGGCTTCGATCCCACACCGGAATTGCTGGCGGAAAACCTTCATACGACGGAAGAACAAGTTCTCAAGGTCGAGAAGCTCCTCCAAGTTCAGGATGTCTCGCTGGATGCCCCTCTTTTTGACGAAGACGGAGTGGCCTTGATCGATACCCTTGCCGGCGACCAACAGTCAGTGGAAGACCATGTTGCGGAACAGGATTTCAAGGAACTCTTGTTTCGGAAGGTCAAGGAAATTGCGCGGAGCCTGTCGGACAAGGAGACGGCCATCCTCTATGACCGGATCCTACCTATCGACAGGGAAACAGGCGAGCCAAGGGACCCGCTGACTCTGCAGGCCATCGCCGAAAAGTTCGGGCTTTCAAGGGAACGAATCCGCCAACTGGAGAAGAGGTTGCTCAGAAGATTGCGCCTCCAGCTCAGCCAGCAGATTCCCGAGCTAAGGGAACGGGACCTGAAACGCTGAACTGGTGGACAGCTAGCTTGAAGAAGTTGGCCTTGGTCATCGGTGGTCGGCGGAGCCGACGCTCCGTTATGGCCTGCGGCCATTGTCTCAGCGACGCTCCGGCTCGGTGGGCACCGGCCACCCGCTCCCGAGCGACAGCAAAATCTGCCGAAGGCACCACCGATGACTAGCCCCAAGAAGTTCCATGGAGGGCGGTTCTCTTGCCCCGGGAGTTGACTTCATGGTCCAGATTCCTCGATACCTTTCTGTTAGGGAGGCCACGGATTCACAGCCGCGGGCGAATCATTCTCCCCCGGCGTTCTTGGCGGTCGGTTCTTAAACGATGTCCACGGACGGGTTAAACCTCGCCCCAGTGCGTCTTTGGACACCCGACCCTACACCTTTTTTCATGGGCTCGCTCCCCAGCCCGCCTCGTGCAGGATCTGTGTTGAATGCTCCGAATTGGGGTAACAACGACCCACTAATCTTCATTGTATGTTGAACTCGAACATGGCGGAAATCCTTCAATATTCATTGCTTTCTGTTGGCGGAAAATACGCTGGGCAAGAGTTTCCCCTCGATCCCGACCTCGAGAACTTCATTGGCCGGGCCGACGATTCACAAGTCGTGCTCCAAGAGAGCATGGTCTCTAGAAAACATGCGAAGATCACCCTCGTTGGGGAGAAGGTCTTCATCGAGGATCTCGGGTCCACCAACGGCACCTTGGTCAACAGCCGCAAAATCCGGCGAGCTCATCTGAGAGTAGGGGATCGCGTTCTGATCGGAACGAGCATGCTGCGTCTGGTCTCCTCGGATACCCCTCGCGATGAGTTTACCCTGGTGCTTTCCAAAGGAATGAAGCCCCAGGACGGGAGGTCCACCACCGGCATTTCTTCCATGTCGGGACGCATCGACGAGATACCGCTGGCCGACGTGATCCAGCTCTTGTCATCCATGCGTAAGAGCGGGATCATGGAAATCCATGCGCCTCACCGATCTGGGCGTATATTCTTGCGCGAAGGTGTCATGCTGTCAGCCCAGATCAAAGGGAGTCGCTACCTTTCCCCCCAAAAGGCGCTCTACAGGATGGTGGCCTGGAAGGAAGGCACGTTCAAGCTGGAAAAACTTGTGGAGAAAGAGCTTCCTGCGTCGGATACCTGGATGCGGAATACCACGGATGGATTGCTCCTCGAAGCGATGCGCCAACAAGATGAGCTCGAGAGGCTCAGGCCGATGCTACC
Source organism: bacterium (assembly GCA_024278345.1). GTDB lineage: Bacteria > CSSED10-310 > JAJRTK01 > JAJRTK01 > JAJRTK01 > JAJRTK01. The sequence goes on along the minus strand of JAJRTK010000152.1, from coordinate 3,029 downwards.
GAGCTCCGGAGCTCAGTTTCGCATCGCGCAGCCCCTTGGTATATCCCTGAGAGAACTCTCTCCAGAGCAGCTCGACATGCTAGAAATTGCCCACAACCACGTCCAGTTGCGGACCATATTGGACGCCAGTCCCGAAGACGACCTCGAAACATCCCTTCTCCTGGTGCACCTGCTGGAAGTCGGAGCGCTCGAGGTCATGGAGACGAACAACCGTCTCCCGCTCGCCGAAGTTGATGAGATGACCCTCCAGTCCTGAAGCTGGGCGGGAAAAGAAGGCACCACCGATGACCAACGCCGAAAAAAACACCCTACGTCGAGCGTGTCGCGGAAATCAGCCGAATAGAATCAAATTTGGCTCAATATGGATTCCAGGGATCTACGTCGGAACCTGACCAGAAACGTTCAATAAATCAAGGAATTGAGCCTAGGATCCAGCGCGCCCCGCAAGGGCCGATGAAGAGCTATGGAATCAAGGTCTTGAGAAGAGATTCCCGGAACGCATAAAGAGCCTCAATGGCTTACTGATCAGAGCGTAGCGTCCAGAGTTGGGAGTCCGGTGGCAGGCGCCTTCTGGCGAGGTGCAGGATTGCTGCTCCAGCCGGGCTTTCCCGGTGCAGACCCCTGGAGCGCGAGGCTCTGCCGCAGAACTCCCCGCAAAACCCGATGCTCAATTGGCAGACCCCAGGCGCGCGAGGCTCTGCCACGCGCTCTGTCCGGGGGGCTTTGCAGTCCTCCGGAACCCTGCGTTTATGGTCGCTGCGTGCCTTTTTCGTTTCCGGGACACGCCCTACGACCTGGGCCTCCAGTGTACGCATCTCCTCGTCCTTGGTGGAGCCGTGCCCGCCTGCCACGGGACGATCCGTGATGAGCTTTCCGGCTCTTGAGGTACGGAGCATGCCCCAGGGCGATGACGGGCGGACGGCGGCGGACGGGGGGAACCCGCGCCACAGGCGTGGGTCGTGCCGCCGGGAGCGGACCGCAACCCCAGGAAGAAAAGTGCTTTAGTGGAAATCGAGCCCTGATGGCGTCCTACGACTCAGAATCACAGGTCCTGTTTTTTAGTGGGAAACCAAAATATGTTCGAGGCTCTGGTAACCGGTGGGGGTTTGGGTCCAGTAGTCATAGATGACCGGCGTGTTGGGCTGCAGGATCCAGGTACCCTGGTAGCTGTAATCAGGCGAGATGACCCGCACCAAGACATCGCCGCCGTCGAAGGTCCATCGGCGCCCGTCGTGGTAGAAGTGGTCGATCTTCATGCCCTGCCGCGTCTTGATATGAAAACCGTCCGCCGGCAAGGTCCAGGAATTGTCCACGATGAACTGCAGCGCCTGCCATTTATTGCCCGACGGCAGAAATCCTTGGTTGCTGGCGATTCCAGAATCGTTGGGCAGCCCGAAGATTAGAGTCGTCGGATGTTCGCTGGCGGTGACGCGGAGCTCGTCTTCGGCACCCCATTCGTGGTGCAAAGTCGCCGCGATGTTGTGGATGAGACCATAGCAACGGCCGCCATCTTCGAACAGACTGGCGTCGCCAAGTTGGATGGCTCCGGCGGAAAAGCCCACGGTCAACTTTTCTTCCGCCTGGCGTTGGTGGAGGATCTTGTTGAACATCTCCCAGTCACCGAAAAACTGTCCACCCATTCCGCCGTACCGATCAAAGCCGAGCTGTGCATTGCCACCGCCCAGGATCACGACTTCGGAGCTTTCCAGCATGTCGAAGAAAATCTCGGCGTCCACCCTGGAAAGATGCTCGTTCCAGAAAAAAGTGTCGGCCCGAAGTCCCCACTGGCTGAACTGATCAAAATACCATCTGAAGGTGCCCCAGGAGTAATCTTGCTGATCCCGCCGGCCCATGGAGAAGGGCAGGTAGAGGATCGTCTTGTTGTCCGGACTCTGGAGCGCTCGCTCCACAATCCACTGGCGGTGGAGGTAGTCGCAGCGATTGTGGGAGCTATAGATAAGAGCGGTCGGTTGCATGAGCATGTTTTTTCCTTTCCACGCCAGCAGGAAGACCTCCTCCGAGATTCCAGTGGTTGATCCCGGTTTGCCGGGACTGGAAGAGGCCACGTCCGTGAGAGCATTTTTCCGTCGAAAGCGCCTTCTACCGCGAATTGACAGCAGAGCGCCACAAAGCGAGACAACAGTGTAACCTAGCTTCCCCGGTTGGCCCAACAGCAAGATCGCGATTTGAGTTACGTTCCAGTGGCAGCTCTGGGCGGTGGTCCCCCAAGTCGTCTTGTTTCGCCGGTTTGGCGGGGACGTCGTCCTTTGTTTTCTGGCGCTAGCTTGTTGACTCCGTCCGGAAGTAGTCGTAGATGGCCTGGGCCGTGCGCTGGTCGAGCCTCGGTGTATCCAGAAGCTCGTCTACCGACGCTTGCCGGATTCTCTGGAGGGTTCGAAATTTTCGGTAGAGCTCTCTTCTTCGGGTTGGCCCGACGCCAGGAATTTCATCGAGAACGGATTGGAGGCTTCGCTTCCGTCTCCGGTTTCCGTGGAAGGTGATGGCGAACCGGTGGGCTTCATTCCGGATTCTTTGGAGCAATCGAAGGGCGGAGGTGTCGGCGGAGAAGTCGATTGGCACGGGGTTTCCCGGGAGGAAGACCCGGTCGAACCGATCCCTTATGATGGGCGCGCCTCGCCGCCCTTTGGCGATGGCGGCAACGTTCACGTCGCCTAGCAGATTCCGTCGGCTCATGGCTTCGAGAGCTGCCGTGAGCTGACCCTTTCCTCCGTCTACCAGCAGTAAGTCGGGGAAGGGCTTCTTCTCCGATATCAGGCGGTCGAGGCGCCGGCCGACCACTTCAGTCATGGAGGCGAAATCGTCTGGGCCATGGACGGTTCGAATCTTGTAGTGTCGGTACCCTTTCTTGTCCATCTTGCCGTCCCGGCAGAGCACCAGCGCCGCAACGGGTTCGGTCCCCTGGATATTCGAGTTATCGATACATTCGATGGTCCGGGGAAGGTCTGGGAGCTCCAGCAATTGCTGGAGTCTTTGCAGGATGGCTTCCGGTTCGATTTTGCCGCGCCTGG